>JAQGOV010000222.1 GCA_028293425.1 Verrucomicrobiales bacterium
TGGTTTTTCCAGGGATCGCGTAGGGATAATTTCCATCCGACCCAGGCAGGACTTTAGGAGTGGCATCCCAGGTGAATTGATCCGGGGCCAGCACCAATTGGGAATTCATAGCTTCCTCCCAGCTCACTTCCTTGCCGGAGTAAGCGCTCATGCGGCCCATGATGGCCGTAAGCGTGCTCTTGGCGCCGCGTTCGGCCTCGTTGAACGGCTCGTCATTACGGATCGCTTTTTGCAGCGGGTAATGCTCGAGCTGATGACCATTGTTGGGGTTAGGCTGGCCCGCAGTGGGTTTAAAACGCCACGGATTGGCACCCCGAATGGTGAAGCTGCTTACATCGCAGGATCCTTTTGTCCCGGTAGCGTGTTCGCTGACCGGGTTCCAAGTGAATCCCGGAATTTGACGGCATTGGCTGAACACACGCACTCCGCCCGCGTATTCGTACTCGATGTTGAAGTGATCAAATATTTCCCCGGAATCGGGTCCTTTGAGGAAGGAGCGTCCGCCAACACCCATGCAACGAACCGGATAACCTTTCAACACCCAGTTCGCCACGTCCGTGTTGTGGATGTGCTGCTCGACGATATGATCGCCGCACAGCCATGTGAACATGTACCAGTTCGCAACCTGGTATTCCATTTCCGTGGGCTGACGACCGAGCTTTCTCGCGAGTTCAGCGCGCTTTGCCTTGGGGCCGACTGGACCAGCGTTGTTCCAGTAAACACGCATGGTCGTAATGTCGCCAATCGCTCCATCATGCAAGCGCTGGATGGTTTCGATGTAGTTGGGTTGATGATGGCGTTGGAGGCCAACCCCAACCTTCAAATTCTTTTTCTTGGCTTCCTGGGCAGCCAAAATTACGCGGCGCACGCCGGGACCATCCACGGCTACCGGTTTTTCCATGAAGATGTGCTTGCCTTGCCTGACCGCTTCTTCGAAATGAATTGGGCGAAAGCCCGGGGGCGTAGCCAGGATAACCATGTCGGCTTGCGCAATAGCGTCCTTATAAGCATCCAGACCCACAAAAACGTGCTCGGGCTTCACAGCCACGCGTTCATTGTGCGCCCTCTTGAGCAGGCCTATCGCTCCTTCTGCCTGGCTTTTGAATGCATCCGCCACTGCCACCACTTTGACACCATCTCCCCCGGCTGTGAGAGCCTGATCGGCTGCCCCAGTCCCGCGTCCACCACAGCCCACGACCGCTATCCGGATGGTGTCGCCGGGAGATGCCCCAAGGGCAAAGCGTTCCACTGGCATGGCGGCCAAGAGACTCCCACCGGCCAATGCGGTAGACGTGGTTCTAAGGAAGCTCCGTCGCGTGAGCGGCGGCTGATTGGGTTTCTGCTCGTTCATGATGATTTATGGTTGAATTCGCTAATTTCGACGTCCTTCACAACAGCGGGTATTCAACGCTGCCAAAGGGCGGGGTTCTGGGAGCCACGATAAGCAAGGCGTGGGGGGTTGTCCATCTTACAGTGAAAGCTCGAAGCGTGAGGGCTCAGAGGTCAGAGATCAGCACGGCCAAAAAAATCCCTTCCGGGGGTCGACCGAAAGGGAAGTGAGATTAGCTTTCCTCGAAAGGAACGGTTTATTCGTGTTCAACGCCGTTATTCCAAACCTTTTCGAGTACTTCTGGCGCTGGGACCGCCAGCGGACGGACGACTCGGAAACCGAGGAACTGAGCATCGGTTAAATACCAGATGCTCTTGGGCAACTGCGGATCCTGCTGCTTCCAATCCTTGTTTGAAGCCCTGCGGACAGCGCTGCGAAGCTCGGAAGGTTCTTCTTTGTCCCATGAGCCGCCCCGGACTGAGTGCGGATAGGGTGTGGAGGATCGAACCCAGCCGTCCTTCAGCAGACTCTTCAAATAGTCATCGTAGTTTGGCACATATTGGTCGAGGCACCATTCGGCCACGTTGCCATGCATATCGTACAATCCCCAGGGATTCGGCTTTTTCTTGCCTACCATCTGGTATTTAAAATCGCTGTTTTTTGCATACCAGGCATAGTCGCCAAGCTGGGATTCATCATCGCCAAAGGAGTAGGCAGTGGTGGTGCCGGCCCGGCAGGCGTATTCCCATTCTGCTTCCGTGGGCAACCGGTAATAATGCCCGGTCTTGGCGCTGAGCCACTCGCAGAACTTGTTTGCTGCATGTTGAGTCATGCTGATGGCCGGGAACTTGTCTTTGCCCATGCCGAAGCTCATTTCCACGTAGGGCTTGGTCGGACGGCTCACCGCGTCGGAAGTCTTGCTGGTGTAAGTGTTCTGATCAGGGCTGCTGGTGGCTTTCTCAAAATCCGGGAACATGAAGAGTTCATATTCGTTCCAGGTCACTTCGTACTGGCCCATCCAAAACGGAGCGATCTTGATCTTCTCCTGTGGACCTTCGTCCTTGCCGCGGCCCTTTTCACCGGCCGGGCTGCCCATCACGTAATCTCCCCCTTTGATCGGCACCATGGCATAAGTGACGTGGGTCCCGGGAATGTTATTGGTGTAGGCCTTCATTTCGGCCTCGGACCGGGCTTCCAGCTTTGAAAGAATCAGCTTGTGAATTTCGGTGACAGTGAGCGGTTCGTTTCCTCCCGGCATTTCTTCTTTCTTTTTCGCCGTCAGCTTTATGTCATCGGGCCAATTCGCGCCCTGATCAATCCAACTGGCCAACAACTCAATGTTCTCCTTGGGCAGAGGACCACCTTTGCTTTTGGGGGGCATAAGCTTTTCATCATTCTCAGAAACGGCGGTCGAGGTATAAACCAAGCTCTTCGCCTTGTTGCCGGGCACAATGGCCGGACCGCTGTCGCCGCCAGCAAAGGCTTTTTCTTTAACATCCAGGCGCAACAGGCCCTTGGCATGCCCTTCCCGGTGGCAAGCCACGCAGTTGAATTCCAGGATTGGCTGGATATCCTTGGCAAAGTTCACTTTCCTGACAACTGTCAGGTTTAGGCCTTGAGGCCATTCCGCTCCCTGCTCAATCCAGTTCTTGATCGTGTCAGTTTGCGCTTTGCTCAGCAGTCCTTCCTTTTTGGGGGGCATCACGTCGTCATGGTCGGCTGGCAAAATAACCGAAGTGTACATCTTGCTGTCCTGCGGCTTGTTTGGCACGAGCGCATTGCCATTCTCGCCGCCCTTTAAAGCGGATTCCTTCGAATCCAGCCGCAGTTTGCCCTTCTGCTGCTCAGGCCCATGGCACTTAGTGCAATTGAGCTCCAGAATCGGTTTCACCTCTTTGTTGAAATCGACCCGTTCCGCAGCCTGAAGGCTGCCAGTCACGGCAGCCAGCGTCATCACTGCGACCGCTTTTAAGACATTTCTTTTATTCATTTAAGCGCTAATTCTGGCTACTTTTGACATTACGCCGTTTCTTGTCAATCCGTTGGACGTTAGGCTGCTGGTTTCCATGTAAAAACCTTTTATCTTTTAGCAGCCCTTCAACCCCTTGCTCGCAAAGGGCTGGTGTTATCATCGCAAAAGACTGGCTGTCAAGGAACTACAAAGATCTAATTTTAGGGCTCTCCGTAGTTCTCCTACCGCACGGTAAGTAAAAACCCGTAATTGACCAGAAGGGCTGCTTTGCCCTACTGTTTGTGGCGTGTCCCTTGCCTCCGATCTGCCCGTGTGCCCGCTTTGTGCGGCTGCCCGGTTGGATTGGAGTTATGGCAACCATGGTGAGCAGGCGGCTGCATTCACCTCATGGAGGGTTGAGGAACACATCGTCTCGGATGGCAAACAAAGGATCTATTTGTGAAAAATTCTGAAAAGAAATGGCTGGAATCGGGATCTTGGCAAAGTGTCGTGAACCTTTATCAGACACTTTGTAACGGGCAGAAGCTGGATCCACTCCTGACCAAATCCAACTTCGACAAAGCTCGCCAATATTGGGAAAGCCAAACAAGCAAGTCATTGTCTTTGCCGCAAGCCCTTGAGGTGTGCCAGAAATGCTACGAAATGGGTCCTTTCATTTTCAACAATGGCAACGTGTTCGCCACATTTGCCAAACAGCTCGTGGAGAGTTGGGTCAAGACACTTCCCTCGGTAGAAGCCCAGATGCTTCAACTAACCGTCGGGCATTATGTTACCGGCAAAGTCAGCCGCAAAGAGCTCACCGGAATTCTCGATTTTCTGGCGCCCTCCTGGGAGAAGTTCCAGGCATCCTCAACCCTCGTCACGCTTGCTCAGCCTCAGCCTTTACCCGAACCACGGCCTGAAGCGCAACCAGCCATGGTGCCCGCCCGTGAGTTAGTCGCTTCGTAAAGCGACACGCCTGTTTTTTAAGGGCACGTTCGCGTGCCCTTTTTTTATGAATAACTTCGAGGTAGCGAACCTCAACAATATTACTCCAACTCGCTGCCCATGCGGTTGGACACAGCGCGCCTTCGCTACTCCCGGCCAAAACGTCGCCAGCCTCCACGTGGTCAACATCCAGGAGGATTCACGGACCCATTACCACAAGAAGATGACGGAAATTTATTTGGTGCTGGAAGGTGAAGGCCAAATGGAACTGGATGGCCAGTTCATCGCTGTGAAGCCCATGACGGCCATCTACATCCGGCCGGGCTGCCGCCACCGCGCTATTGGCAAGTTGAAGATCGTGAACATTCCAATCCCTGCCTTTGACGAAGCCGACGAGTGGTTTGACTAAGTGGGCCCTCGTCCATCGTTAGGTTTTCCGCTTCTCAAAACTTTCAAAGGCGCCTCCGAACAAATTCTGGACGTCCCGTTGAATCTCCTCCGGGCTCACTTCCCAGCCGGTTTTAGCCAGGTCAGAATATTTATCCTGCAACACCTGGCTAATCAACTTTCGGGAGTGCTGCCATTTGTAAATCAATTGGTCCAGCACACGGGCGTCTGAATGTTGAGGAGTCATGCTCAAGCCAAGCAGCTCGAGCCGCATCCGTGTCATCTCATCAACAATGTACGGGATGTTCGTAAACCACCAGCAACCGAAAATGTGCAGGTTCCGGAACTTTCGAGCCATCACGCAGAGCTCATGCTGGTTCTCTCGTGCCAGCACGGTTACAAGGAATTTGTTTTCTGGAAATCGCGCGCACAGATGTTCGAGTGCGCTGAGTTTGCTAAGGCCGATCCCATCTCCCGCCAATCTCAACCCGGGGTTGACCTGGCGTTTTACTCCGAGCATCAAGGCCATGGGAATGCCCAACTCGCGGCACTCCGGCAGTACCGCCTTTTCCAGAAGTTGCGCGCAGGAGTTGTCCGCTGGAAAATCAAAATCCGGCGGGAAGGACACCATCATGTAGCGGCCTTGAATTTTCCTGGTCCAATCCGAAAGAAAACGGCGCACTTCCTTGATCGTTTGCTCGCTCAATGTTTCGTTCACGTTATATCCCCACTTCTCCAGGCGCGGAGCTGTCTCGGCCCATGAGACCAGCAATGGATCGATTCGCAGTGCAGCAGTGAACCGTCCATCGCGATGGAAGCCTTTCTCCCAAACCGGCCGTTCCACATCGTCGAACGGGGAATTGGTCATGCAGATCGACTTGACGCCTGCCAACTCCATGCACCGCGTGATGTAGTCCTCCACTTGCCAATCAGCAAACCACTTCCTCAAGGCCGGCAGGTCTCGTTTCCTCACGTCCAAGCCTAATAAGTTCAGGGTAGTCAGTACACCACGGCACGCTTCCGAAATAGGCGAGTTCTGGATGAACAAGGCATCCCAAATCAGATCGGCTTGCTGAGTTTTGGATAAAATCCAGAATTTTTCGTACGGGATGTCGAAGTATCGGAAGCCCTCGGCCACCAGGTAATGATACACCAGCAGATCATCAATCCCCCACAGCAGCAATTCACCAAAAGCAGGATCGTAAAGATGGGTATGAATGTCGCTGACAGGCGTAGCAGCTACAATCCTCTCGACCTGGGCGGCAATGTTGTTGGCGTTTCCGGACTCTGACTTCATTTCTCGCGCGTCAGGCTATAGAAAACGATGCTGATGAGCCACTCTTTTTGGATCCAATGGCACACAAGCTAGCCCGTTCCTCGTTGAAAGGGTTCGATACCTACCTCGCGCTGGCGTTTTGGTGGGCTACTCTTGTGTCAGGAGCGAAGCAATGCCTTCCAACCACAACCACACCAGCAAACGCTTGGCTCAGGCCCAATCACGGCACCGAACCCATGCCTTCATGTTCGCGACCGGAATCGAGAATAGCGATCCCACCATCCATCAGGGCCGCACTCGGATCGATGAAATGGAGAAATGCGGCCATTATGACCATTGGCAGTTGGATTTCGATCTCGTCCGGCATCTCAACATTTTTTTCCTGCGTTACGGCGCGCCCTTGCATCGCACATTCCTCGGACCGAGCCATTATGATTGGTCCTTTTCGGATCTCGTCTTTCGCGACCTGCGCGCCCGCGGCATTGTCCCTATTACGGATCTTTGCCACTTCGGCGTGCCGGATTGGATTGGCAATTTCCAAAACCCCGATTTTCCGGATCTCTTTGCCTGTTATGCCCGAGATTTTGCCGAGCGCTACCCGTGGATCCAGCTTTATACGCCGGTTAATGAAATGTACATCTGCGCTCTTTTCTCCGCGTCTTACGGCTGGTGGAACGAGCAGCTCACCACTGACCACGCGTTTGTCACCGCCCTCAAAAATCTCGTTAAGGCAAACATCCTCGCCATGCGCGCCATTTTGCAAGTCCGGCCCGATGCCATTTTCATCCAAAGCGAATCCTCTGAATATTTTCATGCTGACTCCCCACGCGCCATCCATGCCGCCGAAACGCTCAATGCCAAGCGCTTCCTCTCTCTCGACCTGAATTATGGACGGCGCGTCGACTCGGATATGTACGAATTCCTTTTGGATAACGGCATGACCCGGGATGAATATCATTTTTTTCTCCACCATCACCTCAAACATCACTGCATCATGGGCAACGATTACTATGTGACCAATGAGCATCGTGTTGCCAGTGATGGCACCACCCGGTGCGCTGGCGAAGTCTTCGGTTATGACGAAATTACACGCCAATATTATGATCGTTACCTGCTCCCCGTCATGCACACCGAAACCAATCTAGCCCAAGGCCCCGGCGGCGAGGAGTCCGTCTACTGGCTCTGGAAGGAATGGGCCAATGTTTTACGCGTGCGCAACACAGGAGTCCCCGTTGTCGGATTCACTTGGTATTCCCTCACCGACCAGGTGGACTGGGATGTCGCCCTCCGCGAGGATCTCGGTCACGTCAATCCGCTCGGCCTGTTTGATCTGGACCGCAATATTCGCCCGGTGGGCAAGGCCTACCGCCAGTTGATTGAGGATTGGCGCCACGTGCTCCCCACCCAAAGCGTTTGCTTGCGCGTCCCCCTCGATTTGTCCATGGATGGCGGCGACGCCCGCACGCGTGAGATGCAAGCGATGGTTCAAAATGAAGACGCGCGCCCACCCACGGACCTACAGGTCCTAGACACAGGAGGTTAAGAATGAGATTTAAAGATAAGGTAGCAATTGTCACCGGCGCAGCCAGCGGCATTGGTCTTGCCGCCGCCCGACGTTTTGGCTCGGAAGGCGCGCGCGTCATGATTGTGGATATCAAGCCAGACCGCGCCCTCGCCGCGGCTCAGGAAGTCCAGCAAGCTGGCGCTCCGGCGGCCAAGAGCGTCGAATGCGATGTCTCCAGGGAAAGCGCGGTCGAGCATGCCGTTGCCGCCACCATCGACGCTTTTGGACGTTGGGATGTTTTGGTTAACAATGCCGGTCTCATGGTTTTCAAACCGCTTGAGGAACAAACTGGGGACGATTGGTGGAAAGTCCTGAACGTCGATCTGCTCGGCGCATTTTACTTCACCAAGCAGGCCTTTCTCAGGATGAACAAAGGCGGTGCCATTGTGAACGTCTCTAGCATCCACGCCGTGGAAACCACCCCGCTTGTTTCCGCCTATGCCGCTGCCAAAGCCGCCTTGCTCTCCCTCACCCGTTCCACCTCCATGGAAGGCAAGGCCAAAGGGATCCGCGCAAATGCCATCTTGCCGGGCGCCGTGAATACCCCCATGCTCTGGGAGAACCCAAATGTTAAAGCGGGCGTGGAAAAAATTGACCGCAGCGTCCTCGGCTCCCCGGAGAATTTGGCAGCCGTCATTGCATTCCTCGCCGCCGATGAATCGGAATTTGTCCGAGGCTCCGCCGTTGTAGTTGATGGCGGCCGACTGGACCGCTTATAGTCGCCCTTTCGGACATAGACATATTGCCTCCGACTCAGCCGAAGGTCTCGGGAACTGTGCTGTTCCTGTTTCTATTTCCGCTGCCTCAGCCAATGAAGGGCGCCATCGAAATCGTGAAAGCTCCCCTCCAGTTGCGCTTCGTAGGCGGCGTCCAAAATTTCTTTAAAACCGGGTCCGGGAGTCATGCCAAGTTCCAACAAATGCCGCCCCATCAGGATAGGCTTAGCAGCGCTTTCCTCCACATTCAACTCCGCCGCCTTCGCCTGCAGTTCAAGGACAAATGGAGGCACACGCGCCGGCTTTGGAGGCCGGCCCATGGAATCGGCGGTCATTATCACCGAGAGCCCATCAATGTTCTCCGGTTCCAGCCTCTTGGCTAACCGCCGCACGGACCGGTCCGTGATCGGGATCATGTGCGACATGTGGTTGCGGATCAACGGCCCCACTCGTTCCACAATGGCTTGAGGAGCATTGATGCGCGCTAGGAACTGTTCCGCAATGTCCACTCCCACGTCCTCATGGCCCGGGGAGATAATGCGTTCCTTGCCATCCCGCACCGCTTTTTGGGTGGTCACAGCTTTTCCAAAATCGTGCGACAGGATGGCGAGCGAATAAACGATTCTTGATTCTTCATCCGCTGATTGCCATGCAGGCAGCTTCACCAGCATGTCGCAACAATGGCAGGTATGGATAAACACATCGCCTTCAGGATGCCAGTCAGGCTCTTGCGGAGTTCCCATCAAGGCTTTGACCTCCGGGTAATGGTCAACCCATTCGCTGTCGACCAGAAACCTCAAACCAATCGACGGCACCCGGCTCTTACTTGCCCATTTGAACCACTCTTCGCGCACTCGCTCCACCGCCAGTTCCCGGTAGCTCTCCTTCATCGTGCGGCAAAGCTCGATTGTTTCGACCGCTGGCCTCAGTTCAAAACGAGAGGCAAACTGCATTCCTCGCAGGACCCGGAGAGGGTCCTCTACAAACGCTTCGCTCGTGTGCCGCAGCACCCGCTCCTTCAAATCCTTCTGCCCCTCAAAAAAGTCCAGCACCTCCTGCTTTCGCGGATCGTACATCAGCGAATTCACCGTGAAGTCCCGCCGGGCTGCGGCCTCCTTTGGCTCGATGCCCTCATCGAATGTGATCTGAAATCCTTTGTGGCCAGGTGCCACCTTGGAATCGCGCCGCGGGATCGTGAAATCAAAAGTGTTGCCGGCCTTTGTTGAGAGCTTCACCACGCCAAACGAACGCCCCACCAGATCCGTCCTGCCCCAGCGGGCCAAGGCAGCCACGAGTTGCTCATAAGTTACCCCGAACACCTCCACGTCGTAATCCTTAACCGAGCACCCCCATAGCCAGTCCCGCACGCATCCCCCCACCAAAAAAGCGCGGTTCATCTCCGGCGTTTCGAGGAGAATACGGCGTAAATCTTCAGTTAAAAAATCCAGCATAAGAGGGCCAGCCAGCTCAGATTGCCTTCACAAGCTTACCGCAGGATTTTAGAAA
>JAQGOV010000262.1 GCA_028293425.1 Verrucomicrobiales bacterium
GTTCATCTTTTCAGCGGCGCGGCGTCAGGGATCTTGAGGAGTGACAGTCTGTGCCGCCGCGCCGCTGAAAGCCCTTGGGTTGATGCTATTTCTATAAACAGGCCACTCCTAACGGAGTTAGCAGGAAAGGGGGTGCGTTTTTTTGAATCCTTTGGGTTTCGAATTGCTGGGAATGGGAGCGTTTTGATGAGGAGGGACAGGGAAACCGTTAAAAACGGTTTGCTGTAGCTTCCTAGTCCTGCCCACCCCGCTGAAGCGGGGTGTGAATGAGAAGGGAAGAGGGCGCTTGGTGTGATTCGCCTGTTCGCCCATGTGCGAGTGAGCCGTGCTCAGCTTCCCTTTTTGACGACGGTATCGCGTTGGGCCCAGGCTGGGTCGGCGTTGGGATAATCGAGGTTGTAGTTGAGGCCGCGGCTTTCGGGGCGCTGGAGGGCGCTGGCGATGATCATTTCGGCAACGGTGGCGATGTTGCGGAGTTCGAGGAGGTCGCTGGTGACGATGAAGTCCCAGTAATATTCCTGGATTTCCTCCTGGAGATTGGCGATGCGGCTGCGGGCGCGCTGGAGGCGTTTGTTGGTGCGGACGATTCCGACGTAATCCCACATGAGGCGGCGGATTTCGTCCCAATTATGCGAAACGACGACGAGTTCGTCGGCGTTGTGAGCGTTGCCGGATTGCCAGGGGGGGATTTTTGCGGGGTGTGCCTTGGCGGTTTTCGCGAGCACTTTTTGCGAGGCACGATGGGCGCAGACGAGAGCTTCGAGGAGCGAGTTGCTGGCGAGGCGGTTGGCTCCGTGCAGGCCGGTGCAGGCGACTTCGCCCACGGCGTAGAGGCCGTCGATCTCGGTTTCGCCGTCCACGTTGGTCATGACGCCGCCGCATTGGTAATGGGCAGCGGGGACGACGGGGATGGCTTCCTTCGTCATGTCGATGCCGTAGCCAAGGCAGGTGTGGTAAATGTTGGGGAAGCGCTCGATCAGGAACGGGGCAGGTTTGTGGGTGATGTCGAGCAGCACGCAATCGGCGCCGCTCCGTTTCATTTCGCTGTCGATGGCGCGGGCCACAATATCGCGCGGGGCGAGGGACTTGAGCGGATGGTATTTATCCATGAACTCCGCGCCAGCCACGGTTTTGAGCACGCCGCCTTCGCCACGGACTGCTTCGCTGATGAGAAAGGATTTGGCTTTGGGATGGTAAAGGCAGGTGGGATGAAACTGGATGAATTCCATATTGGCCACGGCCGCGCCAGCGCGATAGGCCATAGCCACGCCGTCCCCGGTGGCGATGTCCGGATTGGTGGTGTAGAGATAGACTTTGCCGCAGCCGCCGGTGGCCAGCAGCGTGACGGGCGCGGAAAAAGTTTCGACCTCGGCGGATTTGTTATCCAGCGCATAAACGCCCAGGCAGCGGTCCGAGCCGGCGAGCCCGAGCTTTTGAGTGGTGAGCAGGTCGATGGCGATGTGGTTTTCGAAGATCTGAATGTTTGGCTGCGCGGCGATGGCGGCGAGCAAGGCGCGCTCGATCTCGCGGCCGGTGACATCCTTGGCGTGGAGGATGCGGCGCTTCGAATGACCGCCTTCACGGCCGAGGTCCAGTTCCTTGGGTCCACCAGCATCGGCGGATTCGCGTTCGGAGAATTTCATGCCGAGGCGGATCAGTTCCTCGATCCGAGCCGGGCCTTCCTCGACGATGGTGCGAACGACCTTCTCCTTGCAGAGGCCGGCCCCCGCTTCGAGCGTGTCGCGCACGTGCATCTCGAAGGAATCTTCCTTGCTGGTGACCGCCGCGATGCCGCCCTGGGCGTAGTTGGTGTTGGATTCGGCGCGATTCTTTTTGGTGATGATCCCGACGCGGCCTTTTTCGGCAACCTTGAGAGCGAAAGAAAGTCCGGCGATGCCGCTGCCGAGGACCAGGTAGTCAAAAGTGTGTTGTGTGCTCATGCTTAAGCCAAGAGGCCATTATCGATCAAACGGGTTTTTCCCACAAATACCGCCAGGGCCATGTGCGTGCCGCGGTGAACACGTGTAACGGGCTGGAGAGTCGCCGGATCGAAAAAGGCAATATAATCCACCTTGGCCGCCGGCTGCTCCTCGATGAATTTTTGCAATTGTTGTTTAAGGCGCGAAGCGGGCAGTGGAGAACGGGATTTCTTGACGGCTTCGCGGGCTTTGAGCATGGCATGTGAAAGGGCGACGGCCTGGGTACGGAGGGGGCCTTCGAGGTATTTATTGCGGGAACTCATGGCCAGGCCATCTGGTTCGCGCACCGTCGGGGCAACCACAATTTTCACGGGGAAGTTCAGGTCCGTAACCATGCGCTGAATGACGGCGGCTTGTTGAAAATCCTTCGCACCGAAGACTGCAACCTCGGGAAGGACCAGGTTGAAGAGTTTGGCCACGATGGTAGTGACCCCTTTGAAGTGGGTGGGACGCGACGCGCCTTCCATTTCGCGTGAGAGCAGTTCTTCAACGACGTAAGTGCTGTAAAGACTTTCGCTTTTGCCTGGATACATTTCGGCGTCGCTCGGATAAAAAATGAAATCGGCGCTCGCTTCCCGACAGAGCTTTTCGTCGCGTTTAAAATCACGCGGGTAACGGCTCAAATCTTCGGTGGGTGCGAACTGAGTGGGATTCACGTAGATGCTGACCACCACGATGCCGTCCTTGCCCACGAGCTTGCGAGCGCGTTGGACGAGGCTGACATGGCCAGCGTGCAGGTAGCCCATGGTGGGCACAAAGCCCACGCGCTTGCCTTGACGGCGCCATTGCAAGGCGAGCCGCTGCATGGCCTGAACTGAGGTGACCGTTCGCATGGGGCCTATGGTGACCTGTGGGGAAGGGGAGTGGCAAGGCGGATTGCTAATTGCTGATTGGTGAATGTTGATTGTGAGACAAGGAGAGGAATTGCAAGGCGGATTGCTCATTGCTGATTTGGGAATGTCGATTGTGAGACAAGGGGGGAATTGCAAGGCGGCTTTTTACAGAAGGTTTCATGAGCTGGCGCTTACCAATAGGAAAAGAAAATTGTGCGATTGCGAAACAAATTGCATGCAGAAGGTCGCGAAGGCAAAGAAAGCACCTTTTACATGTCCTCGAACGCCATTTTGGTGAAAGCGGCGGAGGCAAGGAAGAACCGAGTTGCCTTACGAATAACTGTTTTGGCAAGAGTCAGTGCGGTACACCTTTGTGCCATGCTGCCACGGTGGTGCTTTAGTATCCCGTTGTCAAAGAATCCAGAACTATGATTTAATGAGCGTATGAAGCGTACGACGATGAACCTGATTTTGCTTTGGTTCATAGGAACCTGGAGGTTGGAGTGATTCCGTTGGAGGAGCCTCTTACCTGGGACAAGGTGATGGGTTCAACACGGCTTGGAGCCAGTTTCAGACGACCTCGGCGTTGGTTCCACGCGCCTTGGGCGTCATTCTCACTCAGTCAAAGAACGGCTCGCGTTGTAATTGCGCGGTTTTTCAGGCCTCTGCTCAATGGCATCGGTGCTGCTTGGAGATTTCCAGTCACTCACAGGTCACGGGAAATAGGAAATAGAGTTCAGGGA
>JAQGOV010000269.1 GCA_028293425.1 Verrucomicrobiales bacterium
AAAGCAAATCCCTCGACCACCTCCGACATTATTAATGCAAACGGAGTCGTGGCCTGGAGCAGTTCGACGATTGTAAGCGCTCGAACGTATGATCCCAACCGAGGAGTTTGGGCGGCCAGTGATGCTCCCCAGGGCAGCACGTTTGATTTGAAGAATGGAAACGGTGTGGTGGCTTGGAGCGTCGGCTCCGCGATTTACTACCAAGTTTATGATGCTACACGCAGCAACTGGTTTGGTAATCAAACGGTAAGCGGGAGCACGGCGGATCTGGTTGTGAATGGGGGCACGGTAACATGGTCCACTGCCTCACAGAGTTTCACCCGCGGTTATAGTAATGGAACCTGGTATGCAGGTGTGACATTGCCTCAGGCGGCTTTTTTCATGTCCACGAACTCCGGTAATGCGCCACTCGGCATCTTTTTCGTCAATATGTCGATAGGCTCCAGTGCGTGGAGTTGGAACTTTGGAGACGGCAATACTTCAACACAGCGAGCTCCGTTTTACACATTCCGGGGATTCAACAATTATACGGTCACTCTGACAGCGTCCGGCATCGGAGGAAGTGCTACCATAAGCAAGCCGGTGACTACTGATACCATCCCACCCTCCGGAACGATTCAAATTAATGGCACGAATGCGCTGGTGCTCTCGAATCAAGTGACATTAACCCTGTCGGCTTCTGACAACAGCGGCGTGGTGGCAGAAATGGCATTTAGCAATGAGAATGGCGCTTTCTCCCCCTGGGAAGCTTTTGCGACCAACAAAATTTGGTTCTTGAGCACGAACGACGGCCCAAAAACCGTGAACGTAAAGTTCAAAGATACGGTGGGTAATATATCAGCTCCAGCGAGCGATACTATCAAGCTCGACACCACCCCGCCATCACTGGTCTTTTTCAGTTTCAGCAACACAAACATTGCGGAAAACGCTGGTGGCTACGCCGTGCGCGTGCTGCTGGATAAGCCATTCCCGCGCGAATTGTCCGTCGATTACGCGACGAGCGACGGCACAGCTAACGCGGGCACTGATTACACCGCAGCCAGTGGGCGGCTGACATTTCAACCCGGAGAAACGTTGAAGACGTTTAATGTAAACTTTAACAAGGATTCTCTGGTGGAGTTGAATGAGACCATCGTGCTTACCTTGAGCAATCCTTCCAATGCGGTGGTTGGGCCTTCCGCCACGATTACAATCATGGATGATGATCCCCCAGCCATATCCTTTAGCCAGGCCAACTTTTCTGTGGGAGAGGGAGATGGCGGAGCCATCATTACGGTTTCGTTGAGTCCAGCCTCGGGGCAAACCGTCAGCATCAATTACGCGGTGAGCAATGGCACAGCCACTGCGGGGGCGGATTACAGTGCGGTGGGTGGCACGCTGGTCTTCGCGCCGGGGCAACTGACCCGTTCATTCACGGTGCCAGTCCTGAACGACATCCTGGACGAAACGAACGAAACTATATTGCTCTACTTGCAAGATCCCACCAACGGGGTTCTCGGCACAATCAAGAACGCGGTGCTAACCATCCTGGATGATGACCCGCCCACTGTAAGGTTCTCCACGAACATGTATACAGTTGGGGAAAATGCCGGAAATGCGGTGGTGACGGTCAGCCTGAGCAAGCCGTTCTCACAAACCGTGTTTGTTGATATCTCTACTGCCGGCGGCTCGGCTTTGCCTGGCTCGGATTATGTGAGCGCTAACACGACCATGATTTTCGCGCCGCAGCAACCAACGTCCAAAACTTTTCAGATCACGATCCTGAATGACAACACTTACGAATCCAACAAGACCTTCGGGGTGTCGCTGAGTAATTTCTTCAACTGCTCGCCGGGGCTGGTAAATGCCAATATCATGATCGAGGACGATGATGCGACCCGGCTTGCACTGAGAAACACAAATGGGACAATTCAGCTAACCATCATTGGGCCGCCCGGCCAGCGTTGCTCAGTCGAAGCCTCCAGTCTGCTGACGAACTGGAGCTCCATTGGCATCGTCACCAATTTCAGCGGAAGCACGGTGTATGACGCGGGACCACCGAACACCGGTTTTCGATTTTACCGGGCAGTCGTGCTGCAATGAGGTGGCTGTGGTTTCTATTTCCCAAACCTTGGGTTGGTTGTAAGGTTTGGCAATAGAAACCATGAGTGAACAGAAGTTCTTAAAGGCGAGTTGTCAGCATTGTAACGGGCACATTGAATTTCCGGCAGAGGGCCTGGGGATGATTGTGGCTTGCCCTCATTGCCAAGCAAAAACCGTTCTCAAGGTCGAAGGCGCTCCCGCTCCGATCGCGGCACCTTCGGTTCCACCGCCCAAAACTTCCACTACTCCAATCCCACCGACCAGACCACCAACACCTACAACACCGCCTCCCAATCGACCGATTCCGCCTCCGCCGACACCGGCGGCGGCTATTCCTTCGAAACCACCACCTCCGCGTCCCGCTCCTGCTGTACCCATCCCTGCCAAGGCGGAAGCTCCTCTTCTACAAGAGGCTAAAAGCAAAACGGGGTTGCTCGTGGTCATCGTTCTCGGGGTGTTGGCACTGGGGGCCGTTGGTTATGCTGGGTATACGAAATACATGAGCGGAAAGACCGAGACCGTAACCGCACCTATTGCTCCCCGAACTCCCAAGCCAAAGAAAAAAACAACGGGAACGCCTACGAATGCAGAACGGCCAGTTACTACCGAGGCCACACCCAAGCCTGGGACTGCCAAAGGACCTAAGTCGCCGGGCGACCTAAAGTCTGGAGATGTCATTCTTGAGAAATCCAAAGGCGGCAGCAGCCTGGTTTATGCGGTTGGAACCGTAGCGAATAACTCTGACCATCAACGGTTTGGAGTAAAAGTGGAGGTGGATATTCTGGAGCAGAGCGGGAAGAAAGTGGGCAAAGCCACGGACTATATCCAGGTGATTGAACCGCGAGGTACTTGGCGTTTCCATGCCTTGGTGCTGGAGGACAAGGCTGCCGCCGCGAAGATTGCGAGTATCAAGGAAGATGAATAGCGAGCTCCGTGCCTGTATGAACTTGAAAAAATGGCCGATGATCTGATATTATCAGTTATCAGCAGCAAAATGGCTTAGACCCGGCGACGATCGAATTAGCAGCATAATTACCACTTACACCCACGCCCGTTATGATCGAAAAAACATGTCAGGACCTCGAGAATCGGATCGAGGATATGATTTTTACCCGCCGGCAATTCCTGAACCGCCTGGGGATTGGATTCGGCGCACTCGGTCTCACTGGATTAGTGGGCATGGGCATGCTGCCCGTTCCAGAAGCTCGAGGAGAGTCGTTCTCGCCACTGGCGCCCAAGAAGCCCCATTTTACCCCCAAGGCCAAACGGGTGATCCATATCTTTGCCTCGGGCGCTCCCTCCCATGTGGACACCTGGGATCCAAAGCCGGCCCTCGATAAGTACGCTGACAAGGAAATGCCAGGCGATCGGGGTGGGACCGTCTTTGCGTCGCCTTTCTCGTTTAAAAAGATGGGCAAGTGTGGGACGGAAGTTAGTGAGGTTTTTCCAATGTTAGGCCAGCATGTCGATGACATGGCGATCATCCGCTCAATGTATACTGACATCCCGGATCATGGTGCTGCGACAGTGATGATGAACACGGGTTCGACGCGGCTGATCAAGCCGAGCGTCGGCTCCTGGCTGACCTACGGACTGGGCAGCGAAAACCAGAATCTGCCAGGGTTTATTGCTCTTTCGCCCGGGGGCGTTTCCGCGCCGAACCTGCGCTCCGCCTTCCTGCCCGGCGCTTACCAGGGCACTCCGGTGAACACTCAAAACACTTCGCTGGACAAGATGATCGAGAATATCAGGAACAACTACACCTCACTGCCCGAACAGCGGCGGCAGCTTGATCTTCTTCATCAGTTGAATGAGGTCCACAGCCAAAACCTGAAAAAGGATGCGCAACTTGAAGCGCGGCTCCAGGCTTACGAACTCGCTTACCAAATGCAAATGGAAGCGACCGACGCTTTCGATATCTCGAAAGAGCCTGAAACCGTCCGGTCCATGTATGGAGCGGACAAGGTGCAGGGCCGGCAGATGCTGATTGCGCGCCGGTTGTTGGAAAAGGGCGTGCGCTTCGTCCAGGTGTGGCACGGCGGATGGGATCATCATAACAATCTTGAAACCGCGCTGGCGGCCAGGGCCGAGGAATGCGACAAGCCGATAGCCGCGTTCCTGACCGACTTGAAGCAGAGAGGCCTGCTCCAGGACACACTGGTCATCTGGGGTGGCGAGTTCGGGCGCTCCCCGACCGCGGACGGCAACGTGGCGGGCGGAACACCTGGCCGTACACATAACGGCCGCGCTTTCAGCATGTGGCTGGCCGGTGGCGGCATCAAAGGTGGGATCACCTATGGTTCGACCGACGAATTTGGGGCGCGGGCGGTGGAAAACAAAGTCCACATTCATGACCTGCATGCCACGATTTTGAACGTGCTGGGCTTTGACCATGAGAAGCTCACCTATCGCTACAACGGCCGCGACTTCCGTTTGACGGATGTTTACGGCAACGTGGTGAAACCGATTTTGGCCTAAACGCTTTAGCAGGATGCAGCTTATGCGCCGTTTCTTTTCCCAAGCCTTCCTCTTGGCAGCTCTTTTAACTGCCGCCACCGCAGTGCAGGCGGCCGACGAGAAAATCTCTCCGGACGACCTGCAGTTTTTCGAGGCCAAAATCCGGCCCGTGCTGGCGGAGAACTGTTACAAGTGCCACAGCCAGGGCGCGGAAAAAGTCAAAGGAGGTTTGCTGCTCGATTCCCGCGAAACCAGTCTGAAAGGTGGAAATACCGGCCCGGCCGTGGTTCCCGGGGATGTTGAGAAGAGCTTGATTATCCAGGCGGTGCGTTACCAAGACAAGGATCTACAGATGCCGCCAAACGATCGGAAGCTGCCGGATTCCCAGATCGCGGATCTGGAGCAATGGATTCGAATGGGTGCGCCCGATCCGCGTAAGCCAACCGATGCGCCACATGATTACAAATTGGATTTGGCGAAAGCAAAGAAGCATTGGGCCTTCCAGCCCATTCAAAAACCTTCCACGCCCACGGTCAGTGATCCCCAGAACTGGGCGAAGACAACGGTGGACCGGTTTATATTGGCCAAGCTCCAGGAGAAGGGCCTTTCTCCGGCTGCACCCGCCGACAAGGTCACGTTGATTCGCCGGGCTTCTTTTGACCTGACAGGATTGCCACCCACCCTTAAGGAAGTGGACGAATTCCTGGCAGACACCTCGGACAAGGCATACGAAAAGGTAGTCGATCGCTTGCTGGCATCGCAGCGCTACGGAGAACGATGGGGCCGGTACTGGCTCGACCTTTGCCATTATGCGGATACCAAAGGCCAGGTGAACAACGGCAAAGACAATCGTTACCTGTATTCATATACCTTTCGCGACTACGTGATTCGATCGCTCAACGAAGATAAGCCATATGATCGCTTCCTGATGGAGCAAATCGCAGCCGACAAACTGAACCTGGGAGAAGACAAAAGGCCGCTGGCCGCGCTCGGCTATCTCACCTGTGGGAACCGCTTCAACAACTCAGTCAACGATATCATTGATGATCGGATTGACCTTGTCTGTAAAAGCACGATGGCGATGACGGTGAACTGTGCACGGTGCCATGACCATAAGTTTGACCCTATCTCGACGCAGGATTATTACGCTTTGCACGGGGTGTTCAACAGCACCGTGGAGCCGAGGGAAGGACCCCTCCTTGAGCCCATCAAAGAGTCGGCAACGTATTTTGACTTCAAGCGACAAGTAACTGCAGCCGAGGCCGCCTTGGAGCAGTTTAAAGCCGAAACCGGGCGGCAACTCTCATTGGAACGAATTGGCAAAGCGGGCGATTACCTTCTGGCGCTGTATGAGTTCGAGCGCAAAACCAACAACATTGCAAAAAATGGGTTCATGCAGCGCAAGGGCTTGAGCACCCAGGTGGCCAACGCATGGGAGGCCGTGCTGCGGCAGGCTCGCAAGAAACACAATCCCACGATGGCTCCTTGGATTGCATTCTCACAGCTTGAGCCCTCCGAATTCGCCACCAAGGGCAAGGAACTCGCGGCTAAATTTTACGAGGACAGCGACAAGACCAAAACCATCAACCTGGCGATTGCACGCGCTTTCTCGACTCCTCCTTCCTCGCTGGCGCAAGTGGCGGCGCGTTACGATAATGTTTTTAGCGAAATGGAAAAGCGCTGGCAGGCGACAATGGTTTCCTACGAAGCGCAGAAAAAGAGTTCTTCCACCCCACCTCCAGTTCCGACCCTGCCGGACGCTCCCTATGAAGAAATTCGGACGCTGCTTTACGTGAACAATAATCAGTTTGCGCTGGATGAGCGCCGGTTGAACGACCTGATCAACCGTGATAACAAACTGCGCAACAAGCTCAACACGTATGAAAAGGCGATCAATGATCTAAAGATTGCCCACCCAGGCTCACCCGCGCGGGCGCAGGTGCTGGAAGATGCGGACAAACCGCGCGACTCCTATGTATTTTTGCGCGGGAACCCGGGCAGCAAGGGTCCACAAGTGCCCCGGCGTTTCATCGAAGTGCTGGCGACAACCGATAAACCTGAACCCTTCAAAATCGGAAGCGGACGCCTGGAACTCGCAAAAGCGATTGCGAGCCCCGACAATCCATTGACAGCACGCGTGGCAGCAAATCGGATCTGGCTGCATCATTTCGGTGAAGGTCTGGTGAAAACACCGGATGACTTTGGCACCCGCTCCGAGCCCCCCACTAACCCGGAATTGCTCAACTTTCTGGCGGCTCAACTGATCGAGGACGGTTGGTCGATGAAGAAGCTGCATCGGCTTTTGATGTTGTCCAGCGTGTACCAGGAGAGCAGCGACGAAAATCCGCGACAGGCGCAGATCGATCCGAACAACAGTTATTTTTGGCAAGCCAGCCGGCGGCGGTTGGACTTCGAAGCCCTGCGTGATACCATCCTGTTCATTGGCGGCAAGCTGGACACCACCATGTATGGTCCGGCGGTTCGATTGAACTCCGAGCCGTATTCAACGCGCCGCTCGGTATATGGTTACATCGATCGCGCCAACCTGCCGAACATGTTTCTGTCGTTCGATTTCGCCAACCCCGACCTGACCACCGGAAAGCGGGATAATACCATTGTGCCGCAACAGGCGCTTTTTATGATGAACAGCGCGCTGGTCGTGGAACAAGGCCGTGATGTGGTGCGCCGTGGCGACTTCAAAGCCTTGAGCCGGGATGAAGACAAGCTCGCGTTGCTTTATCGACTCATCTACCAGCGCAAGCCGACGGATATGGAAACCCGCTTGGCTATGAATTTTATCCATAGCGAAACTTCAACGTCCGGTGGAGACAGCGGGTTGGTAGGGGAAAGTGCCTGGGAATACGGCTACGGCCACTTTGATGCCGCTTCCAAGCGGGTGAAGGACTTTAACCGCATGACAGTTTTTGACGGAAAGGCGTGGCAACTCCCCCGCGATCCAAAAAAACCCAAATTAGGCACGATCCGGTTAAACGCCGATGGCGGTCTCACCAGTGATGGCATTTCAGCCGTGCGGCGTTGGACTGCTCCTCGGGACGGGGTCATTACGATTGACGGAGAACTCGCAAACAACACGAAGAACGGCGCAGGCGTGATGGGCCGGATTGTAGCAAGCCAAAGTGGTCCAATCGCGGTTTATACTGCAGCTAAAGGGAAAATCCTCACCAAGGTTACCCACTTGGTAGTTCGACGTGGAGAAACGGTGGACTTCCTGGTGGAATGTCGCGCGCTCGCGCCGAAAGGAGAACCATTTGCGTGGTCGCCTGTCATCCGCATGGGAGACGCGAAGGGCAGCCACGAATGGGACGCGAAGAAGGAATTTAGCGATGCAGCAGCACCGAAACGTTTAGGAGGCTGGGAAAAATTCGCGCAGGTGTTGCTCGAGACCAACGAACTCACCTTCTACAACTGAGCCCCAAGTCCCGGGTTATTGGCGCTCGTATTCGCCCTTGCCGAGCCGTTTCAGCACGGTAAAACCGGACTTCTTCGCATCTGAAATTGAAAGTGGTTTCAATTTTAAAGGTGAACTGAAATTGGAAATCAGCTTCCGGACTAGCTTTTTGCAGGCCGGGCATTGCTTGAGCTCGGGAGCGCTCAGAGGGCGGCGCAAGGTGAACTTTCCTCCGCAAGCGATGCAATCGCCGTCACAAACTTCGTATTCGTAAAGTGGCATAAGCTGCAATTCCGATCTTCAGGCTGTCGTCCCATAAAATGGACGCCAAATTGGAAATTATCAACTGCCGGACATTTCGGAAATTTTTTCCTTCTGCCGATAGTGCCTGGCTAGTCCAATAAAAATGGTGTGAAGCAGAACTAAGACCAAGGCAACCCACTGTTCCACCGATACGGCTGCTAATTTAGTTAGGAACGAAGGTTTGGATAAGATCGGCCCGGCCTCAGCGACGAGAATCCAGATGGCTCCAAAAGTTGGCAAAAGCCACAAAATGGAAAGGTATTTGAACGTGATGCTTCTCGGCGTTGGCCTCGAATCCAGAAGTTCGGCTTCGAGATCGTTGTGAGCTAAATCTGCCTCGGTGCTCCCATCCAGGGCAGGTTGGGGTTCCTGATCTTTGTTATTTGAAGCCATGCAAAGGACTTTGCCAGAGGCTATCGAATAGACAAATGGTTTAAAATGGAACAGCAAAGCGGCAAAAATCTCCTCCAAGTGGCCCAAATTGCCTGAAAGCCAGCTTGGCCCGGAAAAAGCTAAGCAAAGTGCCTATGGCATTAGTATGGACACTATTAGCTCATGCGGCAGCCCGCTGTTTAAACCGCTACATCGTATCAACAGCCACCATCCTCCTGATTGTCACTAGCATTCAGGGCGCCGTGGTGGAAACCACCACACTCCCCCCTCCGCTCACCAATGGACCTGCGCTCGCGCCCAGTGCTAAGTTCCTGTTTGTGGTGGAAACCTCCGCCGCCATGAAACATTTTGAGCACGATGGAAGGCAGGTCCTGTTTGATTTGGTTTATTCCGGAATTTCCAATCAAATGCACACGGCCGACACCTTTGGCATTTGGACCTTTGGCGAGCATGTGAGTGCCGGCATCTACCCAATGCAGGTTTGGAGTGGCGAAAAAAGCATGGCCCAAGCCAGCCAAATTGGAGTGTTCCTTAAGAACGAGCGTTATCGGGGAAAACCCCGTGCCGATTTGGCCATTGCCAAAGCATTGACGGTCGTTAAGGCGGTGAAGGATGTGACCGTGGTGCTGATCATGAGCGGTGAATCTTCGCTTGGAGATTCTGAACTGGAGGTCAAACTCCGTGAGACTTACCACCGCAAATCAGACTTGGCGCGGCAACAAAAGCTGCCGGTGGTGCTAACCTTCTGTTCCACTGGCGGGGAAATTGCCATGGCAGCTGTCACGTTGGCGGGAGAACATATTCAATTGAGAGAAGACTTGCTGGCGAAAGCACGACAACCGATCAAGAAACCGGAACCGGTGCCAATGGTGGCTCAGGCACCGGCCCCTGTGACCAACCATGTGCGAGCTCAATCTATTATCATGATCGGCCAACCAAAGCCTGCTCCTTCCGTCATTGCCGCAGCTAATTTGTCCCCTGCAGGGAACAATGGAAGCGAGTCCAACAATCTGGCATCGTCAGCGCCTTCCGCAACGACCATGCGTCCAAAGGTAGAGGAAACGAGGGATACAAACGACATGGCTGTCCAATCGTCAGCAACAACGCCTGTGGGGATCGCCCAAGTCATCTCTTCCGAACGAAAGCCGTTAATGAGTGCCGCTTTGACCGAGCCCGCAAAAGAGATCAAAACGGTTCATCCGGGTCACGTGGTTCAATCTCAAGCGCCAGCTACGCCTGAAGCGGCAAAGTCTGGGGAGCACTCAACCACCAAATTAACCGACCTGCTCTCTAGGCCGCTTAAATTAGCAGCC
>JAQGOV010000573.1 GCA_028293425.1 Verrucomicrobiales bacterium
TGGGAGCGGGAGGACTCGGAGATTGGAACTGGGAAGCAGGAACTGATTTGGTGAGGATGTCCGACCGAGCTGCGGACATCTTAGAGTTTGCGCGCGGCACTCCAGTTACCTGGAGCAAAATGCGAGAGAATTTGCATGAGGAAGACCGAGAGAACGCGCGCCTGGCAGTGGAGAGGTCGCTCTCGGAGCACTCACTCTATAGTATTGAGTACCGGGTGAACCGCCCTTCGGGTGAGATTAAGTGGATTGCCGCGATGGGGCGTGGGACCTATGGCGAGGACGGCACCGTGCTGGGGATGGTGGGGATGGTGGAGGACATCACTGAACGGCGGAGAAGTGAGGAGTCGCTGCGCGAGGAAAGTCGTATTCTGGAGCTGCTTAACGAAACGGGTAAGTTGATTGCTTCCCAACTTGAGCTGCAGGGCCTGCTGCAACAAGTTACCGACGCGGCCACCAAGCTGAGCGGCGCCAAATTTGGGGCGTTTTTCTATAATACTGTTAACGAGCAGGGGGAATCCTTTGTGCTTTACACCCTTTGCGGCGCGCCACGCGAAGCGTTCGAGAAATTTGGCTTGCCGCGAGCTACCCCCATTTTTAAGCCGACATTTCATGCAGAAGGTGTGGTGCGCAGTGACGATATCACGCAGGATCCTCGTTACGGCAAGATGGCGCCGCATCATGGAATGCCACGGGGACATCTGCCGGTGGTCAGTTACCTGGCGGTGCCGGTCGTTTCGCGTTCAGGCGAGGTGATTGGCGGCCTTTTTTTCGGGCACCCTGAACGGGCGGTTTTTACCGAACGGAGCGAGCGCCTGGTAGCAGGCGTGGCAGCCCAGGCAGCAGTGGCGATCGATAATGCGCGCTTGTACAAAACGGCGCAAACCGAGATAGCGGAGCGGCAGCGAATTGCCGAGGATTTACAAAAGGCGCGTGAAGAGTTGAGCCGCCATGCGGAGGACCTGGAAAGGCAAGTCGCAACGCGGACTGCCTCCCTGCGGGAGGCAGTTGCCCAACTGGAAGAGTTTTCCTATACAGTATCGCACGATCTTCGCGCGCCTTTGCGGGCGATTGGAGGGTATAACGAGATCCTGCGGAAAGATTATGGTGAGCAGCTACCCGAGGACGCCCAAAGTTATCTGGCGAAAATCGGCCGGAGCAGTGCCCGGATGGAGCGGCTCGTCCATGACGTGCTCACCATGAGCCGGGTGGCGCGGGCGGAATTAAAGGTCCATCCGATTAGCCTCCAGGAGTTCATCGAGGAAATAGTGGAGCAACATCCCGCCATGCAGTCTCCCGCGGCTGAAGTGCAGATACAAACGCCGCACCGGGTGATGGCTGATGACACCTCTCTTTCCCAAGCGATTGGCAATTTGCTGTCTAACGCGGTAAAGTTCATGCCGGAAGGGACGAAGCCAGTGGTGATGGTGAGGTCGGAGCAAGCCGGACAAGAGGTGCGGCTTTGGATTGAAGATAATGGCATCGGAATCCCGGAAAAGCACCGGCGCAAGTTGTTCGTCATGTTCCAACGTTTGCCGGCGATGCAACAATATGAGGGGACTGGAATCGGGCTTGCGATTGTGCGCAAGGCAGTCGAAAGGATGGGTGGGACGGTTGGAATCGAAGAAAATCAATCACAAGGCAGCCGCTTTTGGCTGCAATTGAAGGGTGCAGAATGAGTGATAAACGAAGCGTGTTTCTTTTGGCTGAAGACAATGAGGATGATGTCTTCTTCATGCAGCGAGCCTTTCGGGACGCGGGCTTGGGGAATCTTTTGTTCGTCGTCACAAACGGTGAGGAAGCCGTTGACTACCTGGCTGGCCGCGAAGCGTTTAGCGATCGCAACAAATACCCGTTGCCCGACATGGTATTCCTGGATTTGAAAATGCCTGGTCTGAACGGCTTTGAGGTTCTTTCCTGGGTGCGCCAGGAGGGCAAGCTCACGATGCCCGTAGCAGTGCTGACGTCCTCTCCGGAGGAAATTGATTTACAGCGGGCGCGCTCGCTGGGGGCGGATTGTTATCTGCTAAAGCCGCCCACAGCCGCGATGCTGCAATCGTGTTGCCAGCAGTTCCGATTGCAGTGCAGCTAGCGTGACCTGGTTTTCGCCCGAAACTTGCATAATCGTTCTTAACCCGGACCGGAGCATCGCACACACGATGACTTTTTTTCATGCTTTCCTTTAGCTTCGGATTCTTGTGTTCCAAAAAAGTGATGTATGATATCAGAGCCTAAAGAGACCCATTGTTTCGTCGAAGCTTATGCAGGATTCGGGAAAGTGCTGGGCATCCTTCTGCTGCGGGAGACGCTTGCGAAGCGACCACATGGGCCAACCAGGGCTTTAGTTTGTGAGAAATATTCGAAATGCGAATACGACAGCTTCTGAGCCTCAAAGCGCTATTTTGAGAAACACGGAGGTGCTGGCTCAAAACGAGGCGGCCTTGCAAAGGCACAGCCAACGTGCTCAACTGCTGGCCGAAGCTTCCGGGCGGCTTTTGTTGGCGCCGGACCCACGGCAGATGCTTCGGAAATTGTATGAGGCTGTGGCAGGGCCTTTATCCCTGGATGCTTACTTCCATTTTACTGCCTCGGCCGACGCTGATGAGCTCCAGTTGAGCTCCTTTGCCGGCATCCCCGAGGCGACCGCCCTCGGCATTTCGAAGCTGCATTTCGGGCAGGCCACCTGTGGAATCGTGGCGCAAGAAAAGCGAGGATGCGCAGCGTCTAACATCCAGGAATCTGACGATCCGAGCTATGAGTTTGTGCGCAGCCTGGGATTTAAGGCTTACGCTTGCAACCCATTAATGGTGGAGGATCAGCTGCTGGGGACGCTTTCATTTGGCAGCCATACTCGGTCATTCTTGGATGAGGAGGATTTACGTTTCCTGCAAACGCTGAGTCATTACGTGGCGCTGGCCCAGGCACGATCCAGCCAAATGGAAGTGCTTGAAAAACGGGTGGCGGAACGGACGGCGCGGCTGGAGGAAACAGTGGGTGATTTGGAGCATTTCTCCTACAGCTTGACGCACGATCTGCGGGCACCGTTGCGCGCGATGCAAGGTTTCTCGAGTTTATTACTTGAGGAATCGCTGCCGGAACCTGAGCGGACCTCCTACTTGCAAAGAATCGCAGCAGCGGCGGAAAGAATGGACAAGCTTGTACGCGACGCTTTGGATTACAGCATGGTGTTAAGGGGAGAACTATCGCTTTCAACGATCGATGCCCATGCGTTGCTGAGAGCTGTCATTGAGTCCTCACCGCTCCTCAGCGGTTACCAATCCGCCATCGTCGTGGAAAGATCGCTGCCGACAATTTGGTAGTGTCCTAATTTGGTTTCAGAAAGAGTCAAACTCGGCAAACTTCAACTTTGCCCTTTCCTTCAATCCCTCAAGGTCACTTATTAGTATATCGATTTCGTTCACAAACTCGGCATGAGTCCGGCATTCCGCTGTTAGGTAAATCGTATTGCCCTGTGTGCTGGTCGCGTAGCCGGTCAAAACGGCGTGAACAATCATTTGAGAGCCTGGTGGTGGATCGATTTTCGGCTCAATATCAACAAGTGCACTCATAAGTTTTTTTTGCCTTCTGCTACAATAAACGCCTTCACTGCATCCAGCGGCGTTTTAACTGGAGGGATACCAAGGATCGCGGCAAAGTGTTCGCCTTTGTCATCCTTGTAGCTCCAGGCGTAAACGTTCTTTGCGCTTGGGTGTCCAGCGGTAACCTCGAACACTTCGACATCACCCTGCCAGACGGGCCTGCCGTGGAAAGTTTCATTTACTGGAGCCGTTTGTACATGGCGAGTCTCGCACTTGTGCATGTGCGCGATCACCATTTGTAATCGTTCTATGTAATATTTATTCGCCACATCGCTCCACCAGTTCCGCCACGCTCCACGCTTTTTGCTCAACCCCGGCGGCCACTGCTGGGGTTGTCTTGATCGCGCCGTGGACCTTGCAGAAGTTGTAATAAGCGAAATTCAGGCTCACAGCAGCAACAAAGTTTTCATACTTCTTGCTGAAAGCATTGGTTAAGCGGGTCAACCGGCGGCAATGCATGCGCAAGGTGTGATTCTGCTTTTCAACGTGCGATGTAGTGATCAGTGCGGTATCAGGAGTGCCAGCAACCACGGTCTTTTCAACCTTCACGACTTCCGCCGGGCTGTATCGTCCGGCGGCGTCCTTATTGAGATTGGTAACGGAGTAGGTTTTTACAATCTGCCCGTAATCCACATCGGAGCCGAAGGCCTTCTCTGCCGTCTCGCGATACGCGGCCAGCCCATCAGAAGAAAGCTGAATGCGGTTTTTGAGACGGCTGGCGAGGTCTTTCAGAAAAATATCAGCGTGAATCATTGGGTGCATTGGGTTGCGGCAAGACCCACTTGCTGCAGGCGGTTTGCGCAGCAGCCGG
>JAQGOV010000325.1 GCA_028293425.1 Verrucomicrobiales bacterium
AGATACGCTTTTTTAACATCATCTTCGTTCCCGGAACCTGAGAGGATCGCTACCGGAATCACAGCCCAATCTGGATTGTTCCTGAGGGCTTCCAGGACGGAGAAACCATCTCCGTGGAGCATCTTGAGGTCGCTCAGGATGAACGAAGGAAACTCAGGCTGGTAACACTTAACTCCCCTCCTTTTCGTTCCATCGGCAATCCCTTACCGATATCACAAGGTCGAGCCTGGGGTCGTCCGCAAACCTCATCAGGATCTGCACATCCTTCAAATAATGCTCGAAACAGAGTCGTACCGCGCGTCAATCGATGAACCAAACCCCTTCGCCTCCCGCGTATCTAAGCACCATTCCATTTCCGCTTTCAGGAACTCCTTCGTGGCACACTTCCGGATGAACACTTCCACAAGCTAACCAAGACGGTCCCCATTCGTTCTCAAGCCCTTCAGGTCAAACCCTGACGCTATTCCGTTCAATCCCTCAGAGACTCAAGCCTAAACCCGTCAAAAAAAGGAACTCGTTTAGACCCCGCTCAGGTCACAAAGGAGCGGGCGGCGCTTGCGGTTACAGTGGAAAGAATCGAGCTAACGACTCTCCTGTAGCTCGGCTTTCGAAAGAGACTCGGGCAGCAGACGTCAAGGAGGTGGGGGTTGGGGTACCCCGCTGAAGAAACGTTCTGTCACCCGAGCACAAAAATAATCGAGCTTCTGTGCCTTCGGTAGAAAATCCTGTCCTTCATTGGCATTTAACATCATTACAGCCCATCAAGCAAGCCCTATTTACTGATCGGTAGGAGAACCATTTCTCAACCCTTGCGCCTCCCCTCGCGTATTTTTCACGCATGCTAGCGGGGTCCCCGTAAAGTTTGTTTCGGATAAGACAAACAAACGCAGCGTAGTTTGTCTTGATGCCCGACTTTTATTTGTTCGGTCGAAGCACAATCTCGTGGTTCAAGCCTCTAAATTTCAGGATGATTTGAAAATCCTTGAGTTGATGTTGGCGGGCGAACATCACGGCAGCGTCACTGCAGCCAAAGTCTCTGGCGTGCCAAGCAGCTTTCACCCATTCTCCCCCAGGCGCAAGGTAAAGGTTTGTCAAAATATTTTGCAATAAAACACGCACAGCTCAGTCGAAGATAATTGTTTGGAAGTCAAAATAAGGACAGAGCGGGATAAAGGAAGAGGAATCTGGGGCTGAACCATCACGCACTTCTACAAATACGGCACGCTCCACAGCACAATCAAGTGTCGCTTGTCAGGATCATTGTTTTGGACTTTTCCCTTGGAAACAAAGCTTTTCAAGCTCGGGCCACGCTTCAATCAGGGTGCCATCCGCGGTGAAGTGCTCCTGGCAGGCCGAACCTTCGTTCTTGGCCAGTTGAACCAAAGTTGTAAAGAAGCTGGTTGCCACGGGGCGCTTCAGGAGGCGCTCCTGGTTTTTAATAAAACTGTTCGCATCCCAAGTGCCCTCACTCATCCGCAGGTCCACAAACCAGCACAAAAAGGGTTATACTGGAGCGTCTCACAAACGAGCTGTTCGGGCGGAATGCTGGGCCGATCTTCCTCGGCATACATCTGATCTAAATTGAAACGAGAGGAGATTGAGCACCAAATCCAACTGCTTTTTGAGGTCGCGCAAAGGGTGGTCGTGAGGCAAAGGCTTCCAAGGCTACAATGGATACGAGCTCCTGTTGTTTCTGAACGGTTTCAGGCATGAAGACCTGAATCCAGCTCAGACCTAACTTGTTCAATTCATTTCCTGGTTTTCCAGCAACCTGCTAAGCGAGAATCAAGACCGAATTACGAGTGCCGAATGGATTCGAGCAAAAGATAAACGCATACGGATCATCCTGCCACAGTCCATCCACAATGAATCGGTATTCATAGCGTCCAGGTTTCAAGCGAAGCTCAATAGCCCACCTTGAGCCATGAATCATTTGCATTGGGGTTGGGTTCCACTCGTTGAAAGTTCCTGCTACCAAAACCTCCCGAGCATTTGCCCACTCAAGTTCTAGGCGTGCTGTTTTCCGGACTATGCGCGCCTGCATTGCTTGACTTGCTTCCCTTGTTGCAGGCTTTGCTTTTGGGATTTGCTGCGGTTTCATGGTCCTGTTCAGATCGTCAGGGGGGTTAGCCAATGGAGCCTTGGAAGCCGCTTTTCCCTTGCTTTTAGTTGAAGTCGAAGTGCCCATAATGATCATGATTTAAGACTCGGATTAAGAGGTTTATGTGTTTCTTGGGCCATGGGGTAAACAGCCTAATGGCTCACGATAAATCCACCCTTAAGACATGCCGGGTAAGGGTGCGGAGTTGTCGCCTTCCGTTCTGGTCTCCGCGCCAAAACCCTCCACTTCCCTTCTCATTGCTGCCGCCTGCAAAACCTATTGCGGTTGCTGCTTGAAACGGGGAAGACCTCCTCTATCCTCATCACTGGTTTAAAAACCTGATGTCATTACCAATTGGCGCTCGATCACACCAGGAATATCAGCAAGTCACTGGCTCTGCTGATGGTCCTTCGCCTTTAATTCTTTTGGCCGAGGACAACGAGAACGAAGCTTTCTTCCTCAAACGTGCGCTCACCAAGATGGCCTTTCCTGGAACCCTCCACCACGTGGAAGCGGGCGATATTGCAATTGAGTGGCTCAAATTTGTTTCAAAAAACCAAGTCCCTTCTCTGGTCATTCTGGACCTCAAAATGCCACGCACCGATGGCTTGGAAGTGTTGCAATGGATCCGCTCCCAACCTGATTTTCAAACACTCCCTACGGTTATATTTTCTTCCTCAGATTTACCTGCCGACCGTTTAAGGGCAGAGCAAATAAGTGCGAGTGGCTATTACATAAAACCGTTAAGCTCCCCAGGATTATGGCTACACAATTCATGCGATCCTGGAACGATGGCTTCCCAACCAACTCCTGCAGAAACCCCCAATCAGTTGAACGGCTCGCTTTCCTTAAGCCTGTTGCAATATCTTACGTGTGAGGCTCCGACATCGTAGCTAATTTCAGCCCCGTCTTCTGCGTGGGGCAAAAGCTCCTCGATTTCAGTAAGGTTTCCGCCGAGTAAACAATGGTCGCCTCTTGGGGTGCCGTCCTGGCTGAAAGCACGGCTTAGCTAAGGGGCATAGCAGATCTCATTTTCTTTGGCTGTTCGGGTCCTCCGATTTTGAAGACACTGCTAACGCCCACTGAACGACGTCCTCCGCTGGCGTGCCGCTTTTGACCCCAAAGCTCCCCGTCAGTGTTGCCATCACCTTCGCAGA
>JAQGOV010000350.1 GCA_028293425.1 Verrucomicrobiales bacterium
ACGGTCGTTAGCACGGACGGAGTGTTCACCGGCCCGCTCGGCGTCTGTATGATCACAAAGTTCGCCGCCTGCGCGCCTGATATCCCCGTATGCCACACCCTCGTGTCCGTCGGCGCAATCACGTCGAACTGCACCTGGCATTGGCTGCTATTGCCGTCGGTGTCGGTTATCGTGATTGTAATAATGTAACTCCCCGGTCCCACCGGTGTTCCGGCAGCCGGGTTTTGCGTGCATTTCAAATCCGCATTGGCCGTGCAGGTGTCGCTAAAACAATTTCGAAATTTGCAGAAATCAGGAATGACCGCGCTGCAAGCCCGAATCGGCCGCGTTTGTTGCTGCAGGCAAACACAATCGATTATCGGCGGCGTATTGTCGCGGAGAACGATCACCGCAAATCGGCATGTGTCCGTGTTGCCCATCGGATCGCTGGCCGTGCAACTCACGCTGTTGGTGCCGACCGGGAACACCGCTCCGGATGGCGGAGTGCATACAACCGTTACCGCCGCACCGCAGCTGCTCGTTGCTGTCGGCGGTGCATAAGCCACGATCCCGTTGGTCCCACACACCGTTTGGGTGACCGTTGTCGGGCATTTGATCGACACAGAGCAGAAATTCGTGCAATCGCAGCAGGAAGTCGATCCGGTCAGCTCGAGGCGCATGCCCGTCGCGCTATTTCCCAGGTTAGTCACATAAAACGTCAGGGTATTCAACCCAGGCACTAGTCCGCTCGTGATGTTGATCGCTTGCCAATTGGTGAAGGCCCACCCCGCTGGCAACGTATTGCCCGTCGGATTTCCGTTCAGATAAATCGTGCCACTGTCATCCGCCGACCATTGCCCAACCAGGCTCGCCTTGAACAAGCCCGAAGGACACGGCGGCAAATCAAATTTCAACGTGTAGCAGTAAACTCCCCCCGCTGCGCTTTGGTTGGCTGGATCCGGTCCAATCCATTGTGAATTTGGTCCATTCGGAATCCAGATCGGGTGCGGATTTACCACCACCGGCGTCGGGTAGGAAACACCCGGGGGAATGCAGGTAAAGGAGAATTGGTTATCGGGTGCCCCCACCGGAAGTGGCCCAGCCGCGCCCTGCCCGCTGAAAACCGAGAACGCTGATTGTTGCTTGCAGCAGCAATCGTTGAACGAATTCGTAAATTGCGCCCGCAACCCTGTCCAGGTGCCCGCATTGGTCACATAGAAATCCAGGCAATTCATCCCGCACACAAACCCTTTGGTGATATTCACTGGGTGCAGAATGTCGTAGCCGTTATTCGGAAATTGGGTGGAGGGAATCGTATAGCCGGTCGGTTGCCCATTCAGGTGCAACGTACCGTAATCATCCGAACTCCATGAACCCTGAATCGATGCTCCATCCGTGCAGTCCAGGAAAAAGCACAAGCGGTAATGGTAAAGCCCCGGCCCGCAGTTGATCGTGTTGAATGCAGGGCCAATCCATTGTGAATCCGGGCCGTTGGCTATCCATGGCGGAACAGGGATCGTGCTTGGATCCTGCACTTGTGCCGGACCGGAGCATCCGCCCGTGGGCCAGGCCACCAGGTTATAGTTTGGATCCGTTGTGCCGGGAGGAAGGCTCACATTTCCGCTTACCCCGCCCATGCCTGTATTCCAAACACGAGTCTGGTTGGACGCGATCACTTGGAAAATAACCGTGCAGGAAACGCTATTGCCACTGCCATCCGTCAGCGTCACTGTTATGGGATGCGGGCCAGGGCCTACAGGCGTCCCGGCCGCCGGGGTTTGCGTGCAGGTGGGTAAGCACGGGCAACCCTGTTGCGCCAATGCGAGCGCGAATGGACACAAATCCGGGATTACTCCTCGACACGCATTCGTTCGCAGGACGGGAAGCACCGCCAGCTTATTGCAATCCAACACCGGGCCGCCGCTGCTCTTAACGGTCACCGTTTGGCTACACAGGGCGCTGTTGCCGCACGAATCGGTGGCTCGCCAGGTGCGGGTCACCACCAGGTTGGTGGGACAGGCTACTGACTGGTTTGTTACCGTGCTCACAACCGTTACGGACACGTTGTTCCCGTCACAGAGGTCAACTGCGCTCGGGGCTGTAAAACTCCACGTCATCCCGCAGGCAACCACCTGGTTGGTTCCGCACGTGAGCGAGGGGGGAGTTGTGTCCTGGAAAGTAATCGATTGGCTGCACACGTTGGAATTTCCACAGGCGTCAGTGGCACTCCACGTCCTTGTTACGCTGAATCGCGCCGGACAGGCCAATCCCGCCGTGTTCGTCACCGTGCTCACGACCTGGATCACCACGGTGGTCCCGTCACAATCATCCACCGCCGTCGGTGGTGTGAACGCCGCACCCGTTACACCGCATTCTTTGGTTATATTCGGGGCGCACGTAATCACAGGCGGTGTTGTATCCCGCACCGTTACAGTCTGTTTGCAACTCGCCGTATGACCGCAACTGTCCTTCGCCTGCCAGGTCCGTGTATAGACTCGCGGGCAAACTCCATTCGTGGTTGTGGTCACACTCGTTATCGTCACCCCGTTGTTGGGGACTCCCGCTTGGGGACAACACGGATTCACCGGCGTCGGAGGATCAAAGTTCCATTGGGCTGCACAATCCACAACCTTATCGTTCGCGCATTGCAACGAGAACGGCCCGCTCTGCGGCGCGTTCACCGTGAATGTCAACGGGCACATCTCCACCACCCCGGAATTATCCGAAACCATCACTGTGATGGGATATGACCCCGGCCCCACCACTGTGCCGGCCGGTGGCGTCTGGCTGCAGTTCAGCGGCTGCGGAGGCACGGCAGCGCTCTTGAAAAAACAGTTGGTGAATTGGCACATGTCAGGGACCACTGCCTGGCATGCGTTTGTTATCAGCACAGCTTGTGTGGCCAGGCACGAGCAATCCACTAATCTTTGTTGAGCAACGGTCGTCTGAGTCCAAAACGAGAAGGCCAACAACAGCAGAAATAAGTTTTTCATAATGGTGCCTTTGGGTAGGCAGAAACCGTGCCGGTGATGGACTTGACCGTATCACTTCTCCTCAGGGAGACAATCTATTTTTTAAGTTTTGGTAATCGCAATCATTGATTTTCGTACTCCTCCTTTTGCAACTATCCACTGCTGAAGCATTTGCAAAAGCCTCAGCACTCTCACGAAATCGCTTGTCTTCGATGTCGGTTTTTCGCGAAACATGAAACCTTTCTACCGCTTGCTGTTATTAACGGTTGAACTCGAACGCGAGTTTTGAAACGAATATGAAATCTTTAAGCTCACTTTGTTTGGCCCTGCTCATCGCGCTCGGCGCGGCTGCCCCGGCACGTGCCCAGGAATTCCGCACCGACATCAACCCCGCCCTGCTCTACTATCAGTCGTTTCTGCTCGCGCCCGATCTACCCAAGGCAGACCAGGACTATTTGTTTGACGGCCAGGAGTGGCTCCGGGGGCAGAAGCTACCGGAGCGGTTTGGAAAGCTGATTTCCTATTATGGAAAGCAACTTCGTTATGCCCGTCGGGCTGCGGCGTCCACAGTGCCCTGTGATTGGGGAATCGACCTCGGCCCCGGGCCGGAAACCTTGCTCCCGCACCTTGCCAAGTGCAAACGCATCGCGCAAGCGGGCCGGCTCCGCGCCATGTGGGCTTTGCAGGAAGGCCGGCCGGAAGATGCTCGCGAGGACCTCATTGCGTGTTTAGCCCTGGGCAGGAACAGCTCGCGTGACGGCACCCTCATCGCCGCCCTGGTCCAGATGGCGGTTGAAAACATTGTCTGTTCCACCGTGGCTGAAAACTACTTTCAACTCCCTCCAGAGACGCTCAAGCAATTAAGCGACGCCATTGAGGCCGCACCCACCCGCGGCACCGTCGCCACCAGTATTGGAACAGAAGAAAAGTCTTTCTTCCTCGGATGGTTCGACAAGAAGGTTGAAAAACTGCAAAAGGAAAACCCCGGCAATGAAACCAAGGTGCTCGCCGGCATCAAGGAGTTGTTTAGCCCACTGGAACCCTCGAATGAAGGTGACGCACCACCATCAACGGAACCCAGCGTTTGGGAAAGGACGCTCAAAGCAGCTGGCGGGACTGTTGATGGAATCCTGAAGCTGGCTCAGGAAATGCCGCCGCTTTACACTCGGCTCGCCGCGGTGATGGCTTTGCCTCAACCGGAGTATGAAGTTCAGGTGAAACAGTTCTACGCGGAAGTCGCTGCCTCAAAAAATCCTTTGGTGCCTGCCATGCTTGCGCCGCTTGAGAAATGCCGTGACAAAGAGTTCGTGACCCTCGCTCAACTGGCCATGGTCCATGCAGCAGTGGAATTTAAGCTCCATGGCCAGGCCGGTTTGAAGACCGTTCCTGATCCCTGCGGCAATGGTCCGTTTGCTTTCGAGCGATTTGTTTTTGAGGGTGTGGACCGCGGTTTTCAACTCCGGTCTGCTTATAAAGGCAGGGGCTACCCCGTTGTGATGATCTTCGTCGAAAAGGACGGGCCTGCCTTCAACGTCGCGGGGCAAAAGGCCGGCCAATCAGCGGCAAAACCCGCCACCGCCAAATAACCTGGGCCGGCGGTCCTCCATGGACTCGTCCGCTTCATTCGAGTATGATTAAACCGTGTTCAGCTTAAATCCACCCTTTGTGATAACCGACGCGCTGGACACAGGCGGTTTGCTGGATCAGGCCAGGGCGGGCAACGCCGAAGCTTTTGGCGATATCTGCCGGGCTTACGAGACCCGCCTGTTGCGCCAGGCCTTCACCCTCTGCGGCAACTCGGCCCTGGCCGAGGATCTCGCCCAGGACACTCTCGTCGATGCCTGGAAATCGCTCCACCGATTTAATGGCCGCTGCCAGTTTTTCACTTGGCTCTGCGCCATCCTCCTCAACCGTTATCGAAACACCATTCGCAGAAAGCGTCCCGTCCCCCTCTCGTCGCTCCCCCGACAAGACCATGATTCGGTCCTAACCAGTCTCGATAATTTGCCGGATCAGGAGGCTCTGCCCGACCACTCCGTACAGCTTCGGGAAGAAGCCGCCCTGGTGCTGGCCTGCATTAACGAATTACCTCCCAAATATCAGCAGGTTATCTATTTGCGTTTTTACGTGGACCATTCACTCGACGGAATCGCGGAAGCACTCGGTTGTTCGGTGGGCACTGTTAAATCGCAACTCTTCCGCGCCTTGGACAAACTGCGCGCCATGAACGACATCAAAGCTCAATTGACCAATCTCGAGAGGAATTCTGGAACGCTATGAACCCTTGCTCCCAAAACCGAAAGCTCATCGTCTGCCTCGTCATGGAGGCTTTGGAAGAGCAGGAGGCACAGCCCCTGCGTCTTCACCTTGGAAAATGCGAAAGGTGCCGCAACTACTTCGAAGAAATTTCTCACGCTGCTCAAAAGCTTAATACAGTTAAGCCGAGTACGAACATCCATGCCTCCAACGCTTTTCACCAACGCGTCATGGGCGCTCTCCGGGCGGAGGAGAGAATCCCGGCCTGGCAGATGAGTCTGGTCCAACTCCAACGCTCGTTCCTGAACTGGCGCGTAGCCGTTCCTGTTTTGGGAACCGCTGCCATTTTTATCACAACTTTGTGCCTCTCCATTCGGCAGCCAACGGTTCCAGCCCCTACCCTAGCCTCAGCAGGCAATCCCGTTCCCAATGCCTCCGGCCCGAAACCTGATCCCGAGCCGACCATTTCCAATTATCAAACGGTCGCCAACCACTCTCTGGAAAAGCTCGATGAGTTATTAACTCGCCAAGGCACCAGGACTTCGTCCTCCACTCCCGTCTACACAGCTTCCAGTTTGGCGCAAGTGAACGCGTTGGAATAATCTTCCTCCTGTAGCCGCCGAGGTGACGAGGCGGACTCATTCTCCCCTCGCTCGCCCACTCAGTTCGCCTCCAGCACATTATTCGCTATCTGCCTTCTCCCCTCAAACTAAACGGAACCTTTCGCGCAGCACAGGTTATTAACCGGCAGAGTCGGTTTACAACTTTGGGACATCTATGATACCAATCAAAATCCTCTGTGGCTGCGGTCAAAAATACACCTTCGATGTTGAACCTTCGAGCAAGGGAGTAGGTTTCATCGTGCAATGTCCCGTCTGCGGCACGGACGGGTGCGAGGCAGCCAACCAAATAATCCGCCAACACCTCGCAACGGACAAATTGCAACCCCCCGGACTTCAGATCCGAGCACACTCCCCCTCCTCCGCAAAAGTTCAAAACTTCCCTGCCACCCCTCCAATCGCGCCGCCTTTACCTGCATTTACAGGCCGCTCCAAAACAAAGGAACGTTTGCCAAAAATATTCACCGCATGCGCGCTCCTCCTACTGCTCCTTGCCGCGGGAGGAATAGCCATAAACCGCCTTCACGCCGGCAAAGCAGCTCCTCCGGCCCAGGCCAAAGTGACCGCCTCCGATTTTCCCGACACTCTCCAGCAGCTCAATGCCTGGTACGAGGAACCGCTCCCTGGGCACAACGCAGCTGCCATCAACCTCCGCGCATTCGCAACCTTGAAGGCCAATAACTTCAAACTTCCGCCACCCGGCGCCCCCATGCGTGCCTCCACCATATCGGCATTGGAAGCTTTGGTGAATTCCAACCGCGGCTGTCTGGACCTGCTCCGCGAAGCAGCTCGCCTAGAGCAAAGTCGTTACCCAGTGGATCTGGCTCAAGGCTTTGAAACCCTGCTGCCTCACTTGATCAAATTCAAGGACGCTGCGCGGATCGCGGAGTGCTCCGCCGCGCTGAATGCGGAGCAACACCGCGGAGGCGAGGCTGCGGACGACATCCTGGCCGCGCTCGCCTTGGGCCGCTCCCTGCGGCTTGAACCTATCCTGACGTCCCAATTTCTCCGGGCTGCGACGTTGTCAATGGCCCTCGGGGCCTTGGAGCAAACCGTAAACCGCACGCTCCTGACTTCAGATCGACTCAACGCACTGGCTCAGGAATTTCAACGGCTCGAGCGCAGCGAAGCGCGAGGCGATGCCTTCAAGCGAGCTCTCATCGGTGAACGTGCCACCGCTTTGTCCATCATGCGAAACCCCGGAGATTACCTGAAAAAAATTAACCAGTTCGGCACAGGCATGAAGCCGGCGGAACGCGATCAGTGGGTTGCCTGCTTGAAGAACGCCACCAACTTCAAAGAGGAGGTCCAATATTACGAGGATACCTTCCAGCAACTTATGCTTGCCCGGGAGAAGCCCTTTCCAGCCAGGCTTCAAGCCGACCATCTGATCCGCGAGCGGGCGAACGACGCGAAGAGCCACGGCATGGCGATGAACGATTTTCTGATGCCAGGCCGCGGCCGAGCCGCGTCGAAGGAAGCCAGTTGCCTCGCTTATTTCCGCCTGGGCCTGGCCGCGCTGGCTCTGGAACAATTCCACACAACCCATGGCAAGCAATATCCCCCTTCTCTTTCAGAGTTGCCACCCCAGGCTTCGCCGGATGCCCTCAACGACCCATTCGATGGACAGCCCTTGCGATACGAAAGGAAGGGCCAGGGCTATCTTCTCTACAGCATTGGACCCGACCTAAACGATGACGCCGGCGAGCGCACCCACGGCAAGGATCTGGTTTTCGAAGTCGCGGGATTTGCAGAAAGATAACCAAACCTTAATCGTGAGGAACCCCATTTCGGTTTCTATTCAGATCCGGTTTTGGTCTGCTCGCACTTCGATATGGCCTCTCAACAGGCTCGACATTTCGCCTCCAAGCCTGCAAGCTCTGGCCGTTTTGGGAGACGTAACGCGAATGCTGGATGCCAATGAACATAAACATATTCTCCGACGAAATGCGTCGGAATCCGTTTCCGGTTTATGAACAGATACGGGGTTCTTCGCCCGTCCTTCACATCCCTCCACCTTTCGATGCCTGGCCTGTCTTCGACTACGAGACTGTGAAACGGGTCATGGGCGACCACGACGCTTTCAGTTCCGCTGTTCCAGCCCCCCGCAACTGGTTCCTCTTCATGGACCCGCCGAATCACACAAAGCTCCGCGCCCTGATTTCACGAGCCTTCACCCCAGGTTCCATTGCAGGCCTTGAGCCCGGTATCCGCAAGCTATCCTGCCAGCTTTTGAATCAGAGAATCGAAAGCGGCAAAATGGACCTGGTAGCCGATTATTCAGTTCCGCTCCCCATGATGGTCATTGCGGGAATGATTGGCATCCCCACAGCCGATTGGCCACGCTTCAATCACTGGAGCAACGTTGTCCTGAAGCTCAGTTATAGTCGTTCGGGCGGCCCGGAAGCAGCGCAGGCTTTAGCCGACTTCTCCGCCGTGACCATGGAAATGAATGATTACCTCACCGACATGCTCAGTCTCTGGTGTTCCGAACCGAAAGACGACCTCCTCACTCGTCTGATGCAGGCGGAAGTGGATGGCCAGCGTCTCACTCAGGAGGAAATCCTCGGCTTCTTCCAACTTCTCATCCTGGGCGGTCAGGAAACAACCACGAATTTAATCAACAACGCCATTCTCTGCCTGCTGGAAAACCCCGGCCAACTTCAAAAACTTAAGTCTACCCCCAGCCTGCTGCCGTCCGCAATCGAGGAGGTTCTGCGCTTTCGTTCTCCCTTTCTTTGGATGATGCGAACCCCGCGGCGCGACGTCGAACTCGGCGGACAAACCATCCCGGCAGGAAAACTGGTATTGGCCATGGTTGCATCGGCCAACCGGGATTCACGCCAATTTGCAAATGCAGACCAATTCGACATCACTCGCCAGCCAAATCCGCACCTGAGCTTCGGACACGGCATCCATTTCTGCATCGGTGCTGCCCTCGCGCGCATGGAAGCCAGGATCGCTTTATCTGATCTGCTCGGACGGCTGGAAGGCCTGAGACTCGCGACGAACGAGCCATGGACACCCCGCAAGGCACTCCACGTCCACGGGCCTGCTAATCTTCCCATTCAATTCGATCCGGCCGGCTGCATGAAATGAATTTTCTATTTGGTACTGTCGCCAGCTTGTTTCTCGCCATGAGCCTGGCCGCCCTCCTCAATTTACGATGGGTTCGGCGTTTGCCCCGGCTGAACATCCTGTCTGCCGCTTCTAGTGAACCTCCGGTCCGCTGTTCTGTCATCTTGGCGGCACGCGACGAGGAGGACCGCGTTGAAAACACCATCCGTCGCCTGCTCGGCCAAACGGGGGTCTCCGTGGAAATCATCGCCGTGGATGACCGCTCCTCGGATCGAACCGGTGACATCCTCGCCCGCCTTGCAAAGCAGGACGCCCGAGTAAAAGCGATTCGGGTGGATAGTCTCCCAGAAGGCTGGTTGGGAAAATGTCACGCCTGCCATGTGGGCGCAACTCACGCCTCAGCCGATTGGCTGCTCTTCACCGACGCCGATTGTTGGCTGAAGCCCGATTTAATCCTGCGAGCCATCCAGGCTGCGGAAGCCGAGCGGGCTGATCACGTGACCCTCATGCCCGGGGTTGCTCAAACGAGCCCTGCCCTGCGGGCTTGGCACCTTCTCTTCCTCATCAGCATCCTGGGATGGATGGCAGGCGCCAATCGCAACAAGCCAAAGGCTCATGTCGGCATCGGCGCTTTCAACCTGGTCCGCTCTTCTGCCTACCGGCAGTGCGGAGGATACGAAGCGTTGCGCCTCACCATTCTCGACGACGTCAAACTCGGGCTCCTTTTGCGCCGCGCTGGCAAAAGGACCCGCGGTTTCCTCGGTGGCGATGACGTGGAATGTCATTGGGGAACCAACCTCCGAAGCATGATCAAAATCATGGAGAAGAATTATTTTGCAGCATTGGATTACAGACTTTCTGTCGTCCTGGCAGGCACTCTCTTCACCATCGTGATGCTTTGCGCTCTGGCGCTGGGATTGACGTCAGGCACGCCCTTGGGAATTTCCGCCGCACTCTCACCAATGACCTTGATCCTTCCCGCCAGCCTCCTGGCGAGGCGGGTCGGCTGGCCCTGGTTTAGCGGACTCGGAGTGCCCTTCATGATTCCCGTCTTTCTCTACGCGTTGCTCAACTCAACTTTCGTCACCTTGCGCCAGGGTGGCATTCGTTGGCGGGAGACTTTTTATCCCCTCAAGCAACTACGCGCTGGAGGCGTAAAGTGAATCGCTTGGCAATCAAACCGAACCCTTTTAGAGTCGAGCACCAAGCTCTCCCCTTCCATCAGACCGACCACCCCTGATATCCTCATTGCAACAACGTCAAACCCGGTCACGTGGAAACAAACCCTCAATGCAAAACCGGCTGGTGGATCACCCTACTGCCCCTGTTGGTTGTTGATTTGCTAAAACCTTCAGTTCCTAGACGTCTGCCTTGGCTTGGACGAGCAGTCTACAGGCGCTTCACCGGTTTGTAATGCCCTGTTGCAGGCCTTATTCCAGAAGCTTCGACCACACCAGAACCATTGGATCCGGGTTTCGCGATAGTACGCCCTTCATCCCGGAGACGCCTCCCTAAAAATTTTATGAGAGTGAAAGCAATCGTAAGCCCTGCGGCACTGGCCAGCCTTCTTTGACGCGGCGCTCTGCGCAAACCATCCAAAAGCCGCACCCCTTTGAAGGCTCTTGCACCCAGCGGCGGCCAGGCATCTTTTGTTTCATTGCGCCCTCTCAATAAGCCCGAGCCGCTCAAAACCTGCCGCAGCCCCCTCCTGCGTGCCGCTGAAATCTTCCCTCGATCTCCAGCCGCTCGAGATAAACGATCCGGCGCCAGCAAGTGCGCCAAACCCATTGCCAGGCTCATCCAGCCCAAACCTTTTGATAAATATTTCGTGGTCATTGCATCCTCCGCCTCGTACTAAATTATGTCTATTCCATCTATGTGACAATGGGGGCAGATGATTTAGGCTTTTGCGGGGAGGGTGTCAGGAAACAAAGCAGGTTTGCGAACACCTTTGCCTGCTCCATCTATTTGGTTGCGGGCCCGTCTCGTTCTGTGGATTCATGGTGAAATCAACAAATTCCGGAAGCATTCCCCTCTCAACTTCCGTCCAACCACCATATGAAGCTGTTACACAGAGTCGGTGTCCTGGCCCTGTTCACCCTTTTGGGTTTCTCCGCCCAAGCCAGGTTCATGCGCGCCGATACCGAAACCGTCCCCGTAGCACGCCTCGTCACGAACCTCGAAAAGCAAATCGCTGCCAACCCCACGAACGCTGCGCTTCACTCCACCCTAGCCCGGCTGCACGCGATGGCTTATGCGCTCAAAACCAACCAGTTCGAAGCAACCAAGCGCGACCAGAAACCATTCTTCGGGTATGTGAACACGGACCACCCACCGACCCAGGTCAACAAAGCCGATGCAGCTCCTGCTGAAGCCGAAGCCAAGAATCACCTGAAACAAGCCATCGCGGAATACGAGAAAGCCCTAGTCATCGACCCGAAACACCTGGCCTCCCGCCTGGGTCTCGGCTGGTGTCTCGATCAGTCCGGCGACAAAACCAACGCCCTCACTCACTACCGCAAGGCATTGGAGCAAGCGTGGGAAAAAGAACAAAAAGGCGGAACCGGCCTGAACACTCCCATCACCTCCGAGACCGTGGATTACATGCTGCCTCTCTTGGACCCAAACAAAGACGCCAAAGAGATTGCCCGCATCAAAGGTTACAAAGCCGCCGTGTTAAAACACCCCCGCGCAGTCACACCCATCCTGATCCCGCTCGAGGCCAACGTTCCTTTTGACGATCTCATCAACCCTAGCGCTGCAGTTACCTTCGACCTCGACGGCAGCGGGCTCCCTTCACAATGGGGCTGGATCACTCCTAAGGCCGCTTGGCTGGTTTACCAATCGGACAAACGCCAACCCATTACCTCCGGCCTGCAACTCTTTGGCAACGTCACCTTCTGGGCCTTTTGGAACAACGGCTACGAAGCCCTCTCCGCCCTCGACAATGACGGCGACGGCGAACTCCGCGGCGAGGAACTCCAGCACCTCGCTCTCTGGCACGATGCCAACGGCAACGGCATCAGCGAACCCTGCGAAGTCCAACCACTCGCCGCCTGGAACATCATTGCCCTCTCCTGCCACAGCCAAACTCACCCAACCGGCATTCCTTTCCAACCATCCGGCATCCTTCTAAAAAACGGCTCCACCCTGCCCTCCTACGACTGGATCGCTCTGCATTCTATCGCTGGTGAGGAACATCCAAGCCGGTGACCTGCTGCATTCGACCATCCAACCCCACCGCGCGGTAGGGCGACCGCTCCTGCCGATCCTTGATCTCCCCGCAGTTCGGTTTTCAGCAGTGCAGTTTTTCTTGTAACCTCTGTGCTGCTCTGCGCCTCTGTGTTCAAATGGAACCATTCTCCAGCCCCGCGGCGTGCCAATTACCCAAAACACCAGCCATCACAACAATTCCTACAGTCTCTTTGGGTTCTCCGAGCCTTTGCGTTGATAAGGCGCTTGATCAAACACAATGGATTACAAATCGGCCATGAGTTAAATGGCACACCAGGTGGTTTGTTCTCCAACCTTCGGCTTTGGTCTTCTCTTGAGTGGTAGCTCCACTGCGGTGTGTTCTCCTCGCCCGGGGTTCATATACTTTTTAACGCACTCCAGTGATGCTCCGAACTCCGCACCAAGGCAAACTCTGCCCTCCAGCTTTCCCACTTCGTGCTTCTTCGTGAGCTTCGTGGTTCAACTCGCGTTGGCTTAAGCTCCCACCACACTAACCCGCCGCATCAGTGTTCCTGCTCAACCGCGCTTGCAAAGCTCATTCCCCACGATCCACACTCTACCTGCCATGAATTCCAACTCGATAGAGGTCGACCAGCACTTCTGCCCGCTGGCGAAATCACCGCGAAGAACCCCACACTACGTCTCCACGCTTCTTCTCTGCTGGATCACCCTTCTCTCCGGCACGAGCCTCATCGGCGCGCCCAAAACTGATCCTAACCTTCAATCCCAACTCTCCGCCTTCATTGAAAACAGAGCCAAACTGGCCGACACCTTGGCAGACAAGGAAAAGCGAGAGGTGCCGAAGGCTGCGCGTGATTATTTCACGACAGCACGCCAAGGGAACTTTAATGCCGCGAGCAACCTGTATGAGAAGTTTCAGGCGCTCTCCACAGGCGAAGCCACCAAGGATTCCCTCCGGGCCGATCTTTACTGCGTACGCCAGCCTGTCCTGGAAACCTTCGGCGTCTGGGAAATCTACCAGGATTGGCATCCAAAATTTCTAAAGCTCTATGGCGAAAAGGTGATCGAAAGCATCCCCGAAAACAGCATCTACTTTGGAGGCACCGACCCTGGCCGATTCATTATCACCATCATGGGCCAGGCCGCTAAGCGAAAGAACCCTTTCATCATCATCACCCAAAACCAACTCGCGGACGGCACTTACCTCAACTACCTGACCAAAACACTTGCAGACCAGATTACAGTTCCTACTCACGACGACTTACAAAGGTGTTTCCAGGAATATCTTGCAGACGTCCAAAAGCGGATGGACCAGGATCGGAAGTTTCCGAACGAGACGCTTCAAATCAAACCCGGCGAGAATGTAAAAATCGTCGACAACCGGGTCCAGGTCAGCGGCCAAACCGCTGTCATGAATATCAATGCCTTATTGGTCAAAATCATCTTCGACAAAAACCTGGAGCGAGAGTTTTACATCGAGGAAAGTTTTCCGCTCGCCTGGACAAATCCTTATCTCACCCCGCACGGATTCATCTTCAAACTGAACCGAAAAGCCTTGGCAGACTTACCACCCGATATAATCCAAGCAGACAACGCCTTTTGGAATCCTTATGTTAAAGAGTGGCTTGGCCCCTGGTTGACCTCGGAAACCTCGGTTCGGGACTTGGCGGACTTCGTCATTACTGTTTACCGGCAGGAAAATTTCAAAGGGTTTAAGGGGGACCCACGCTTATTAAAGGATGTAAACGCGAGAAAAGCGTTTTCCAAAATGCGCTCTGCGCAGGCGGGGCTTTATGCTTGGCGCGCTGAAACAGCCCAGGGCCAGGAAACCAAACGCGAGATGACGAGGGAGGCGGAAATGGCCTTCAAACAAGCCTTCGCCATGTGCCCAATCAGCTCGGAAGCCCTCTCCCGCTATGTGAGCCTTTTAGCGTCCCTCGGCAGATTCGGCGATGCGACTCTCCTTGCGGAGACCATCTTAAAACTCGACCCCGACGATCAAGACGCCAGCAATCTGCTCAAGGACTTGAAGAAGCAGGAAAAGGCGCCAGCGAAAAAGCTCGATCCTGCTTCCGGGTTGAAACTTTGAGCTCCTGAATTCTTACCACTTGCGCTCATCAACTTGGAACTCGGTAGGGAGAGGCTCTGCCGAGCCCATTGCTCTTAAGTTATGCCAACCCGGCCTCATCTCATTCACACCCCTTGCTTTCAGCAGGGTGTGAAAGGATTACGAATCGGTTTTTGGATCCAGAAAATCGCAATGCATCAGAGTGAACTGATCGTACTGAAAACTACCAAATCCGACTAACTTGACTGTCCCCGACGTATGCGTAATATGCCCGTATGAAGCCAAGGTATTTTGATTGTTCAAGAGCTCTCTATTTTCTCTGGCCCCTGATTACTCTGCTCCTCGTCGCCTGCCGCACCCCGGTAGCCAATCCTGCGCCTCCTACCGCTGCCACAACTTAGAAGCCCGCGCCCTTGGCACCGCGCGGCACCCATTTCATGACCGCCTTCGGCTCTATCGAGGATGCCTACGGCGCGGTCAAAGTTTCCGAGGAATCCGTCGGAGTGACCTCCTACTCCGCCCATGGAGACGGCAAAACTTTTGTCAACTCATCCATGCCTTGGAAACCTCATCAAGACTGGTTCGTCTTTGTTGAGAACCAAAACCGCGTCTGGTTCTTTGATGGCGAAAGCAAGCTGCGGATGCACCAGCATATTGTGTTCTCGGAAACTAAAAGCACCGGCGCTTGGTACACAGATCAAAACCTCCCCTGCCCCATTCCCCAGCCAGTCATGGACCGCCTCCCGGAACCAGCACGGCTTAAAATCAACCGTCGCTTGTCCTCGGAAATGTTAAAGCCCTGATACCCCCTATTCTCACCAAGAGATCTACCCCGCTCCCGAAAGGCCAGAACCAGAACGGCTCCAAGAGCCAATCCAGCTGCAGAGAACCCAAAGCCACAAGAGAAAGCAGACGGGAGGAATCGAATTGAATCGAGGCCCGAGCTGGCTTCATCGTCGAAGAGACAGTTCTTGGCGAAGATCGAAGTTTCAACACCTCATGAATAGGACTCCCACCATGCCATTCGGTATCCTGGTCCAGAAAGTTGTTCCAATACCCGGCCGGCTGCGAAACTGGGTCCAGTCGATTCGGTGGAAACATACCAACGAAATGTTCCTGACCGATTGCGTTCGGCTCCCCTGCCGCCCAGCGCTCATAGGAAACCGGTTCACCATCCATCCACTGGAAAGTCCCAGGCTTGGCCACATCCGTTAGCCGACTTGTGTCAGGCAATTTTTGGGTAAGCCGGTGATTCTCCGGCTCGAAGGAAGTCGACACGAT
>JAQGOV010000359.1 GCA_028293425.1 Verrucomicrobiales bacterium
CTCGTCCTCACGACCTTTGTAACGGCCCTCCTGTTTGAACTCATGTTTCAATCCGCGGTATTCCTGTTCCCTCTTCGGACTTGCTCCTCTTGGCATGGCATTGTTCCTTTCCTATTTGCGCGATTGCGTATCCTCAGACATCCACCGAATCGTGTTTCAGATAAACTATTGGTTGCATTACATTTTATCTGTTGGGAATAACCCTAGTTTTCAAAGGGGATTTGAGACGTTTTTTAGAAATCTCGCGCTTTTCGGAAATATAGGGGTTGAGTTCCTCGTTTGCTGCGAAAGCCAATCGAACGTATTATTCAGGTGAGCAAGGAATGAACAACGACCCGGCCAGCAAAGACCCTGCACACTGGGCGAAGATTTTGCCTTTCGCATTCATCATGGTTTTGTCCATGGTGCTGTATTCAATGGTAGATTTGGGAGGAATTCGTCATTGGCTCCAGGAACGAAATGGACCCGTCGTATCTCTTCTAATCGTTCTCCTGCCGCTCTTCGGATTTCCAGTCAGCCTTGCCCAAATATTGGCCGGTGCAAAGTTCGGCATTGGGTTGGGGTTTTTGGTCACCACCATTTCCATCCTGGTCCATATGCTGGGAATGTACTGGATCGGCACGGGCTTTCTTCGGCGGCCGATCGCTTCCTATCTGGAGCGACACAAACATCGCTTGCCGCAGGTTCCGGAAGGTGAACAAAATTCCCTCGCCTTTCTGATGACTCTTTTGCCGGGGTCTTACGCCCTGAAAAATTATCTTATGGTGGTAGGCGGAATTTCTCTGCGAACCCTTTTGTGGGTTTGCCTGCCGGTTTATGCCGTCCGAGCAATTTTCGGCATTTATTTCGGTCATTTTAGCGCGGATCCCAGCACTTTTAAACTCGTCGTTCTGGTCGGAAATACCGTTTTAATCACCATCGTGTCTGCCTATCTAGTTAAACGCTTGAAGAAGAGATGGGATATGATCAAGTCAGCACGGCAAAGTTACGAGTCGGTCTCGGGTTTGAAGGATAAATCAGCAATTAGTGGCAAATGATCTGATGCCACCCGGGTGACGCTGCTCTGCGGAACGCGCACTTGCTGCACCTCAAAATGCGGGGACACGAAGATGTGATCGATGCGGCTAAAGGGCAAAAGCGTTGTGAAAGTGTTTAAGGGTTTGTGATCTTTGGCCAGCGTTTGAGCATCTCGAACCCGGCCGGTCATGGCCCGATATGCCTGGCTGCCTGGAATGGTGTTAAAGTCCCCGCAAATGATGAGCGGTTCCTCGGAGCCAATTTGGCCAAGCCAGTTCGAGCCGAGGAGCTCGCTTACTTGCTCAAGTCGTTCTCGGCGGCCAAGGCCCAAATGGCTGTGCAGCACGTAAAGGTTCCCGGTGTCCATCTTGATCTTGGCCAGCATGGCGCCTCGCGCTTCTCCAAAGCTGCCGGTTGCTCCACCTAACAGCAAACCTGATTTCATTACCTCCATTGGAAATCGGCTGAGCAGAGCATGGCCATAAAGCTCGTCCCCACGCTGAACTGTGCAACAGAAGGCGACCTGCATTTCTAATTCTTCAGCGATCATTTTAGCTTGGTCATGGCGACGGGTACGCGCCCGTCCCAAATCAATCTCCTGAAGCGCTACGATATCCGGGTCGAACCCACGGATGACTCGGGCAATTCGTTCCGGGGAAATATTTCCGTCGAGCCCGATGCAACTGTGCACATTGTAAGTCATGGCTCGCAAACGGCGAACCGCGTGCGGGAGCCGGGTGCGTTTGGACTTCGGAAGCGTTTTGCGGCCAAGGATGTGAAGGAGCGTGGCGCGTAGCGTGGAGGGCCTCAGAAAAATTTCCGAGCCTTCGGGAATCCGGGTGTTGGCTGGGAGTAGGACAAATCCGCCCGTTTCTTCCAAACCTGGCCCTCCATGCGCGCCACGCTCCAAGGGAAATGTCCACGGGTGGCGTTCGGGATGCCAGCCCACCAATACGAGGTCGCCAGCGTTTGGGTGATGACACAAGCGGACCAGATCCTCCGCTATTTCCTTCCGCCACCCATCCGGATGCGGAAAAAATGTTTCTGCATCTGCTGGCAGGCGTGTTTGACCTTTAAAATGGTGCCAAACGATCTCGGTAGCCGATTCAGCATAAAGTACGCCCGGCACATCACCCTTGTTCACCAGCCAATCGGCAAAAATCCGTTTCTGCTCCAAGTTCATCTTCTTATCCAGATAGATGTGGCCCAAAGGGCCTCGGGCCGTGATCGCGAATGCGCCTTCCTCGCTCGGTGATACGTGCTCCGGCTGTTCCTGGGCTTCTAAAAATTTGCGGACACGATCCGGGCTCGCCAGCCAGGAGGCTCTTGAGCCTACGTCACGCAAAACGCTAAACTTGGCAGGGATCTTTTCATCCAGTTCTTTGAGCCCGTTATAAACGGTTTGGCCGAGGCCTGCTGGATGTTCTTCTTCATAGGAGCGGGCCGTCTCCTGGCCATGATCGGAATAAAGGAGGACTTGGTAGTCACGGCGATGTGAATTGTGTGCGCTCCGGTAAAGGCGTTTGATCGTATCATCGATTCGCCTCAGTTCCGCGTGGGCGAATACTGAGCCAGGTCCCCGGCGATGCGAGCGTTCATCATATCCAAGGAAATTCACATGGACGATTGGCAGGCCACGGGTCAAATCCAAGCCTGCGCCTATCTGCACCACCTCGCGCATCACGGTACCGACGAATACTCTGGAGATGATGAACTTCAGTTCTTTAATGAAACTTTCACCTTTGAGCACCCCTTTGACCATATCGTAAAACGATCGGATGAATTCCAGGAGAAGCAGAAAAATGACTCGGAGCGTGGCCGCGAAATGCAGGAGGACAATAGACAAGCCAATTTGGATCGCACGCCAGGTAAACATCTTGCCAGGAGATAAGCTGGCCGCGCAAAAATGGCATTCATCAGCCGCAGCACCACCGGAATAAATGTTCACCCAGGAACTGCCGTCTTTCAAAAGTGGTTCATCGCCAGTCGCCTTGAGAGTGGCTTCTACCTCATTAACGGTATCGTGATCATACATGATCCGGAACCTTTTGGCCTTCCGATCAAGAAATCCGAATGAGGGCACCGCCGCCCGAACATTGTAATGCAACTCGCCTTGTACGGCCGGTGTTGTCGCGGGTTGGCCGGAGTAAAATGAGGTCATTTCGTAATTCTCCCTCTGGAGAAGCCTGCGCACAAAAGGCATGCGGCCCTGGCTGATGGCACGCTTGAGTTGATCGTATGCCAAACCGTCGAGCTGTATCAGGAGTACGCCGGGGCCCCATGTGTTGTGGGCGGGCAGGCGCATCAATCTGCGTAGCCATTCGCTTCGGTCGAAAAGGCGCCGAATTCTACGCCGAACAATCTCAAATTTATAAATCAAATTGTTACCCTCTCCGGCAGGTGCCGAGATCTCATTCCGCAACACGCAAGACATTCAGCCGCAAACGAGATGGGTTCGCGCCGGATAAATCAGAGGAATTATGAACGTTCGAGATCATCCTTGTGAATGGGATGCTTTTCTACCGAGGGGCGGAGGAACCCGGATATTCCGTCCCTAGCGACAAACAAAAGGAATGGTGGAAAGTAAAATAAGCGCCACCAACAGAACGAAAGGAGGAAGCAGAATCGTTTGATTAAAATTCAAAATGCGCACGTTTTGCTATGCTTTTAGGCGTTTTCAGAAGTTCAACCCGATGTGTATAACTTGCGAATAAATTTGTCGCAAAATCCCTTTACTCTTCTCGCCCAACAACTACCTTCACGTCCCCTTCAGCCGGGATGCAAGACGCTGGCGCTGAAGGGAGTCGGCAAAAGATTTTTTGTAAATCCTTTTGACTTGGACGCTGGAAAGAATAACTTCACGTCCCTTCGAGCAAGGGTTGGTAGTGCTCGAAGAAAACGGTAAAGAAAAGTTTTTGAAACCTCTTTACACGGACGCTGAATCGAGTAGTTTCACGTCCCCTTCGGCAAAAGGTTTTTAGGACCTCAAAGCCGAAGAGAGTCGAAAAAGAATTTAGAAAATTGTTTTTGACTTGGACGCTGGAAAGATTAACTTCGCGTCCCCTTCGAACGAAAGTCGGAAAAAGTTCGAAGTAAAACCGTAAAGAAAAAGTTTTAAAAAACCTCTTTACACGGACGCTGAATCAAGTAAGTTCGCGTCCCCTTCAAACGAAGGCTGAAAAGTAAAGCCGCATTGAAGAGCTAATTTTCGAACTGTATATCGGTTCGGTATGTTCATTGAAAGTTGAAGTGTGCGATAAGTTTTGAGAGCCCCTTCAATGGTAAACCGGGTGTTAGTTTCCGGGGTGCTATTGGAGAGTTTTAATATAATTGCAATAAGAAAAGTGAGCCTGTTTTCAAAGGGTAACTTTTGGAACGGGTGATCACAGTTTCAAGCTAACGTTTTTTTAACGGAGAGTTTGATTCTGGCTCAGAACGAACGCTGGCGGCGTGGATAAGACATGCAAGTCGAACGCTTGATTTCGGGTAGCAATATTCGGAGTCAGGAGTGGCGCAAGGGTGCGTAACACGTGGGCAATCTGCCGCGAAGACCGGGATAACTTGCTGAAAGGCGAGCTAATACCGGATGTGAAATCTGGGAGGCATCTTTTGGATTTTGAAGCTGGGGACCGCAAGGCCTGGCACTTCGCGATGAGCCCGCGGCCTATCAGCTAGTTGGTGAGGTAACGGCTCACCAAGGCTAAGACGGGTAGCTGGTCTGAGAGGACGACCAGCCTCACTGGAACTGAGACACGGTCCAGACACCTACGGGTGGCAGCAG
>JAQGOV010000368.1 GCA_028293425.1 Verrucomicrobiales bacterium
CGCCCTTGGTAGTATTCAGGTCGCAACCATAAACGCCGCCCTTGACGGAACCGCCAGCCACATACATGACACTTGCTTCCGCGTGGTCCGTACCATCGGATGCGTTTTCAGCGGAAGTACGGCCAAATTCAGACATGGTTACGATCACAACGTCATTCCACATGCTGCGGCCATTGATATTGTAGGCGGGGTTACTGAAGTATTGCTTCAGAGCGTAAAAAGCCCAGCCGACGCGCCGCAGAAGGTTGGCATGCCCGCCCAGATGCGGTGAGCCGATCGTCACCTGGCTGGTATGAGTATCAAAGCTGCCAAGCTCGGTGCCAGCGATCAAGGCATCCGTGTTGGCCAGGATTTGCGCGGCGGATTTGATGCTTTGGAAAAATCCGTAGGCACCGTTTCCTAACCCGCGTTGATCCGAACCGGAATCAATTGGAAACAGGTGAGTCGTGCCGTTCGCATCAAAAAACGCGTTTGTATTGAATGTCGGGTCCTGAAAAATATCAAGGGTGTCACGGAATGCGGTGCCTAATCCATAAACCATATCCCGGTTGTCCTTCAGCGGGTGGGCCTGAAGATTTGCTTTGTCGATCGCGTTGAGGAGCTTTAATCGATCGGTGTTGGCCGACCCGCTGGATGAATTGACCCCGAGCAGGTTGTAGCGGCCGATCGAGCTTAGATTGGTCAGTGGATAGGCGCCGCGCAGGCTTTGAGGCATGTTCGACTGAATGGAAACACCGGACAAAGCATGGTTGGTATTCCAGCCAGACTCGACGATAGCGCGGTAAAATACGCCGTCGTTAATCTTTGGACCCGATGAGCCGTCCGCCCCTTTTTCCCAATATTTTTCCGAGTCGAAATGTGAACGTGATTGGCTTCGGTAGGCCACCCGGTGAATCAGGGCAATGTCCTTGGCATTGTAGAGCGGGACCATATCCGACAATGCGGGATTCAAGGCCGCAAAACCGTTCCGAAGATTGATAGCATAGGGATAGTTCCCTGCAGGGACATCCGCCAGCCCGGTCGTTTCGGTGTAGAAGGTGGCGGGATCTTTGGGCAGCCCGATGGTCGCCCGGTTCGGCGCATAGGCGGGATCCTGGATGGGAATGATGTTATTGATGCCGTCATTTCCACCTCGCAGAAAGACAAAGAGCAGTTTCTTGCCACTGATGCCAATATTCCCTTCAGCCAGCGCCTGCCTGAGAAAAGGGGGAATGTGGGTAAGCGAAACCAGGCCTGCGGCTGCCGCCGCCTTAAGGCCCGTTTTCATGAAGGAGCGGCGTGTGATAATATTTGCCATAACTTTAAATCTTTTATTGTTCCTGGAAACGAGGGAAGCACATGAGGAGTGCTACCATGCCTCGGACGCGGCCATCGTAGGCTGAACTCGTTGGGCTCAGCTTATCGAAGCTGGACGAAGCTCCAAAGTCGTCGCTGTTCAGGAAGTCGATCGCAGCCTGTCGATCCATATCGAGGTTTGCTTTACCTTCGCCCGGATAAAGGTTACCAAGGAAATAGTCCACAACCGCGGCAGCGTCGGTCAAACTTCCTTGAGGCAGCTTCATCTTCAATAAGCCGACAGGATCCGAGACATTCTTCCTGCCCGCGGAACCGTAGTCGCTTGATTTGTTACCGTTGTTGAGGCTCATCAGCAGATGTTGCACAAAGCGCATACGCTCGCAAAGGTTGGCGGTGTTCAGCCAGACTTTGCCGAATTCGGAATAACCATCCGGCTCGGTCTTGTTGAATAGGCCCATTCCACCCATGCGGCTAAGTGGGCCTGCGTTGCCATTTAAGCCGCTGATGCCGTAGCCATCGGTGTCGGCAGTGACGGAAATGTGCCCGTTTCCGTTGGTATTGCCCACGCGAAGAGCGCGAACGGCGCTTACCACAAACTCCAGGGGCGTCTTCACCTTTTGCTGGGAAGCGCCATGACCACGGAACAAATCAGAGTTGAAGATCACCGCCAGCAGGGAGCGAATGTTTCCGTGCCGGCCGTCCGGCCCAGTAGCAAACCAGGCAGCCATACAATCCTTCACCAGTTTTCCTTCCGGCGAGAGATTGGGATCTCGATAATCATAAACCCCAAAATCGAAACCTTCATGCACAAACAACCGGCAGAGCTTCACGCTGATAAACTCAGCACAGTAAGGCAGCTCCGTCACATGCTGGATAAATCGGTAGCCTTCCTGCATGGCATTGGTGCCCGGGTAGGCATTGCTCGAAATGATTAAGGAATAGGCTTGGCCGCCGCGAAAATCGGGGCCGAAGCGTGCGTCGATCACATTATTCGTGAACAACCGCTTGACGTTGTAGTTGTGGCTATTGGTTTTAAAATGCAACACCCAGACACCCGGGCTGTTCGTGATGTCGGCAACCGCCGGAGCAAAAGGATCGTTGGCCACACTGATATCTTTCTTGGCCACGCTCCAGCCGGTCCAGATCTTTGCCAGTTCCACAATGTCCTGCTGGAGGTAACCGTTGTCCGCGCCCAGCGCATGCAGTTCCATGATTTCACGGGCATAGTTCTCGTTGGCGGCGCTCTTGCTGCTCAGAATAGTGTCCAGGTAAATGATCATCGCCGGGCTGTCCACACTCACCTTGAGTAGGTCATAAAAATTGCAGTTGGGATTTAGTAACAACTGCCGCCATTTCATATGCTCGCGGAATTCCATATCCACCGACAGATATTGCCGCACAGTGTCATTCGTAATGGCGCTTGAAAAATTGTTATCAAACCAGTCCTTGGTCTTCTGGTATTGCGTCGAGAAATGATTCTCAACGAACTGCACCATCACCTCATATAGTTGGCGTTTGCTCTGCACAGCGTGCAGAACCGTCCAAGCCCGAATGTCTTCCAGGCTGCCCACCGTGTTTGTTAATTCCGCATACACCGGGGAAACCGGCGCTGGTGGCACTGGCGGTGCTGGCGGAGCGGAGGGAAGGATGATTGTGGAAGAAGTAAGCGCCCCGGAGAGACGGGCAACCAGGGTATTGGTGCCCTGGTTCTGAACAGGCAGATAAGAGAAGCTTAGGGTGAATTTCCGGGTGGCAGGCGGGATATTTGTGGCGAACGGCTGCCAGATTCCGCTAGTAAGGGTGGTGGTGCCCGCCGTGGCAGTGATCAGCAGGCAATTGGTTCCCGAGGCGGGCTGGCCATCCACAGTGGGGCTGTTCGTGATCACCGACTTGGTAAAACCTGAGGCTACATTCCATGCATTCGTTAGGGCCGGGTCCTCAAAATCACCATTTTGAAGAAGGTTTATTCCTACTTCGGCCACCGCTCCCGTGACGAGCACAATGTTATCAACATAAGCCTGGCCTGCCCCGGTGAGATAAACTCCAAAGTTCGTGACGGTCGCTGTTCCGGTTACTGAAACCCGAATCCAATTGGTAAGCGGCGGAGCGGGGAGCGGCACATTGGTGATCGGCGCGTCAGTGTCGAATGTTTCTGACATGGCTCCAAAGTTGAGTTGCTCATTGATAAATGCCTGTGGTCCGATTGTCTTGATGCGATCAATATCATCCGGCGACGGCCCAAAGGTCAGCCGATTCAGCACGGTGGCCGCAAACAAATCGTTTGAAGACATGGGCATGACTTGCAACTTGTGAAACGCAGCCCCGTTGCTCATTCCCTGGCTCCAGGTGTAGCCTGCAATTTTGCCTGAAAAATCCTCTGCGAATGGCGCCATTACATTGGTGGTGCTCAGGATTTTGAATTGGGCGGCCGCTGGATACGGGCTCCAGGTCAGCACTTTTTGCGCGTTGGAACCCATCGCGCCGGATAAGCCCGGCGGTAACGGGTTGAGCTCTCCCGCCGAAAGTTGCTGAACGACACACAATCCAAGGAGAAGGATTGCCAAATTGATTGGTCGGAGGCTTTTCATGGGACACTATCATCTTCTACAATAAAAAATTTCTATCAAGCCGAATTTGTGAATATTGCAACTTTTCTATCGTCTTACCGAGTTGCTTGTTCCTTTGAGTCCTCGGGCAGCAGTTGCAAACAAACAAGCGGGCAATCAGACCGGAATAAGGAGACGCGGCGCGATTCCATTCACGAGTTCCTCTTTAGCACGTGCAAGGCCAACCATAAAACCCAGCCTCCTTTAGTTGATGACGCCAATGTTCGAGATCTCTTTGCCTCGAAAAGGCGCAACTTCGAATTCCTGGTGTGCAAAAACGAGACTGCCTTTTCCCAAATTGCACAAACGCGGTGTGGCGTTTGTCCTTCGGCAGCTCGGCTCTGTAAAATGATCTACGTCAACGTGGCCAGGAATGAGGCAAGCGAAAAATCTTTGGAAGCTAAAGCACTTCGACTTGGTGCCTTGTTTCGCGGACCGTCATAGCTGGAGCTTGTAAACAGGGTTTCCCATGGCCGACACATACAAGATGTTGTTCACCGGGTCCCATGCGTAGCAACCGAACCAATTTGGAATAAAAAGGAAGCCTGATTCCTTTTTCTTGAGCGCAGCCACTCGTTTCCAATTCTCAGCGCCGTTTCGCGTGACGAAGATGCCATCCTTGCCTACAACAAGGATTTCTTTTTCATCACGTCCAAAAAACGGGCCTTGCCAGATATTGACTGCAGTCCCCTGCTCTTTCCAATTTGCGCCTAGGTCACGGCTCACCAGCAGCCCATTGGTGCTTCCCAAATAATGTTTACCAGCAAACAAAACGGGAATCCTCGTTTGAGGATTAGCATCGGAAACTTTTGTCCAGCTAACACCGCCGTCCTGACTGCGCTCAATGCCTCCGCCTTTGCTATAAATGAAGGTGGTCGCGGTCATGGTGCCGACCATGGAAATCTTGTCGCGGTTGGAATTCACGTGAATCGCTAACTGCTTCCAGGTCACGCCCCCATCCTGCGTCACATAGACTTCACCCGGCGGATTTGTTTCATGTTTGGCGGCAATAATTGTTTTTGGATCCGGGCTCGCCCAATCGACCGAACCAAAATCCCAGTTACGGCCAAGGGTGGTAAACTTTTTCCAATGGATGCCGTCAGTTGTCCAGCCAGCAGAACCGTCCAGTGAGAAACTAACCATTCGCCCAGGCGAGTTTTGGTCCGCGCTGGTTGCCCAGGCGGTTTCGTCGCGGCCGGAGATCGTCTTGTCGTCGATTTGCTTCCATTCGTTACCCTGGTCCGAGCTGCGCCAAAGTCCGAGACCGACGACCTTGATCGTCACGTCTCCGTTGGTTCGATTCACAACCACTCCGGAACATCCGCCGGGGTAACCGAGTTTGGCGCCGCTGTTGGTGAGACGCCCAAGCAAGGGACTGGTGATGTCCTTCCAATCTTCCGCGGCTTGAGCCGCAGGGGTTTGGATAAAATTCAGGCAGCAGATCAAAAGCGCGATGACGGAGAAAAAGCCCGGGCGCGTGCGGTAATGGTGTGTTTGCATATGGTGGTTCACATTTTGGACGGATTTTGGATAGAAGCATTCAGGCTGTGATGTGTGAATCGTAAAGCGTGATTCGGAGATTCCGGTTTTTTGCCTTTTGGGAATTGTCCAAAGTGCACGTGTTTGGTAAGCGTAGGTGACCAAACTTTAGGAGATGCACTACAACACCTTGGAGCTCCGAAGAAAAGGATTTGGGTTCTCTGACGCTCGAGTGTCAAAAATCGCTTCGTCACTCGCCGAGTATCGAGTATTATAAGCTACGCTTTAAGCCTTTGGCTTGAGATTAACCACTTGGAAGCCCGCCTTTTTGCTTCTTCCAGGTCGCAGTCCTCCGAAATACGCACAGCAGCAAAATTCGAGAATACCTTACTCTTGATTAAGTGCGCATCCTTATCCAAAGCTGAGCTAAGTCCTTGGCAAGGTGTAATACAGCCAAAAAGGATCGGATGAAGAGCATCAAAACGCCGGCCGAGCTCCGGATACGAGTACGGCCAGACATTCGACATGATCCTGATGGGTGCCAACATTAATTGATTGGTTTCTAACTCGATGAAGCAATCATCGTCGGGGTCCACACACCCGAAGATTCCAAGGTGCTCCAACTGCTGCGGAATCCAGTCGACCATCCTCTCGGCACAATCGTTCAGGACCTTCTTTTCATCTACCACGGGCTTGAGCGAGATCATTACTTCAAACAGAGATGGCCCAGTAGTAATGGTGTAGTGTTGTAATCCCTTTTCAGCGGCCTTTGCATTCAACCTGCGCGTGCCGCGTGATG
>JAQGOV010000374.1 GCA_028293425.1 Verrucomicrobiales bacterium
GGCCCATTCTCCACCCATTCCCAAGGCCGCGATAAACCGGTAGACACCTAAATGCCACGGCTCACTTGCGAAGTAGCACAGGCCTGTAAACAACGAGTAGCAAAGGATGCTCCAGGTCATGGCTCGCACCCGCCCAACGCGATCGCCGAGCCAGCCGAAAATCACGCCTCCACAGGCTGCACCGAGGAGGAACAACGCCGTGACGATTCCCATCCAGTGTTGCACGAAGCTTTCGTCCACGATGCCTTGAACGGTCTGCATGTGCTGCAGGGCTGGCCGAGCGACCAGAGGAAAAATTCCCATCTCCATCCCGTCAAACATCCAGCCCAGGAAAGCGGCAGCGAGCGTGGCCCATTGGCGAGACTGCGTCACCGTGGGGGAAGACGACCTAACTGCGTTGGGAGTTTCTTTGATTTCAGTCATACGATTGGGCTAAAGGGATGACACATCGAACGGTGTTTCCCGGCAGGAGGTCAATCTTATTTCTCATCGCCTTTCGGGGTTGAAGAGCGCAAGAACCGTTCTCACGGGATTGAGAGGTGACGGAACTCACCTTTTTCGATCGAGGCCATATTGTTCTGGATGAGCTCGGCAGCAGTTCGGATTCGGCGAATATTACCTTAATACGCCTTTCCTCGTAAACGACTCGGTTGGCACTAATTTTCGAAAAACATATAAAGAGGGCTCTCCGTCACCTTCATGTCATAGGAAGACAATGCGTTTTGGGGGATCTTTGGAGATGATTGCGAATCGCTTTCAGGACGCGTGGTCATCGCTTCCAGCTTAACCAGTTTTCCGGGAAAGTTCTTCAGCTTGAGAGCGAAACTCTGGTCCGTTCCAGATGGGGCCCACACCACCCACATACTCTTCGCCGGGCTCGCTCCATGTCGGTACTGTTGAATTCGGAGATGCCCGGGTTCATTGGTCACAATGTTCTCAAAACGATAGTCTCCCAGGGCACGCTGCAGCTGAGCCAGGGCGTGGAAGGATGGCTTTGGCTGGAAGTTTCGTGTGATCCCAGAGCTGGCGTGGAAGCTCGGTTTATCGTTGTCGTTGAAGAAGTAAATATAAGCGCGCTCGACGGGCATGGCGGAGAAAACGAGAAGTGAGCGGACCAACCATTGAGCCTGCTGCTCGTCCGTAACGCCCACCCATTTGGAATCAGAGCTCTTTTTGTCCGCTGTTTTCGTGCTGCTGTCGTAGCCGAATTCAGTTACCCAAATGGGCTTGCCGGCCGCGTGAGCGTCCCGCCATCGGCACAGGTCTTCAACGTCCTTGAGGTATTTCGGGAGCCGAGGGTCTTCTGGGAAACTGCGCCGCCAGGTGGGCCAATTTTCGAGCATGGCGTAGGTATGCACATTCAGAACGTCGACGAGGTCTGGCAGCTTGGCTAAGCATTCCACGCTCTTGTCATACTTGCCACTTTTGCCAGCGCTCAGATTGCAAGTCGCGATCCTGAGCTTGGAGTCCCCTTCCCTTACGCCTTCTGCCATCGCTCGGTAAATCCGAGTGTAATCAGCGTCGCTCCAATTGCCTGGCTCGTTGCCAATTTCTACTGACTCCACCAGCTTGCGTTTACCCGAAGGACCGAATTCGCGAGCGAAAGCTTTTCCGTAAGCTCGGGCGTCAGCTTCCAGGTTGCGCCATTTCTCTGGTTTGATGTGGTCGAACATCAGGCAAACATCCACGTTCCATTCCTTGGCCGTCCACGAACCGTAAACCCGGCTCCAATCAACCCGGTTTTTAGCGAAGGGAAATGGAGCGGCTTCTGAGGTGTTGGTTCCGAGGTCCCATTCGACGGGGTGATAATCACGCACCAGTCGAGCCACCGGTTGATAAAGGTCAGGCTTGAATTGGACGGTGTGGCCGTTTAGGCCAATGAACTCGCGCATCAAAGGCCGGTTCGGCTCGGCGGCGGCCGCGCCGACGGCAAACACAACAGCCACAAGACATGTGCTGTAAATTCCGAGAAATCTGAAAGAATGGGATTTGGTGAACTGCACAGAGGAGAGCTACCAGAAATGCGGCAGGAAAAGCAATCAACACTATTGCGCATGCACTCAGAATCTTTACGCAATCTTCTGCCGGAACCGCAGGGCGCAGAGGGCGAACAGGCCAAAGCCCATGCCGGTGAGGATCAGAAGATGATTCCAAAACTCCGCCAGGCTGGCCCCGCGCAGAATTATCGCTCGCATCAGCTCGATGAAGTAGGTGGTTGGCAGCAAGGACCCGACCGCATAAAAAATCCAGGGCATCGTTTCACGCGGGAAAATGAACCCGGAAAAGAAGACCGAGGGCATGATGAAGATCATCGTCATCTGCAGGGCTTGCATCTGGTTCTCAGCACGCGTCGAAATGAGCAGGCCCAGGCTGAGGAGCGCAAAAATGTAAACCAAACTCGATACCAGCAAGGCGAAGACGCTGCCGGCGATTGGCACATCAAACAACCAGCGCATGATGGCGAACAAACCACACGCCATCATCATGCCGATGCAAAGGTAGGGAGTGAGCTTCCCGAGCATCAGGCCCCACCGGGAAAGCGGGCTGACCAGGAGTTGTTCGAGCGTGCCCCGCTCACGTTCGCGAACCAGGGACATGGCGGTGGCGAAGGTAGTAGCGATTTGCAACACAACCCCGATCACTCCAGGGACGAAAAAATTTGGACTGCGCATATCGGGGTTGTAAAGAATTTGCGGCCGAATCTCGACGGGCAAGATTCGTCGGCCGGTTTCCCCGAAGAGCGCGAGCAGAGATTGCCGAAGTCCGATACTGACGGATGTGTTCAACGCGGATAAAGCTATTGTGGAGCTGGATCCATTAATGAGCACCTGCACTTGCGCACTGTGGCCGGCTCGCAGATTCTTCGTAAAGTTCGGTGGGATCTGCAGTCCAACGTATGCTTTTCCGGTGCGGATAGCTTCACTGAGCGCGGTCACACTCTGGACTTCGCCGACGACGCGAAAGGTTTGCGTATTCTGGAATTGGTCAACCAATTGACGGCTCTCGGCGGTCCGGTCCTGGTCGAGCACGACCGTAGCCATGTGCTTGACGTCATTATCGAGAGCATAGCCGAAAGCGATCATCTCGATGAGCGGAGGAAAGAACATGAAGAAAAGGGTGAAAGGGTCACGGAGGACCACGATGAATTCCTTATACAGGATGGCCTTGAAGCCGCGGAATATTTTCATGCTCCACCTCCGTCTTGCAATTTGGTTAAGGCCACAAACACATCCTCCAGGGAAGGCCCGATGGGATGCAGATCAACCTGCGTGATTCCCACCCGTGCCAGTTCGCCCCGAATGGCTTCGTCTCGCATGGTTGCATCCACTAAGAGGTGCATTGACTGCCCAAAAACCGTGGCTGACCGTACGCCAGGCAGCGCGCGAATTCCCTGGAATGCTTTTGTAATGTGGTCACAAGTCACGTCGACTCTCCGTGTTCCTGCCGGGTTCACCTCGGGCAATGCCTTGAGTTCATCCGGGGGACCGCAGGCAATGAGCTTGGAGAGGTGGATGTAACCCACGTGCGAACAGCGTTCGGCTTCATCCATGTAATGAGTGGTCACAAAGAGTGTCATGCCCTGGCTGGCGAATTCGAACAGCAAGTCCCACAGCTCCCGACGCGCCACCGGGTCAATGCCCGCGGTTGGCTCATCAAGGAACAAGACAGAAGGCTTATGCACGAGTGCGCAGGCCATGGCGAGCCGTTGCCTCCAGCCGCCGGAGAGCAAAGCAGCGCGACGATCCAGGTAGTTTTCCAGGTGCGTGAGAACGATGAGTTCGTCTGTCCGTTTCTTCAACCCCTCACCGCTTAAACCATAAAGCTGGCCGTAGAAGAACAGATTCTCCGCGGCGGTCAGTTCGTCGTACAACGAAAACTTTTGGGACATGTAGCCGATCTTGCCCTTCAGGCGCTCGGAATTATTGACCACATCTATTCCCGCCACGGTGCCTTGGCCGGATGTGGGCTGTAGAATTCCACATAGCATGCGGATTACAGTCGACTTTCCGGAGCCATTCGGCCCGAGAAATCCGAAAATGGAACCTTTCGCCACGGAGAAGCTTACATCGTCCACAGCAACAAAAGAGCCGAACTTTTTGGTCAGGCCCTGGCATTGGATCATGGGTTCCTCAGGCAAAATCATTCCATTTAGATTCCAAAAAGCGTTGTTGGTGTTGGATTGGGACTTTGATCCCATCCCAGAACTGAAATGAGAAAGAAAATAGATCCATCAAACGCGTTAGTAGTTCAGCAGCCTGCGCTCAGTTTGCAACCATATTCAATTGGTCTGCTTGTGCGAGGGCGATTCCATCCCGCGTTTCGATACCTTGGGCGCGGGTAAATACCCTGTTGGGTTTTGAGGTTTGGACGGTTATCTTTCCAGCGTGGGAATAGGCGACCAGCCCAGAGGCCGGAATTCAGCGAACACGTTCATCCTGCTGGTGATTGTGACCGCGATTCTTTTCGTCGCGCGTGAGGTTTTCATCCCTTTAGCGCTCGCCATGCTTTTGACGTTTCTGCTCGCCCCATTTCTGGGTCTTCTGGTTCGGTACCGAGTCCCACGAGTGGCTGGCGTCATCATCGTGGTCGTGACGGCTTTCGCGGCCATCGGTGGAATGGGTTACCTGGTGACCACGCAGGTTTATGATTTGGCCAAGAAGCTCCCGGATTATCAGGACACGGTGAAGCACAAACTGCATTCCTTGCGACCGCCGGGAGGGGGATTGATTGAGCGAGCGAGTCACTTTTTTAAAGAAACCTCCAGAGAACTGGAAGCTCGCAACAATGAAGCCCAAGCCGCAAATGGTGCTTCGGATGAACAAAAACCGATTCCTGTCGAGGTGCATGCTCCCAAGCAGGACACCGTCCAGATGCTCAAGAGTTTTCTAGGGCCCGCGTTGCATCCATTAAGCGTCGCGGGCATCGTGATTATTTTTGTAATTTTCATGTTGCTGGAGCAGGACACGTTGCGAGACCGTTTTATCCGCCTTGCGGGCACAACCCAGCTTCACACCACCACCCAGGCGCTAGATGACGCGGGACGACGCGTGAGCCGTTACTTGCTGATGCAGCTTGTGGTGAATGCGACCTATGGCCTTCCCATTGGGATTGGGCTGGCACTCATTGGGGTTCCAAACCCGCTGCTGTGGGGTTTGATGGCCACGGTTCTGCGTTTCATTCCCTATATCGGCCCCTGGATAGCCTCAGCCTTTCCAATCCTGCTCGCGTTTGCAGTCGACCCTGGCTGGAGCATGCTGTTCTGGACGATCGCTCTCTATTTGGTGGTGGAGTTGATTAGCAACAATGCGGTGGAACCTTGGCTCTACGGTTCATCTACGGGTTTGTCTTCGCTGGCCATTATCGTGTCCGCGGTGTTCTGGACGTGGTTGTGGGGGCCGGTTGGGCTTTTGTTGTCGACGCCTTTAACGGTTTGCATGGTGGTCATCGGCCGTTACTTTCCCCATCTCGAATTCCTGAGCGTGATACTTGGAGACGAGCCGGTGTTGAGGGAGGATGCGCGATTTTACCAACGTCTGCTGGCCAAGGACCAGGAGGAGGCTGAAAACCTGGCGGAAGATTACACCAAAGAGCACTCACTGGCTGACACCTTCGATAATGTGATCGTGCCTGCGTTGGGACTGGCGGAGCAGGACAAACAGCGGGGCGCTATCCCCGAGGACGAACAAACCTTCATCATCGAAGCTACGTCGGAAATAATCCACGACCTTTTGGAAACGTTGCAGGAGGCCGGGACGGAAAATTCAGCAGAACCAACCAATGGAGAGCCAAAACTGGCCAAGGTGCTCTGCATTCCGGCAAAGGATGAAGCGGATGAACTGGCGGGACAAATGCTGGCGATTCTGTTGAACAAGAAAGGAGTTGAAGCGAAAGCGCTTTCGGCAAAGACGCTCCTTACAGAGTACCTGGATGAGGTTGAGCGGAATAATACAAATATTATTTGTGTTTCGTGCGTACCACCTTCTGGTTTGCGGCATGCGCGTTATGTTTGCAAACGGTTGCGCACCCGATTCCCTGAATTGAAGATCATGGTGGGCATCTGGAATTCGCCGGAGGAGATTCAATCGGTCAAGGACCGTCTGCTCCCCGTTGCTGTGGAAACCATCGTGGTTACGTTGCAACAGGCTGCTGAACAAATCTCAGCGCTTTTAACCGTCACAGAGAGTTCGCTGCCTGCTCCTGTTCCGGAGCATGAGGAAGAGCGGCTTCAGGCGCTCAAACAACTGGATTTGTTATCGACTCCCAAGGAGGAAATCTTTGATAGCATCACACGGGAATTGGCCAAGACATTCAACGTTCCGATATCACTGGTGTCTCTGATTGACGAAACCCGGCAGCTTTGGAAGTCGGAAGTTGGTCTGCCGCCAGACCTTGCGGCCGCGGGTGAAGGGCCGCGAGACAGCTCCATTTGCGGGCATGTGGTGGCGGCGAATGAGCCGTTGATTGTCCCCGACCTGCTGAAGGATAAGCGTTTTGCGACCAATCCCTTTGTAAAGGAGCGTGGCATCCGTTTCTACGCCGGGGTTCCCCTCCGCACCCATGCGGGGCATGCGATCGGCTCGCTTTGTATCATCGATAGCAAGCCGCGGCAGATCACCGGCGGGGAGAAGGCATATCTGCAAATGATGGCCACTCGGTTAATGAAGGAAGTTGAGGCAAGGGCCGAGGCAGAGGGCCACGCACGAGAACCGCAGACAGTGTGGTCCTCTACTTCTTCCGCAAGTCCAAACAAACAAGCTTCTTCGGCCCTTTGATCACGACGAACCCATCGGCAATGGCCGGGTAGCTGCGGGTGGTGCGGCCAACCACCTGGACGCGATTGGTGACTTTGAAAGCTTTGGGGCTGGCTTGGGCAACTTGAAGGTCGCCATTCTCCGTAAGGATGAGGAGGTTATCCTGGTAACGGATGATCGTGCCGGAGCCGACCTGCGGTTGTTCCCAGATTATTTTGCCGGTCGCAATCTCGATGCACCGCAGGTTGGGGCCGCCGCGTTCCCAGCCGTGGCCATGGAAGCCGTAGAAATGACTCTGGTAGGGAACAACATTCGCGTAGTGGGTAGCAATCGAGTTGTCCTCATCCCAGAGTTTTTGGGGTGGACCGTCTTTCAATTCATAAAGTTGCGCGCCGAGCTTGTACCAGCCGGAAAGGAAGAGGTAGTTACTAAAGACAACCGGGCTTGCGCAGTAGACATTACCTGAAGTTTGCTTGCGAGTGTGCAACTTCCAAATATCGGAGCCTGTCTCCAGGTCCATGCAATGAAGTGCGGAACGGGTGATAATCAGCAGTCGCTCCTTGCCTTGAAGGTTGGCGAGCATGGGCGAGGAAGCGCTCGCCTTATCGTCGAGCACCTGCCAGAGAGCCTTGCCATCCTCGCGGTTGAACGCCACTACTCCGGCGTTGGTGGCGCCCACCGGGAGGATTACTGCCTTGTCCGTGACCAGGGGTGAGGAAACAAAACCGTGCCAGGTGGAACTGCTCTTGAATTCCTGCTTGGGATGGCGTGACCAGACCTTTTTGCCATCGTTCAAATCGAGGCAAAGCAAATAGCCATCCGTGTTAAATACATAAACACGGCCATCCTTGATAGCTGGAGTGGGTCGCGGGCCGCTATCGAAATAGGCGCCGTCCTGGAACTTCATGGGATGTTTTTGTTCCCAGACCATTTTGCCAGTTTGAAGCTCCAGGCAACTCACCACCAGATCGTCGCCCAGACGGTGGCACTGGACTACTTTTCCGTTGCTGATTACCGGACAAGAGTAACCCTGACCGACGTCGACACTCCAAAGCACAGGCGGTCCGTCTTTCGGCCAATCCAGGTTGAGGGACGGTCCGGCATAGACGGCATCACGGGTAGGCCCCAAAAGCTGGGGCCAATCAGAGGCCAACGCGGCTCTTGCAATGAGCACAGTCAGTATGGCGGTGAGGTGGATGGACTGTTTCAGGAACCCAGGCATGGCTTAGGCGTAACGAAAGGCTCCATGAGTGTCAAACCGGAAAAGCCACATGTTGAGGTTTAAAACACTGTCAATGCGCCATGGTTTGGATCGGCGCACCCTTGGATTTTCGCCGCAGAAACACCAGCAGGGGAATACAAAGAAGCGAAAACCAGCCTACCAGGCGAAAGGCATCCAAATACGTTAGCAACATGGTTTGTTGTGTGACGATTCCATCCAAGGCTCTCAGTGCCTGGTCCTGGGCTTGAACAGTGCTGGAGCCTGATTGCACCAGTGCCCCGGAGATCGCATTCAGCCTCTCCCGGACCATTGGTTCATACATCGAAACATGAGAAACCAGCACGCTTCGATTGGTCCATGAGCGTTGCTGGATGTAGGTGGCAACGAGGGCCACGCCAAAAGAGCCACCCAGTTGGCGCATCATGTTGGTTAACCCCGTTCCCTGCGCGATCTCCGCGCCTTGAAGATCCGAAAGTGCCAAGGTCGTGAGCGGCACAAAAAGGCAGGCGAGCGCGAGGCCGCGGAGGATCATAGGCCAGAAAAGCTGGTGCTGGCCGGTGGCCAGCGAGGTGCGGCCAAGGGTCTCGGAAAACACGAAGAACAGGAAGAAGCCAGTGGCATTCAGCAATTGTGGTGGCGTGCGAATATGCAGCAGCTTGGCAATGACCGGCATCATCATAGCGGTGGCCAGCCCGCCTGGCATGAGCAGCAAGCCGGTTTGAGTGGCAGAAAAACCGAGCAATTCCTGAGCATAGACCGGAAAGATGAAAAGCGAGGAATAGAGCGCGAACCCAAGGATGAAGGTAAAGAGAGTACCGAACGCCAGTGAACGGTGCTTGAAGACGCGTAAATCCACGACCGGATGATCCCGGGACAGTTCCCAAAACACAAAACCGACAAGCGAAACCATCGATACAATGGAAAGCACGATGATGGTGCGGGACGAAAACCAATCGAGCCTTTCGCCACGCTCAAGCACGACCTGAAGCGAACCAATGCCGGCGGCGAGCAGCAGCATACCTACCCAGTCGATACCGGCGATTTGCCATTTCTGACGCGGCTCACGAATGAAGGCCATCGTCATAAATGCCGCTACCGCCCCAATCGGCAGATTGACGTAGAAGATCCAAGGCCAGGAGAGATTGTCCGTAATATATCCACCGAGTGTCGGCCCAATGGTCGGTCCCATGACCACCCCAAGTCCAAACATTGCGTTCGCCAGCCCGAGTTGTTCACGGGGGAATGTTTCCACCAGGATCGATTGCGAAGTAGAAAGTAACGCGCCTCCGCCAATCCCCTGAATGAAACGGAAGAACACCAGCTCCCAGATACCGGTAGCCCTGCCACAAAAAAACGAGCTGACCGTAAAAATGATAATGGAGGTGAGGAAGTAATTGCGGCGGCCAAACCTGGCTGAAAGCCACGCGGTCATGGGCACGATGATCACATTGGCCACAATATAGGAAGTCACCACCCAAGCAACCTCGTCCAAGGTGGCACCGAGATTCCCCATCATGTGCGGCAGGGCGACGTTGACGATGGAGGTATCTATAAGTTCGATCACCGATGCGAGCACCACGGTGAACGCGATCATCCATTTTCTGAAGCCCACCTCGTGCATGATTCACTTCACAATAATGGTGGGAACGACATTCATGCCGATACGCAGCGGGTACTGCCGGAGCTTATCGTCACGATCAAAAACGATTTTGATGGGGATGCGTTGAACGACTTTGACAAAATTACCGGAAGCATTCTCGGGCGGGAGAATGGAAAACCTGGCCCCGGTCGCGGAAGCGAACGAGTCCACTTTTCCCCGAAACTCGACCTTCGGATAAGCATCCACAGTGATGGTGACCGGCTGCCCGACCCTGATTTTTTTGAGCTGCGTCTCCTTGTAATTAGCCACTACCCAAAGATCCCCGTCATTGACGACGGCGAGCAAAGGTTGACCGACTTGCACGTACTGCCCGAGTTCAACCGTTCGCCGTGAAACGATGCCGGAAACAGGCGCTTTCAAGGTAGTAAAAGATAGCTGGAGCTTTGCGTAATCCAGGTCGGCCTGACGCTGCGTGACCGTGGCCTCAGCCGCTGACGTTTGGCCCTGGGCAGCGCGGTACGAGGCAGCGGCAGCGTTCGCGGCGGATTTGGCAGCCTCGTACTCCTGAGGGGAACTCGTCTTCGCCTGGAAAAGCTTTTCCTGGCGTTCGAAATCGGAAACGGCTCGCTCCCGGCGGGCCTGGGCGGCTTCAGCGGAGGCTTTTCCTTCACGGAGCGTCGCGGATGCCGTTTGCAAGGCCGCCTCCGCGGTTCGGAGCCTAGCCTCAATTTCACGAGGGTCAATGCGGACCACAACTTGGCCAGCCTCGACTCGCTGGTTGTCGTCAACGAGCACTTGGGTAACGTATCCGGGGACCTGTGGGATCACGGGGCTAATGTGACCTTCCACCTGGGCGTCATCCGTTTGCACGTGGCCGGAGTGAAAGATAATGGTGCGAATTCCGTAAACCGCGGCGAGCAACGCAATTAACCCCAGGATGAAGAAGACCCACCGACGCCGTTTTCCCGGGGGCTTCAGAGGCGGAGCCGCGTTATCTGAACCAAGTGGACGAACCTGCGGGTTTTGCTCCGGGGATGGCGCAACAGGCTGTGTTTGGCTTTCCTTCGAATTTGTTTCGAACGTCGACATATTTGGTTAGTAACCGGCGACGCCAGCAGAACCGGGCATCTTCCCGCTGCCCCCCTTGCCCACACCGGCTCAGGCAACATAGTTAGGGGACTTAAGTGGGCAATGGGGGAAACACCGATGAGCAAGGGATTTACGTAGGTGCGAAGTGGGAGCACATCAGCAACCAGATCGAGGAAGTGAACGAAATCGTTACTTCGACGAGACGGGTGCGGAGGGTTTGGAGGGCGTCTTGAACCACTGAAGGGCGGCCTTGAGATTTTCCTGATTGAGCTGGTGGCTGCCGTCGTAGATTTCGGCGCGAACGTTGCGAAAGCCGGAATTCTGCATGGAGGTCCGAACCTCCGCTGCCCGTTCGGGTCCGGCAATTGGGTCGGTTCGGCCATTGCTCAGAAAAATCGGGACTAACTTAAACGCTTCGCCGGGCTGGTACTGTTTCAAACCAAAAGTCGCTCGGTCCTCACCAAGGCTTTCATCAATATTGCAGCCGCCCATGAAGATTCCGTTCACCCGGTAGCGGTCATGCATCATAGCAGCCGCGACCGTGGCGGCGCGCTTCGCCCCACCGGAGAAACCGGCGGGCATCATGGGCCAGGTTTTGGTTTGCGGCCAGGTGCGCACCATCTGTTCCAATACACTTGCAAGCATGCTCCACCCAAATTGGATGCTGTCTAACTGTTGCGGAACTTGCGGTCCATCTGCAGCCAGCACCGCATAACCGAGAGATAAGGCTGCGTTCGTGTAAGCTCCCATCATTGGGATCGAACGTCCTCCACTGGGAACATTCACAATCAGCAGAGGCCACGGCTTTCGCAGATCAAATCCCTCGGGCAGCAGCAACGCGCCCTGAGCGTGAGTGGCCTGAAGCTTAATCCTGCTCACTTCGTAGCGAGCTTTCATATTGAGCGGCGCGGAGAACTCTGTGATCACACCAGGCGTAATCAGGTTGGTGCCGAAGTGGAGAGTTTGACAAAAAGCGGAAATCGGGATCAGCAGCACCAAGGCAAACGCTTTTGGTAACATGAGCCAACTGTGGCCAACCACGTTGGTTTACTCAATGAGAAATTGGTAAGAAACCCTAGGCTTTGGCGAAGCGGTTGCCACCTTTCCAGAAATCGCACATCGGACAGGCTACGCCCTCGGGATAATCGATGCCCGCTTCGTGCGGGCAGCCAATAACGTGCTCGGTGGCGGTGGCGTGCTCGACATTGTGGCTCTTGATAAAGTCCACAATTTCAGCACGGATCTTCTCGTCCTCACGGATATCGATGGTGCTGGAGAACCACTTGCGCAACTCCTCCAACTTATTGTCCTTCGAAAGGATGCCTACGACCGCCTTGGTGGCGACCTGATCGTTCGGACCGTAAAAGGCAACGGTGGCAATGAAACGGGACTTGCTCATGTGAGGATTAGCTTACAGGAATCAGGAGTGAACTCTAGGCCAGAATGCCTTTGACGACTTCGCCATGGACGTCGGTAAGGCGGAAGCGGCGGCCCTGGTATTTGTAGGTGAGGCGCTCGTGATCAACCCCAAGCAGGTGAAGCATGGTGGCGTGGAAATCGTGCACATGAACGCCATTCTCCACCACGTTGTAGCCGTATTCGCAGGTTTGACCGTAAACAGTGCCGGGCTTCACGCCGCCACCGGCCATCCAAATGCTGAAGCAGCGTGGATGATGGTCGCGGCCGTAATCGGTCTTGGTAAGTTTACCCTGAGAGTAATTGGTGCGGCCAAATTCACCGCCCCAAACGACCAGCGTGTCGTCAAGCAGACCCCGTTGCTTCAGGTCTGCAACAAGGGCAGCGCTGGCCTGGTCGGTTTCGCGGCACTGTTGTTTGATGCCGTTGGGCAAGCCCCCATGCTGATCCCAACCCTGATGATACAGTTGGATAAATTTGACGCCTTTTTCAGCCATCCGACGGGCCAGGAGGCAATTGCGCGCAAACGTGCCGGGCTTTTGCACGTCAGGGCCGTAGAGGTCGAGGACGGATTGCGGCTCTTTGGAAATGTCCATTACCTCGGGCACGCTGGTTTGCATGCGATAGGCCATTTCGTATTGGGCAACGCGGGTGTTGATTTCGGAGTCGGCATTGATTTCCGCGCTGGTCTCGTGCAATTCGCGCAAGCGATCGAGCATGGCACGACGGCTTTCGGGCGAAACACCTGCGGGGTTCGAGAGATACAGGACGGGGTCTTTGCCCGAACGAAATTGCACGCCTTGATGGGGAGACGGAAGAAATCCGCTGCCCCAGAGGCGAGAATACAAAGGTTGGTCAACCTTGCCCGGGGTGATCAGCACCACAAAGGACGGAAGGTTTTCGTTGTCGCTGCCCAAGCCATAATGGACCCAGGCCCCGATGCTGGGACGCCCCGAAATCTGGGAACCAGTTTGGAGGAACGTAATGGCCGGGTCGTGATTGATCGCCTCGGTGAACATCGAACGAACGACGCAAAGGTCATCCGCAACTTTTGCGGTGTGCGGGAGAAGTTCACTGATGTAAGCGCCGCCTTTGCCGTGCTGGGCAAATTTATAAACACTGCCAGCCAGCGGCAGGCTCGCCTGATTGCCGGACATGCCAGTGAGACGCTGGCCCATGCGGACGGAAGCGGGCAATTGTTCGCCGTTTTTTTCATTGAGCAGCGGCTTGTAATCGAATGTCTCGAGCTGGGAAGGACCACCGGCCATGAAGAGATAAATCACCCGCTTGGCCTTGGCCGGGAAATGGGGCTGGCCAAGGATCCCGTGATCCAAACCGGCCGGCCCCGCTGCAAACGAACGAGCCGGGTTCATCAATTGGCCGAGGGCGATGCTGCCGAACCCCAGGCCGAAGCGGCTCAGGAATTGGCGGCGGCTGAAACCATCGAGCAGGAGCGGGCCTGTGCAAAGAGGTGTTTTCATCGTTCCATTACAAATTCGTCGTGGTTAAAAAGCGCATTGGCCAACACGGCCGTAGCCGCGACCTCCGCGGGCGGCAGGCTCTTGTCTGGCTTGGTCTCGCCGATCGCGAGGTATTTGTCAGCAGCCTCAGGATGGTGGGTGAACCAGGCGAGCTGTTCCTGGTAAAGCTTCGCCAGGATGTCCTTTTCCTTTGCTTGCGGCACACGGGAAGTGGCAAGGCGAAATGCCCTTTGAATCCTGGGTTCAATGTCAGTTTTAGATTCGCGCACCAGCTTCTCGGCCAAGACCCGTGACGCTTCAAGAAACTGAGGATCGTTCAAGAGGATCAGTGATTGCAGAGGCGTTGCCGTGGTTTCACGTTTGGCGGTGCAGACTTCGCGGCTGCCCGCGTCGAAGGTCAGCATGCTGGCGGGTGGTGCCGTCCGGCGCCAGAAGGTGTAAAGGCTGCGGCGATAGAGTTTTTCGCCATGATCCTGGGTGTAAGTCTTGCCGGTGCCGGATTCTTCCCAAAGGCCAGCCGGCTGGTAAGGCTTTACGCTGGGGCCGCCGATCTTCTCACTGAGCAAGCCGCTCACGGCTAAAGCACAATCACGCACCAGTTCGGCTTGCATGCGGTGCTTCGGTCCCCGAGCCAGCAGATGGTTTTCCGGATCCTTAGCAAGCGTGTCGGCATCTGCCACGCTGGTCTGGCAATACGTCGCGCTGGTGACAATCAACTCATGGAGAGCTTTGACGTCCCATTTGTGATCCATGAACCAGCCCGCCAGAAAATCGAGCAGATCGGGATGTGTCGGAAGCTGACCTTGATTTCCAAAATCCTCCTGGGTCGCCACGATGCCCCGGCCGAAGTGCATTCGCCAAATCCGGTTTACTACAACACGTGCGGTCAAGGGATTGCGGCGATCCACCAGCCACTTGGCCAGGCCGAGGCGATTGTTTGGATATTCGGAAGGCATGGGAAAAATTCCTTCCGGAGTGCCCCGGTCCACAAGTTCGCCAGGCATATCGTAGCGTCCACGTTTCAAGAGATGCGTTGGACGCGGCTGCTTGCTCTCCTTCATGGCCATGATTTCTTTCACATCGTTGACCACTTTGTTTTCCTCCTGCCGGACCTTCTTCAGCTCCGCGAGCGCGGTTTGATATTCCTGGTCCTGGTGGTTGAGGTAGAACGAGAACAGCTCGTCCTGCTTGGGAGATTCAGTCGCAAATCCGCCGACGGCCCGGGCTTCAAGCGGAGTGAGGCATTGGTTAAAAACCTGAAACTCATCAATGGCGCCATTCTTAAACCCGGAATCGCGGAAACGGCCAGCCAGCATGAGGTGAACACTCCCAACTTCTGCATCACCCCATTCCGCGCGATGGATGATGTCCTTATATAAATTATCATGAACAACTTGGACCTCAGCCGGCGAACCATTGACGTAAAGCTTAAGGCCGGCAGCGCGGCTGGAGCCATCATACGTGACCACCACGTGGGACCATTGGTTGGTGGGGAGCGATCTTTTGGAACGAACCTGGATAGCGTTTCCTGGGTAGAAGTGGATCAGCGCAAAGGATGGCTGGCCCTGTTCCAAGAGGAATTCGTATCCGCGACTGCCTGAGTCGGTCCAAGCCCGGGAACGATGGAAGATAACAGCCCGCTCCTGGACTTCACCTGGCTTTAACCAAAGACTGAACGAGAACGGATCAGTCCGCGTGAACTCCCCTGCCCCTTTGCAGGTCACGTCGTTATCGCCGGTGAAAAGGAGTGCCTTGCCGGATTTGCCCTCAACCAATTGCGGGTTCTCGTGCAACGAAGCAGGCTTGTTGGTGTCCACGAGGTTTGGGGACTTGCCTCCGTTCACTACATCAAAAGCAAAGGTCGCGCTGGCACTTGGCTTCGGCGCTTGGACTTCATTCGTCTTCAGCCAAGCCTTAAAACGTGGCTGACTGGATTGGCGCACGGAATCCAACGCTTTCTCCTTTTCCACGATCTGCTTTTTCAAAGCCAGGTGCTTTTGCTCAACTCCATCGCTGTAGAGGAGCAAGGTGGGAGTCGGCGTGGCGCGGGTGAAATGGGAATATAATCCGGATTCATCGATGCTGTTGAAGAAGGAGCCGAGGCGATAATAATCCTTCTGCGTGATGGGGTCGAATTTATGGTCGTGGCAGCGGCAGCATTCCATGGTGAGGCCAAGGAAAGCCGTGCCGAACGTGTGAACCCGGTCGGAAACGTACTCATTGCGATATTCTTCTTCCACAGAGCCGCCCTCGTTGGTTTGGCGGTGCAATCGGTTGAAAGCCGTAGCAAGGATTTGTTCGCGGGTGGCGTTGGGAAGGAGATCGCCCGCCACCTGGAACAGGATGAAGAGATCATAAGGCAGATTCTGATTGAACGATTTGATCACCCAATCGCGCCAGGGATACATGTTCATGTCCACGTCTGCCTGGTAACCGAAAGTGTCGGCAAAGCGCGCGAGATCGAGCCAGTCCAAAGCCATGCGTTCGCCGTAGCGTGGAGAATCCAAATACTGCTGCACCACCTTGCGGTAGGCTTCGGGGGAATCGTCTGCCAGAAACGCATCCACTTCCTCCAGTTTTGGAAGGAGCCCTGTGAGATCGAGCGCTAGACGCCGGATCAGGATTTCTTTTGTGGCCCGAGGAGATGGCTTCAGGTTTTCACGAGCGAGCTTTTGCAGAATGAAAGCGTCGATAGAGTTCTGCACCTGGTTGGTTCCAGCCACCTTGGGCACCGCTACCTTGGCCACAGGGTTGAAGGCCCAATGAGACTTCGCTGGATAATCAGCACCCTGCTCAACCCATTTCTTCAAGAGAGCAATCTCATCCGGTGCCAAGCTCATCTTGCTCTTGGGCGGAGGCATGATGTCGTCGGGATCAGTGGTGGTAATGCGGCGAACCAGTTCGCTGTGTTTGGAATCACCTGCCTTGACCACGGACATGCCGTCTTTCAAGGCTTTGAAAGCACCTTCACGAGTATCGAGGCGGAGCTTGCTTTTGCGGGCCTTTTCGTCGGGACCATGGCAAGCGAAGCAACGGTCGGAAAGAATGGGTTTTACGTGAAAATGGAAGTCAACTTTATCGGGCAGCGAAGCTGCCTGGAGTTGCTGGCCAAAAAGCACCAGCAGAACTGACGCAAAGCTCATTCCGAGTTTATTTGCCAAATTGGTGATCACGTAAGCGCTACGATAATGCGGCTGGCTCTCCTGTCCACCGGGAAAATAACCAGGAAAGGCCACTTCCTTTGCTGCTAAACTGCCAAATTTAGGCAAAAAGAAGTGTGGAACTTGGAGGAGCAGCCGCCTACAACGTTTGGAGATTATTTCCATGATGACGCTCTTATGAATTTACCGCGCTTAGCAGCTCTCGGTTTAGTCTGGTTGACACTAGCACATCGGTCAGCCGCTGTGGAGCTCTGGTCCGATGCAAAGATGCCGGTGACGAATGGATTGCAGTTGTGGCTCGACGCTTCACGGCAATTGGACGCGCGGCAGAAGCTCAATCTTCGACCATTGCCGGATGGGGCGCGGGTGGATTGCTGGCTGGACGCCTCCGGGCACCACCGAGACCTCAGCCAAATCAACCTGGAGTCAACCCCACAGTTGCGACAAGGGGCGGGAGTGGCCTGGATTTCATTCGATGGACAAAATGACTTTCTCGCCGCGACTCGCACCGGGCTTTCGTTCAGCAACAGCACGTTGTTTATAGTGGCGGCTCCCAAGTCGAATGCGGGATTCTTCCGTGGCCTGTTCGCCTGTACCGAGACATCGCAGAACGATTATATTCGAGGGTTCAATGTGGACCTTGGCCCAAACGGGGGCGGCAGGTTTGACCACGTGAATATCGAAGCGGCTGGTGCGGGCGGAGCCAGGAACCTATTGCGAAGCGG
>JAQGOV010000381.1 GCA_028293425.1 Verrucomicrobiales bacterium
CGTTCCGGTCAATTCGGCTGGGTCGAGCAGGTCCAATCCCCCGACTAGGTGCCAGGCGCGGAGTTGTTTGGCAGGCTCGGGCACCAAAAACTCGTTCGGATATTTGTTCCAGAAAGAGATCTTGGTGCCTTCGGCAGGGGATAGGAATTCGCTCAGGTCGCGGTTCAAGAACCCCGAATCGTAGGTTTGATATACCGGCCGGCCATGGAGCTGCCCGTAAGCATCATGCACCGCGATATCGAAAAGCGAACAGCAAACCAACGCAGCCAGCCAGGGCATCGGCTCGGTTCCTTCAGGGAGGACACGATTGCGCGCGCCCAGCATTCCCCGCAGGACCTGCTCCTGGAAATCCCAGCCGATCTCAAGGGGATGTCCCCTGCCCTCAAACGTCCGCCAGGCTTCCGCCAACTGGATGGTAAAATCCTTTAAGACCCGGTGACGTGGTTCGTACGGAAGCTTGCTTGGCCAAACCCACTGCACGCTCAGCGGTGTTTCTCCCCAGCCTTCCGCTCTTCGGCCAGCGCGATCCGCCACCGTGACTTTTGCCCGGGCACAGGTAACCGAGGTGGTTGTTTCGGTGCCGAACTTCAGCGGGACACGCGTTTGAACTGGCAGAAAGTAGAGCTCGGTTTCAATCACCCGGATGTCAGAAGCTTTGGTCATTTGTTCTGGTCGATAACCTCCGCAAATTTTTCCAAGTCCGAAAACTTGTTCACCCAAGTGGTGTACATCACGCCCATCACACCGGGATAGGGCTTGGCAGCATCGAGCCATTTGGTGACTTGTTCAGGCTTGGCGTCGTAATAGCCCGCGATTACCTGCTTGTGCCCGCGGTCAGCGAAGAACTTCAGGCTGGCTTCACGCTTTTCAAAATACCAGGGGAGAATAATGACGTCTTTGTCCAATCCTTCCCACGAACCGGTTAGATCGCCCCGCACGAGGTAGTAGTTTTTATGAGCGTTGTGGTTTGGATCGAACATGTCGCTCCAGACATAAATTTTCCCACCGGGATTCACTTCCTTAAGAATCTGCGTACAGGTCCGGACGTTATCGGCGAGCAACGCGCCAGCATCGAGGTTGCGTTTCTGGCAAGCGTCGCACCAGTTCAAGACCCGGATTTCATCGTGGGACATCATGTAGCCTTTGGCGCCCCAGGCGGCATGCACGCGCTTGGCTTGGTCCCGGAGTAATTCGATGGTTTTCGGTTCGGAAGGACAGATGTTTGCCTGATCATCATAAACCGTGACGCCATGGTAATAGGAAACCCGTAGCTTGGTGCCATCCGGCAAGGATGTGCGGATCACCGGCGGCTCGTGATAAACGTCGTAAGACCCTTTCCATGGCTTCACGCCCATGCGGGTGTCGCGCACGGGCTCGAAATCTTTTCCTTCGTTCAGGACAGTGCCCTCCTCATTCTTAACCACGAAGGGTGCGCCTGGGCGCCGGACAAGATTCACAAGGCCTACTTCTTCCAGCTTCGCATCGTCCCACCAGAGCGACCCGGATTTACCGTCCCACGTGCCCAGGTAAAGATTCGCGGCCGTGTTTGTAAGCGAGTTAAACACCACGTGGTGAACAGTCCAATCCTGGCTGGATTTGGTGCCGAGAAAGCGATAGTTCAGGTCATGATCGCCGGCGAGGAGTTTGACCTCAGGCTTTCCGCGAAAGTTCTCGGTCTTGATTCGGACCGAAAGATGATACTGATGAAACGGCTGGAACTTCAGCTTTTGCACAATTCGCGCGATCCCTTTTGGATCTTTGACCAGGGCAGCGCCGTCATCCGAAACCACGCTCGGGTCCTTCCAAGCCCATTGTTTTAAGTCCGAGAAATCTCCTCCCTTCAACCCAACTGGTTGCTCCGGCTGGAGTCGTGCCACGCCGTTTTTCACCACGAAAAGGACATCTTTGACGGGCATTGCTTCAATTAGATTCGGATCGTGCCATAAAATGTCGTTCGAATACCCGATCGGGAACAAGGCCGGAACAATTTCAAGGTTTAACTCGGCTGCCAATTTTTTGACCCGCTCCACATTTTTGAAGTAGCGAGCGTCCATTTCACCAAGCTTGCCGAATTTTGAATCGGTCAAGAGAACATGGGTATAACCGGCCTTGGCAGCACGGTGGAATAATGTGTCGAGGTTATCAATATTTTTGTCGACCCACAGGTTTTGAGCACAATACATCCACTTTTCGAGGGCACTTGCGGGGAGGCAAACGAGACAAAAGATCGTCAGAGCACTTAAAAGTCGCAGTTTGATCATGCATTGATTGTAATAAAAAGAAACCGTTTGGCGAGCAGAGACGTAGAGGTCTTGCGCGAAAGAAATCGCCAAACCGGTTCCTCTCACTACCATTTTGAAGGCAGCAATCTGCTCATGCAAATTATGATTATAGGTATTCGTGTCACACTCTTGTCCTGGGCCTGCGCTTTTTTGGCAATCGGGGTTGCCAGAGCCGCCGAGGAACCGCAGTTCAAAGTCACCGAAAAAAGCATGGGTCCAATGTTGCCCACGGCGGTCTGGGACAGTCTTACGGTCAGCTCAGATAGCCGGCATTTCGCTTACATTGCAGTTCGTGGGGGCCAATGGCTCGTTGTTCAGGATGGGAAGGAAGGTAAGCGATACGATCGGGTGGCAGCGCTCGAATTTGCTCCTGATAACAAGACTCTGGCCTATGGCGCGCGTCGCGAGGGCAAATGGATGCTGGTGACTGGAGAAAACGAGGGTCAAGAATATGATGAATTGGTGGCCGGTTCGCTGACCTTTAGCACGGACGGGAAGCATTTGGCTTACATTGGCAAACGAGCCGACAAGTTCGTTGTTATTACAGACGGCAAGGAAGGCAAAGCCTATGACGGCGTGGGTAACGGCTCCCTGACTTATAGCCCGGACAGTTTGCAGCTTGCTTACGGCGTGATCAGGGACAACCAGCAGTTCATGGTGCAGAATGGAGTGGAGGGCAAGCCATTCTCTTCCATCGACAGTCCCAGGTTCAGTCCAAACAGCAAACGACTGGCTTACGCGGTTGAACGCGGTGGCAAATGGACAATCAACCTGGATGGCAAATTGGGGGCTGACTACGACGGGATCAGCAACATCCGTTTCAGCCCCGACAGCAAACGGATAGTCTTCGCAGCCATGCGAAATAAAACCTGGTTTGTGGTGGTGGACGACAAGGAAAGCGCTTCCTGGGAAGGCATAGGAGCCAAGACGCCGGTTTTCAGCCCCGATAGTAAAAGGGTCGCTTATGTGGCTCGAAAATCCGATAAATCGCGCGTGGTAGTGGACGGCGAGCCTGGCAAAGAATACGAAAACATTCTCGACGGCACTTTGGTCTTCAGTCCGGACAACAAACACTTCGCTTACTCGGCGGGTCGGCCCAATAAAGCCGTGGTCGTTTTGGATGGCAAGGAGAGCAGCATCTACGATGGCATTGCAGGCGGCTGCCCCATCTTCAGCCCGGACAGCTCACGCATCATCTTCGCGGCAGCATTCAGCGGCAAATGGCGCGTGGTCACCGGCCAGGAGGAGCATCACCTTTGTGATCTCATTGGCAAAGACACGCTTAGCTTCAGCCCCGATGGGAAGCGCGTGGCTTGGACCGAATTGCGCAACCGGAAATGGTTCCTGGTAGTTGATGGCAAAGACATCAAGGAGTTCGATACCATCCTCCGCGAAAGCAAAATCGTCTTTGATGGCCCAAATACCCTTCACACTCTGGCAGAGCGCGACTTTGATGTGCTGCGTGTCAGCGTGACCTTGAAATGACCCTTACGTTTTGAGCCCGAGGAAGAGGATGATTAGATCAATAATGAAGAGCAGGACGATGGTTGCCTCCAGCAGCAGCATCCAGCGATTGTTCTGATCGTGGGCGAGCAATTGGTACAGGTCATCCAACGTTTCCAACTTCTTATCAATGGTTTTGTGCCAGTCCGTGAGATGGAAACGGGCAGTGATGCTTTCGTAGATTCGGGCCAGATGCCAGTCACCGAAAAACTTCGTGAAGTTCGATAACTCATCACTCAACCTTGCCAGATCAATTCGGATTTCGCGCAGCTCGTGCAGAACGTAGGCGCGCGTGCGGAAACGATCGCTTAAATCCCGATAAGCGCGGTCCAACGAGGCATCGAGAATCCGGTCGTAGGCTTCCAATTCCGCCAACTGGAGGTTAGCCATTTCCATGACATAAAGCGTCTCCTCAAAGTCTTTCGGCTCATCCACGATCAGCGCTGCATCCCAGTCAATCACCACAACATCATTCTGATAGTAGCTGAGATAACGCCTGGTGGATTCCTCCGCTTCCTGTTTCGAAAGGTTCGCGATGTCGTTTTCCTGGGTCAGGAGTGAGGCCACCTGCCGCCGGTGCTGGTGCAACCAGCTTTCAGCGCTGATGGGCAGCCCCTCGGAATTCGTCAAAGGCGATTCGAGGCAAAAAACCGTGTAAGCCTCCTCATCGGCAATTTCGCGCATGGGCCGGACGTAATATGGGGCAAGCTCCTGCCGCACCGTTTCGGCCAGCTCGCGCACCTCTTCATTCAAAGACTTGTTGCCCAACTGCAAATCGTGGAAATCAACCAGTTCCTCAATGGAATCAACCTCGAAGGGCACCCGGACCGTGATGCTGATCGCTCCCACAGGGAATAGTTTAATTACCCGTTCCACGGGGATCCGGCCAAGTGGCCCCCGGTGCTGCGCGGTTGGCAACCGGACCATCTGGGGACGGTAGAAATAGACTTGGCGAGGATTACGCTTGCTGCCATCCACTTTAAACGGTTCCACACGCTGTCCGAGCACCCTCAAAACAGGATCGCGCACCATCTCGTAGGCCACATCAAACGCATAGATATAGACAACTTGCCCGGTATAACGTTTGTGCAGGATCCTTTCTTTCTGAACCGCTTGTACTGGTTGGAAAGCTTTCATATCAGGCCTGCCAAAAAGTACGCCACCCCCATCGGGCTGTCCACGGATCGACGGAAAATAAAGAACTGGACAAAACACAATTGTAACCACGCGGTCGAAGGCCTTGACTAACCAAAAAGTTACAATCTGACCTAATTGAAAACGAGGACCGGGCTAAGGAATGGAATTAACGATTTCGGAACTTTTTCGGAAAACTTGCCACTTGGAAACTGATATGTCGGAGAACGCACTTTTGTAGCGGACCGAACCAGTCGGCTCACCGGTCACATCGCGAATAAAAATCTTTGAAATCTGCCCGGGGTATTTTCGCGCCAGAGCGCCGTAAATCTCAGGATCCTTTTCGCCCGAGTCGCCCACCAAAACAAAGCGGCGGTTCGGAAACCTTTCCAGCAGGTCACCAATGACCCTGGGTTTGTAATTCTGGGGAGATTGAAAAAGGTCGAAGAAAGTTCTGTCTTTGAAGCGAAACTGTTTCAAATGAAAAGTGCCTTCCGGAAAATGATTGGTGTGCAGGAAATCTGAAAGAGGCTCATAAAGCTGCCAGGGGCTCGCTGACAAATAATGGAACTTTGCCCCGGAATTTGTAGACCAGCTTTGATAAACATCGGCCATCCCGGGAACGCCCTGGAAGGGTCGCAGGAATGTATTCCGGATGAGCTCGTGCCGGTTTGTTACCTGGGAGATCTTGATGGTGTCGTCAATATCTGAGATCACGGATATTCCATTGCTGGCCACCAGGAAAACCTGGCCATGGAACTGTCTGACTTTTTTATTTTCGGACACCGTCGCGATTTCCAAGACCCCATTACTGAGCGCTCCCGAGATGCCAGCGGCCCCAAGCGAGTCGGTGGAAAAAACAAAACGCGCGTGGAAATGGCCATTGGCCGGCGTGGGAGAAAGAGTTGCTGTGCGCGCTCCAAAACGAATGGTGAGTTGTTTGCGGCGCTCGTTGTCGACCATGAAATATCGAGCTCGCTCAGCAAACAGTTTGTCTTCCCCCGGTTTGAGTTCCTCCTCGTCAATCCCAAGGCTTCTCCGCAAGACGCGTGTGATAATCTTGTGCGCATGCGGCTCGAAAACCAGCCCGTGAACATCAATCTCCCAACCATTGGTGGTTTGCCACCCGATGGTTGGAAAGATCAGCACCGATTCATCAGGTTTGAGTGGCGCGGCGTGGACGCACAAACAGCCCAGCAGCAGGTAGAGGATTGCTAGGAAGGAAGCTCTCACTCCTCCAAGGCTCCACCCTGATCCAATTCGGCGAGGACTTCCCGGCAGACCGCGGTAGCTGCTGCCGGCTTACCGAGGGCCTTTGCCAATTTTGCCATCTCGGATAGCTTTGAAGAGCCAAGCAACTTCTGCAGACGGAAAGGAATATCTTCGAGAGCGTTCAGCTTGACCGCAGCGCCGTGTTCCAGCAGAAAATCGCTGTTCGCAGCTTCTTGCCCGGGGATGGGGTTAAAAATCAGGATCGGCTTCCCGAGAGCAAGCGCTTCGGACGTAGTCAAACCTCCGGGCTTGGTGATGACGAGATCTGCCACGGAAATAAACTCCTCCATGTTGGTCACAAATCCCATGACATGCGTGGGGTGCTTTTTTTCCACCACGGCCAACTCGCGGCGGAGTTCCTCGTTGCGGCCGCAAACAACTATCACTTGCACCGGAGTATGAAGCTTGTTGAGCTCCTGCATGATTTCGGAAACGGGCCCCATCCCAAAACCTCCGCCTAGCAAAAGCAGAATGGGCAGATCGTCACGCAAGCCGTATCGCTTGCGCACCGCGGCAGCATCGATCGGCTTCGAGAATCTGGCGGCAATCGGGATCCCGGTCACCCGCACAATATTTTCAGGGACACCGCGCGCCACGAGCCTCGCTTTTGTTTCTTCCGCCGCCACGCAGTAAAGATTAACGCCCGGCTCCATCCACAAAGCATGGGCCTCAAAATCCGTGACGATGCTTACGGTGAGCGGCTCCGGCTTCAAATTGGCCTTGCTCCGCAAGTGGCCCATGATCTCGAGCGGCATGAAATGCGTGCACAAAACCACGTGGGGTTTATAGCTTTTGAGCCGGGTGATGAATTTAGAAGTTGTAACTTTCGCCAGGGCGCGGCGAGACCGGGTCAGCTTCCGCATCAGCGCCGGGTTATCGGTCTTCTTGAAAAAGTGGCCCCACAACTCCGGAGCCCGCTCGACAACCTGGATGTAGCCTTCAATATAAACCTTGCGGTAGAGCTTGGGCGTGAAATTCAGGACGTCCAACTTCTCAACCGCGTCTTGTGGCCGAAAAGCTTTCCACGCTTCTTCCAATGCACTCGCGGCTTGCAAGTGGCCAGCTCCCGCCGTGACTGTGGCGATCAAAACTCGCATGGCGGCCAGATTACCAGCCGCCGGAAAGAAAGGAACAACAATCCGGTTCTGTTCCGAACTCGTTAGAAAAACCGCCTATTCCCGAGAGGAAGCTGCGGTTTTGGATTGCCCTTTCTTCCGCTGAGGATGCTTGGAGTAATAACGCTCCTGCAGTTCGCGGTTAGCGAGAGATTTTGCTTTCGGGGATGAATCCTTTTTACTCCGCTTCCCCACCGTTCCCTTTGTTGGTTCGATCTCCATATGAGAAGGTGCTCGCCTATCGTGACGTTGCAAGTGGAAAACTGACGATTATCCATAATCTTCTCTCTCCTTGGAGGGTGCTTCAGAATGGCCGTTCCATTGACACCTTTGCGTTCATGGTTCGGCCTGCCGTCTTTTGCATCCATCAAATCCTCACCCTGAGGTGCATGGCATCATCTTCAAACCAGCAGGCAGCACAAACCTGAGTTTCATTACAAAGATGTAATGGAATTGTAACAGTCAAAACTGAATGTTTTTACCGGAACTAATGTCAGATGGGTGAGTTTAAGAGATAGGTTATGAATGCAAGACATGAAAAACTAGAGGGGTCCAAACTGGACCACGAGATTGTAAGTGCCCCAACGCGTGGCCATATGGAAGCACGCCTGGCGCAACTTAAAACGCAGTTGCTCACACCAATCCTGGAGACCGTGAACGGCACTCCCGTCGTCAAGGAGCTCTACTGCGCGGCCAATGAGGCAGCAGCCTTGGCTTGGCTTACCGTCTGCCCGGTGCTCTTCTTCCCCGCTTTGCTTGAGGAAAAAGTCATGACCACTTTGAAGCGATGGGAAAGGCAGGTTGCCATTTATTATCCAAAGACCGCTGCTCAAGCGAGCCACTAACTAGAATTTGTCGTACCCCACCTGAAGCTCCCAAGGACCGGACCACTGGAATCCGGTCCTTTTCTTTTCCCCCTCAAAGCAGCTTGCTCAGGGCGAGCAGATGCTCGTGCAACTCAGCGGCTGTTTGATATCGCTCCGCGGGGTTGGGTTCACAAGCCTTGAGAAGGATTTGGTTTAAACGAATTAAATGAACGGAATGTTCATCAGGCCGCTCTACCAGAGTAGACGGCAGCTCCGGAAATTTCTCGCAATCGAGACCCATGCTGGCTTCGTAGATGACTTTCCCGAGGCTAAAGATATCCGCGCTTGGTGTACCCGGCCCTTCCGGGGCCATGTAGCCGCGCGTCCCCAAATAACTCACCTTGTGTGCGCCCTCAGCAATTTCGGTTACGAGACCGATATCCGCGAGCTTCGGCGCGTTGTCCACATAGATGATGTTTCCCGGCTTAATATCTCGATGGATTAAATTTTTATCATGTAAAAACCCGAGCGCCTCAGTCAATCGCAAGCTGACTCGAATACATTCTTTCAACGGCAGGCGCCCCACTGCCTTCAACTCGCTCGCAAGGCTGCGCGGAGCGTAGGTGTCCGGTTGGACCTCGCGACCCAGCTTCTCGTCATCAGCCGCCTCCATGATGCAATAGAAGTAGCCTTGCGCGTCGTTCCGCCCCACGTGCAGCACGTGCACGAATCCAGGATGGCTTCGGGAAATGGGCATGAATTTCTGGATGCCGCGGAACTCACGGTCATACGGGACCAAATCTCTAAAACGATCCTTGAAAGCAATTTTAACTGCGTGCCAGGAGCCGATTGCATTCTTGGCCAACCAAACCTCGCCATACGCGCCCCTGCCCACCAGGCGAACCAGTTCATGATCCGGCACCGCGACTTGCGTGTTTATCTTTGTTAGTCCTTCAGCGTCGATGGAGGACATGGCCGGGCTTGGCACAGGAGCAGGATTAAACACGGGTGAAGCAACTACCGGCGTAACCTCGGGCGGCGCAGGTCTCGACAGTGCACGAACCAAAACGTATCCAGAAACCATTACTACTATCGGATTCAGCCATGAGAACCAATAACACCACGCCATAGCCATCACCCACGGCAACGCCAGCAAAACCAGCAAGACTCCCGCAAAGACCAAGAGACGAATCCTGCGGTTTTGCAACGCTCCAGAAACACACGGCACCAGAACAGCCACCAGGAGTATGCTCAAACGGATCAGCCAGGGCGCAAAACGGAGCCAGTTGCCCTGCATCAGGTTCACATAAGTTGTGGCCAGGATCTCAACCCCTGCCGTGTCCTCCCCGGTCCAGCGTGAGTAGGGTGTCCGAAAGGTGTCCACCTCCTGTCCCGGCAGCTTGGTTTTGGGCCCGCCACCGATGAAGACCACTTTATCACGAAAGAACCCCGGCGTTTGCGAAAATGCATCCACATAACTCAGCCGCGGCAAGGCCGACCCGGGAGGCCCTGGGAAGCGCAACCAGCGAGCCTTAAGGCGGCTTGCCAAATCCTTTGGAAGTTTGGCACCGGTCATTTCTGCCGCAGCCCACGGGAGACTCCGAAAAAGCTCCGTTTCCTGAAAATGGCGCCGAATGACTCCGTCGATATCTTTGTTGACCTGCACCAGTCCAATGGAGGCGGCGGCTTGTCGGATGGGTTCGATAGGAAAACGTGGCTGATGTCCGACAATACCCGTCCCGGCCATGAGAACGTAGTCCATCGCTATAGCCACTCGGCCATGGGCTTTGATGGCTTGCGCCAATTCTTCGTTCTCGTCAGCGGGGCCGCTGTCGAAAAAATCGACGTCGAAGACTATGCCACGAGCCCCATCTGCCTTCAATTTGGAAACCAGTTTCGCATGGAGACGACGCTTCCAGATCTTCGTATAATCCTGGTCATTTTCCAGAAAGGATTTCTCATCCATTTCGAGCAGAATTACCGAATTGATCCGCTGTGAAGGGAGGAGCGTGGCGAGGAGATCAAAGCTAAAATAGGAGAGCCATTTCTCAAATGGCGGAACGGAGAGCAGAACCGCAAGGAGCAGCAGCAACAAAGCCGCCGTCACCCCACGGCGCGAGGCTTCATTTAGTCGGCTGAGATAACCGCTCAACATTCCCCTTAGGCGACTAGGTTACGGCCATGAATGCAAGCCTCAAGAGGATGGAGCGGTGCCTCGAAACGCCGTGGCTCAGGGATATGGTGGTATTGCTGAGCACTATAAAGACTCACCCACTCAGAACCGCACCCGCGCTCGTGCAAAAAAGACGCGGCTTCTGGGAAGTTCCTCGTAAAGACTGAGAGGGTTCAACCGGTAATCATTCCCTCCGAGATTCATGACTCCGACGGTCAGTTCCGCTCGCTGGCGTGGAAAACGATAGCCTGCATAGAGGTTCACCTGGTTCATCGATTCATCGGCCAGCTTGGCGCCGGGATTCCGGTTATGCTGCAAATACCACACCGATTCCAACAGCCCAAAGAATCCGCAGCTATGGTTGTAGAGGAGCCGGGCATTGATGCGCTGCAGGTCCGCTTCGATATGCGAGTTGGAAGGTGGCGGTAGAAACGCAGGGATCTCGGGAAATGATGAGTCCAGGGCGGAATGCGTGAACCGATACCCGCCTCCCAATGACCATTCATTGTCCAGAAGCTGGTTGGCGGTGAATCCAATCGATTGCTCGCGAAACTACAAGCGTTGAGAAGTAGACGACGGCAAAATATTCGTAAAGTTGTAATCGAATACCCCAATGGTCTGCCGGACCGATGATTCAAGGATGTTCGCATCCACCCCAAGGTAAGTCCTCGTCTTGAGCTTTACATCCAGCGCCGCGGACCAAGTGTCAAACTCCGGCGCGGCCACCGACCCGACCAGCGACTCCGGCATGATACTTCGAAAAGATTGCGGAAACCCGGCCAATTGGCTGGGCTCGAGGCGATAACTTTCATCCAGCGTCACGCCTCCGAGCGAGCGAGTGTAAGTGCCTCTGAGCGCGAGCTCGGGAATGGGGTTCCAAACAATCGACGCCTTGGGACTCCAGCGCTGGCGTGAATCTTCCCCTGAAGTGATCGGAGGCGCCCGAAAGTTCTGGGGGAAGCGCAGATAATCATAGGCAACTCCAGCTGTGAGAAAAAGCCGGTCGAGAGGCTCAACGGTGTAATAACCATATCCGCTCGCCCGTTCGAAGTCATTCTTCGAGGTAATGTCCGCGGGTGGATTGTTGAACAGGCCCGGTATACTGACCGAGGGATTTGTGATTAGGCTGCGCGTTGTGAAGTCTCCATTTTGGTAGCGTGCGCCCACGACCAGGGTCTGGCGAGTCCACTGCTGGATTTGTTGGAGCTCGGCTGTGTAAGCATCGAATTCGCTGTGCAGACCAACATCGAAGTTGATCGAACCCTTTGAAACGACCGGGCCGCCGGCGTTGCGAAAGAGAATCGGCAGCGGCACCGCCTGGTCGCCGAATTTCTGTTCGTTTTCCAAATGGCCGACTAAAAGAAGTGTGTGTGACCCGGGAGACCATTCACGGTGGTAGCCGCCAAGGATGATCGGTGTTTGCGTCTCGTCATACGTGAATTTCGGCCGAGCCTGGGCGGGATCATAATATTGAAAATTATCGCCCGAGTGGTAGGCTTGGTACTTGCTCAACAGCAGGATGGAATCCTGCGGCGTTAATTGTTGTTTAATGGTGGTGTACCATTCCTTCCGGTCCAAATCGTTGTTCGGACGAATCCCGTGCTGGCGTTCATAATCGAGGTCCAGCGCCCAACTCGTATCCCCGATCCGTCCGTATTGTGACGCCAATTCGGTCCAGCGCCCATCGCTTCGGTAGGATGTATCGGTGGTCAGCCCGATGCGATTACGCTCAAAAAGCCGCGCGTACTCCTGCTGCGAAATGTTTTGGGAAAGCGGCGTGCCGCCCACCGGTGAAAGAAGGTTCGCCAGCAACAGTTCGTTGAACCATGGCGTTTCATAACGCAGGTTGAAACGGGTCGGGTCCCGCAGCTCGTTATAGCTCTCGGAGAGGAACTGATGCGCCGAAAAATTGCCGTAATCATAAGTCACGGCGCGTGCCGCTTCGCGCACACTCACCTCTCGCATCTCCGCCGACCGATAGATATTGGCCAGGCTGGAACTGCGGACTGCCCGGTCCTGATCGAGCAGGAATTCGGAGCGATAGACGTGCCGATTATTATTGAGGTCGATGGACTTCTCCAGACTGGTAACCGCTTCATTGATCCGATTCTCTTCGCGGAGAATCAGCGCGGAATAAAGCCATGGCGTCGGATCAAGCGGGTCGAGGGTCTTGGCCAGTTCCAGTTCGTGCAACGCGCGCTTCCCGTCCTTCGACACGGCAAATGCCTTCCCAAGGTAACTTCGCAGAAAAGACCGTTGCGGCTCCACCAGCGCGGCGGTCTCAATGTCGTGCCGGCCTTCCAGCACCTGCCCCCGCCTAATCAGCGTCAGCCCTCGTCCCAGCCAGCCATTCGCCAGCGCGCTATCCAATTCAATTGCCTGATCAAAAGCCTGCCCTGCCGCCATGATTTTGTTTTGAGCGCTCAGGATGAATCCTTCCAATGCCAGCGCCTGCGCATTTCGCGGCGCCAGCGCCTGGCATCTCTCCAACGCCTCACTCGCCGCCCGGATTCGCCCAAAGCTAAATTCCAGTTCCGCCACGCGTTCCCAGCCAAAAGCAAAATTGGTTGCCAGGTTAACCGAAGAACGTGCGGCCGCCAGTGCCTCTGGCAGATGCGAAAGAGCCTGCAGCCGGTAAGATTCCACCAGCCATTCTGTCGCCGTTACCGGTGCCGGGGCGGCGGCGATGGATTCTCCTTTCGTCAATGTGATTATCTTGCGCAAAGCTCCCGCCAGCCTGCGGGAACGGTCGTCCGCAAGACGCGACAATTGCGGCAACTCTGCCTCTGCTTCCCTGGCTTTGCCTGCCGAAAGCAGCACGGCGGCATGGA
>JAQGOV010000444.1 GCA_028293425.1 Verrucomicrobiales bacterium
CTCCATGTGTTTTGTCCTATAAAAACATGGAGGACTTTTTTGTGGCAGCGCAACCCGCAAAAGCACAGTTTTCGAAGAAAAAAATGTCGTGTAGTGAGCTCCCTCGGGGAGAGGGAGAATCGTCCGCCGCGTTAAGAGGCTATGTCGATTTAGCACATCTCACGGTCTCCTCAGGAATCTCAGCCATCCTATTTTTGAAACAGGCTCCGGGCCTTAAAAAGGGGTTAAAAACAATTCAATGAAACGCTTTCGCTGGCTCGGGGCCATAGGGTTGACCCTGCTGGTGGTGGGGTGTCAAACGACACGCTACACGCCGCCCAAGCCGCTGACCGGTGATGCCTTGATCGACGGCCATAACGCCATCGAGACCGCGCCGGTGAAGGACAAGGTGCTTTGGCAGTATCGCACCGCGGTGACAGCGATGCGCCGAGGCCAGTTCGCCGAGGCGAAACGTCTCCTCGACGAAGCGATTGCCCGAGTGAGCAACACGATGGGCAACGATGCCAGCGCGAAGAAGTCCCGCGGCTACTTCAACGCCGAAGCGAAAAAGACCTTTATCGGCGAACCTTACGAGCGGGTGATGGCTTATTATTATCGCGGCCTGCTCTATTGGATGGATGGCGAGCCGGACAATGCCCGGGCCTGCTTCCGGAGCGCGCAGTTGCAGGACAGCGATACGGTCGACAAGAAGTACGCCAACGATTACGTGCTGCTCGATTACCTCGACGGCTACGCGACCGCAAAATTGGGAGATGACGGCAGCGATGCTTTGAAGCGCGCCATTGCAGAAGCGAAGATTTCCACGCCCCCGGCGACCTACGACCAAAAGGCGAACGTGCTGTTCTTTGTGGAGTTCGGCGAAGGGCCAACAAAGTATGCCACGGGCGAGTATGCCGAGAACCTGATGTTCCGCGGCGGTGTTTCCCGGGTGCGCGCCGCTCAGCTTCGAATTGCGGACAAGGCGTATCAGCTTCGTCCGTATGACGACCTTTATTTCCAGGCCACGACTCGCGGCGGGCGCGTGATGGACCACATCCTGGCGAACAAAGCCGGGTTCAAAAAGACGACGGACACGGTGGGCAACGCCGCGCTGTTGAGCGGCCTGGTGCTCGCGGGGCGTCGTGAGACCCAAGGCGCCGCCTTGGGCGTGGCGGCGTTCGGGCTCATCAGCAAGCTGACCGCGGCGGGCACCACGCCAGAAGCGGACATTCGTTCCTGGGACAACCTGCCGCTCTTTCTGACTTTCGCTTCCATCCAATTGCCCGCGGGGCAGCATACGGCCACGGTGGAATTTCTCGATGACGTGAACCATGTCCTGCCCGGCTTGACCAAGACCATCACTTTGACGGTGCCGGAAGGCAAAGACAAAGTGGTGTACGTAAGCGACAAATCGACATCTCCTCAAAATTTATGAAAACATTGCTCTCAAGTTTGATGATCGCTGGAACGGCAGCCCTTTTGATCAGCGGCTGCACCACTCCTGAACACGGCGCGTATCTGCCGGAGAACGCCACAAAATTCAACCAGGAGACGACCTCCAAATTCGTCCTGATGGACCCTGGTGCGCAAAAATCCGTGACGACTTCCGGCCTGCAGGAAGGCCGGACCACCGACGGCAAACTGCAAGTCGCTGCCAACGTGCGCAATCGCGAAAATCGCCGGCTGCAGGTGCAGGTGAACTGCGATTTCAAGGATGAGCAAGGATTCGTGATAGAATCCACGCCCTGGCAAACGCTGATTTTGACCGAAAACGGCCAGGAAACCGTGCGTTTTCCGGCGGCTAGTTTGCAGGCAAAAAATTATACGATCCGAATTCGGGAAGCGCGGTAAGTTATAAGGAACGGAATGTCTATGAAAACCAGGCAAGTCTTTCTGGCGTCGATGGCGGCAACCGCAGCTCTGACCTTGAATGTGTCAGCACAACGCGGCACGCTCAATCAAACGCCCTCGAATCAGCCATCCACCGAGCCACCGCCCGTGTATTCCACGCCATCCCCTGGCGGTGTGCCGCAGATAACTGCTCCGGCCCAGGCGGCCCAGGCCGGGCAAGTTTATGTGTATGACCAGAAGCCGGCACCCGGCCGCGCGGCGCTGGTCTCGGCGCAGCAAGCCCAGGGCATCATCGATAAATTCAGGGCGGCTTACCCAAAGATGGGCAATCCGCGAATGTTGATCTACGTGAACCGCGAATTGGTGGATGAGCACACAGGTTTGAAACTGATCGCTCGCACCGAGAAGCTAAACACCACACGGAATGGCGACGGAGACAACAAGCCGTCGACTACGTCCGAGAAAATTACAGGTGAAAACCGTTACAGGCTGACTTCAAAGACTGATGCAGCATTGAACGACAAGCAGACAGTGCGGGACGTAGAACGTTTGTTCGGCCGCCCGTTGCGGACCGCCGGGGTTAGCCTGGCGGATCAACGTGTCGCCAGCCAACTGATTGCCGACCGCAATCAGGATCGACCCACGACTGAAGGCGACCAGGCCCGCAAGGATCGTGAAGCGCTTTCGAAGATCGCGGATGTGGCAGTGGAGATCCTGATCTCGTCGAAGACCGTGAATGTGCCTGGTATTTCGGGCGACAATACCTACACGGTGCCGGACATCCAGGCGACAGCGATTCGCTTGACAGATGCGCGGATTTTAGCCCAAGCCTCGACGTCCGATATCATCGGTAACAATCCGGGTTATTATGCCCGAAATTATGATGTGCGTGAAATTACCGAAGCAACAGCGCTGGCATTAATGGAAGATATGCTGACGGCAGCGGATGCTCCGACGGCGAAGGCTCAGTAAGTTCTTTAACGATTTTTCAATTTAGGCCACGGCGAGGCTCGGCTGCCCCGGAACTAGTTTCTGTGTCATCCGGCTGGACCGTGGCCTTTGTTTTACAAGTCATCTCGTAAATACCCGGGGCGGCGTCAGCACCAGTCATGGCACGCCGAACGGGACAAGAGCGCCTATAAACGTGATCGGGGGAGAAGCCGTCGTTCCTTTGACTGCTGGCGTTGTTGTTCCTCGGTCAAAGCCCGCTGCGGGGATTCTCCCTGCGTCACGCCTAGCCAGCAGCCAAAATCCCTGACGGCGCCATCCCCTCTTATTTACGAGATGACTTGTAGCCTGTTAAAATGATCAAGGCTCCCGTTCTGTGAAGAGGCAATGAGTGATAGGGCGGAGTTTTCGCGAAAAAGGCCGTCTGGCGTTGTTGCTCCTCCATTACAGACCGCTGCGGGTATGCTCAGTCGTCGTGCGTTGGGTCCCAACCCCGCCACTAGTCAGTTGCCCAAGGGACGAACGCTTCGCGATCCGTGGTGCCATCCAACCTTTTTGACGAAAACGGCAGGCATCGGACTTTTTTAACGGGGTGTTATTCTTTTTGAAGGAAAGCGGGAACCATCCTAATTTTAAAGCAGGCTCTTGGTTTTCCGGCCGTAGTTGATGCTCATGATGCCGCCGAGAAGGTGGATGATGCGCACCTCCGAGCAGCCGATGTTCTTCATTTCGGCGGCCACCCCGTGCTGGGCGGGGTAATGCTGGAGCGATTCCAGGATGTAGGCGTGGGTTTGGGAATCGCCACAAAAGAGTTTTCCGAACACCGGCACAAACCAACGGAGATAGGCGAAATATAAACTGCGCCAAACAGCATTATCCGGCTTCCCAAAATCGAGCACCAGCAAGCGTCCACCGGGCCTGGCCACTCGTAGCATTTCAGCGAGGCCTTTTTTCCAACTGGAAAGATTCCGGAGTCCGTAGCTGATTGTGACGATGTCGAAAGAGTTGTCCGGAAAAGGGATAAGCTGGGCGTCTCCGCGAAGGAACCGAGGTTTGCGGTGGGCGTCAGGATTGCGAGCGACCCGATCTTCGGCCACGGCCAGCATGGGGGCGGAAAAATCCAGACCGGTGGCGGTGCAGCCTTTTTCGGCCAGAGCAAAGGCGACGTCGCCCGTGCCACAACAAAGGTCGAGGGCATCTTCGCCCTTTTTTGGCGCGGCCATTTTGATCACGCCTTGTTTCCACCACCGATGGAGCCAAAATGATTGCAGGTCGTTGATGAGGTCGTAGCGCGGGGCGATGGTGGCGAACAGGTCTTCGACCCGTTCGGCGCGCTCTTTGCCTGCCACGTAATACTTGTTGCTCATCCGGGGAGAAGGTAGGGCAGAAATGGGGAAGTATGAAGTATGAAGTATCATGCCAAATGGATATTTGGATTACTGGAGGGACTGATTGATGATTTCTGATTCGGGATTTAGGCCGAAAGGCAGAAGAAAACGGATTAGGATTAGGATTATGATTGCGAGGGAAGAAAGGAAAGAGGGGAACGACCGAAGCCGTTCCCCCCTCTTTTGCTGATGCTATGAGCGAGATTAACCCGCTTTGGTTTCGTCCACGACTACATACTTGCTGGAGCCTTTGCTCCAGACTCGCAGCAGGGTGCGTTTTTCCTTCGCGTTTTCGGTGAACTTCACCGCGTCGTCCGCGCCCTTGACGGGCTTGCGGTTGATTTCCTGGATGACGTCGCCCTCGCGCAATCCCGCTTCGTAGGCAGCGGAATTGGGGTCGACTTCAGTCACCACGGCGCCTTTGATGGCGGAGGGAACTTTGAGTTCGTTTCGAATTTGACCATCCAGGTCGCTCACAGCTACCCCGTTGAGGGTATCGCTGGCATCGGCATCCTTGCCGGTGCTCTTGCTGGAAGCGACTTCGCTTCCGGGCAATTCCTTGACGGTCACGTTGACCGTTGTTTGCTTGCCATCACGCAGCAGCTTCACGGGCACGCTCTTGCCTGGCACGGTTTGGGCCACCTGCAGTTTGAGATGACGGCCATCACGCACTTCCTTGCCATTGAAGGAGAGGATGACGTCGCCGCTCTTGATGCCTGCCTTTTCGGCCGGGCTCTTCGCGGTAACATCGGCCACCACGACTCCGGACTGTTCCTTGAGGTTGAACTCCTGGGCCAGACTCGGGGTGAGGTCCTGAATGTTCACACCCATGAAACCACGCACCACCCTGCCCTCTTTAACGAGGCTCTCCATGACGTTGCGAGCGAGGTTCACAGGGACGGCAAACCCAATGCCCTGGTTGCCACCGCTGCGGCTGAGGATGGCGGTGTTGATGCCGATTAAACGGCCTTCCGCATCCACGAGCGCTCCACCGGAATTTCCGGGGTTGATCGCTGCATCCGTTTGGATGAAGTCTTCGTAATCGAGACCGAGGTTGCCACGGCCCAAGCCGCTCACGATACCCGTGGTGACGGTTTGACCAACACCAAAGGGATTGCCCACGGCCAAAACTAGGTCACCGACTTCAATCTTGTCGCTGTCCGCGATGTTGACCGCGGGAAGATCCTTAGCATCCACCTTGATGAGGGCGATGTCGGATTTCGGATCGGCGCCGATCACTTTGGCCGTGAATTCGCGACCATCGTTCAAGGCGACCTTTACCTCGTCGGCGTTTTCCACGACGTGGTTATTGGTCAGGATATAACCGTCCTTGCTCACGATCACACCTGAGCCGAGGCCGTATTGCTTCGGGGTCGCGTGTCCGCCGCGGCGGCCTTGCGGTGCGTCAGAGCCATCACCGAAAAATCTACGGAAAAACTCGTCGGGCGCTCCGCTCATGGCCGGGGCCTTGCCTTTGCTGGAAACGTTTACCTTCACGACGCTCGGGGCGACCTTTTTGACCACCGGAGCAAAGCTCGTGATGGCTTTGCCTTCGCGAATCGGCGTTTCGTCGAGCGCCAGTTTCAGAGGAATCACCTTGGCGGAATCCGAATCCGTTTGGTCCTGGCCAAGCCGCGTCCAGGCCAAACCCGTAGCTCCCACGATCATCGCCAGCCCCAAACAAAGGGAGCGGGCCGCAGGAGTGAATTTCTGCTTCCATGTTTTTTGTGTAGTCATGTCTGTCATAGCTATAGACAGCATGTCCTGATCAGATGACGGGAGACTTTCCTGAACATTACAAATTTGTAATGGAGAGCGAGGGTTCTTAAGCTTAGATTTTTAAAACAGGCTCTCAGCCGAACTTTTGGGTTTCTTCCCATTCGCGCACTTCCGCCTCGGCTCGCAGCCAGTCTTCCATTTCGTGCCCGGGTTCTTTGCCACGTTTGAGGTAGAATTCGTAAGCACGCCGCTGGACCAAAGCGTTCCTTGCTTCCTCAGCAAGGGGACCGTGCATGCCTGACCCGGACGGCTCATGATGCGCAAAAGTCAAAGGCCGGGAGGTTTTTTGAAATTCCTGAAGCTCGGAGCCAGGCTCGTTTGTTTGCTCTTTTTTCCTAGGCATAATGAATATAACAGTAATAACGGCCCGGATCTGCCCGTTTGCAACTGGGTTGTTTCCTTGAAGGAAAACAAGAAAATTTCGTCTGCTTTCCTATCTTGAGAATGACAAAGACAGCGCGTTTCTTCTGGTCTGCGATTGGCTGGGCAGCCTTTCTTGCAGCAACAGCGGAAGCCGCAACGCTCTACGTTTCGCCAGACGGAAACGATCAGTGGACAGGCCGCGCGCCCAAACCATCCGGCAAAGATGGGCCGTTCGCCACTTTGCCAGCAGCGCTCCAAGCGGCACGCAAGCTCAAGGCAAACGAGGCTGTGACCATCCAGATGCGGGGAGGCACCTATTCCTTAACCAAGCCTATAACGCTCTCTGCCGAAGACTCTGGCGCGAGCGCTCAAACGCCCTTGACCATCTCGGCTTACCCAGGGGAGAAGGCGATTCTGAGCGGTGGGCGCCGGATTACAGGCTGGAAGAAAGTCCAGGGCGACCTGTGGCAGGTTGAAATTCCAGAGGTGAAGAGCGGTGATTGGATGTTCCGATCACTTTTCGTGAACGGTGAACGCAAACAACGTGCGCGCACACCGAATACAGGCTTCTTTCGCATCCAGGGAGCAAGCCCGAAGGGTAATCCTGCGAAAGTTCACTTCAAGCCGGGAGACATTAAACAGGAATGGGCGGACCCAGGTGACGTGGAATTGATTGCTCTGATTGCGTGGGCGGATCTGCGCATGCCCATTCGGGCTGTGGATACTGAAACGAACGTGGCGACGCTCTCAGGCAATGCTCGTCCCTCCAACCAGGAGAGTAACGCGCGCTATTACATCGAGAATGTGCCGGACGGTTTGGATACGCCGGGTGAATGGTATTTGAATCGCAAAAACGGCATGCTGCGCTATCTCGCTGAAGCGAACCAGGATTTAACGAAGACAGAGGTCATCGCTCCGTTGCTGACAAACCTGCTTATCTTGAGAGGGAGTCAGGCTGGTAAAAAGGCTGTGCAATATGTTCATCTGCGGAACCTGACCTTCAGCTATAGCGATTGGGCGATGCCCGCGGAAGGCTATGCCGACACGCAGGCGGCGATTGCCACGCGCGGAGATTTGCAGGCGGAGTTTGCCACCGATTGCGCGATTGAAGATTGCACGTTCACCCAGTTGAGCAATTACGCCATTGACCTGGGACGCGGGTGTCAAAGGAACCGGGTGATCGGCAATGAAATTGGTTACCTGGGAGCAGGAGGGATTCGCATTGGAGAAACGGGAGTGCGGACGAATGCGTTCGAGTCGTGTCATTCACAAATCATCACGGACAACCATATCCATCATCTGGGGATTGTTCATCCCCCGGCAGTGGGCGTGCTCATTCTGCAGAGCGGAACCAATCGCGTGGCTTACAATCACATTCACCATCTTTATTACACGGCGGTTTCGGTGGGATGGAACTGGGGTTACCGCGAGACACCGTGCCGCGAAAATGCGATTGAGTTCAACCACATGCACGACATCGGCCAGAACATGCTGAGCGATATGGGAGCTGTTTATACTCTTGGCATCCAGAAAGGCACCGTGGTGCGGAACAATTTGATTCACGATGTGAGCGCCTTTACCTACGGCGGCTGGGGACTTTATCCGGATGAAGGGAGCACCGACACTCTGTGGGAGAACAATATCGTTTACCATTGCAAGAACGCGGGGTTTCACCAGCATTACGGCAAGGAAAACATCGTTCGAAATAACATCTTTGCCTTCAACAAAGAGAATCAGGTGATGCGAACTCGCCCAGAACCGCACATCTCGTTCATCTTCACGAACAACATTGTGTATCACGATTCCGGCAATCTGCTTGGGAGCGATTGGTCGAACGACCATTACACGATGGATTACAATGTGTATTTCGATACGCGCATAGGGGCCAAACCCGAGGCGATGAAATTCGCAGGCGCGAGGCTGGAACAATGGCGCCAGCGAGGCCATGATGAGCACTCGATCATTGCCGATCCGGACTTCGTAAACCCGCAGGCTTTCGATTTCGGTCTGAAGCCCGGATCCCCTGCCCTGAAGCTCGGATTCAAGCCCATCGATCCGAGCCGAATCGGAATTCGTGACAAATCAAAACGATAACCGCTGTTTTGCGGCAGTTTCAGTTTTGAAGAATTTGTGAGGGCTTACTCTTCATGTAACCTGTTATGGAATGCCCTTTGCTCAAAGCAGACTGTTGCGACCCTTTATTAACATCTTTGCGCTGTTTTTGCTGATCTGCGTGGCGCGGGCGGAGCGGATTAATCATGAGGGCCGCATTCTAGGTCCCATGCCGGCGGTGACGAACGTCATTCTTTTCAATACCCCCGAAGCGGATGCGATCATGTCCGGATTGCAGATCTTTCCGCGAGACAATGCATGGAATGAGGACATTTCCAGGCGTCCGTTGCTGACGAATTCCGATGCGATGATGGGGCAGATCTTCTCGGACCTGGCGGCCAACCGCCGCACCGCCCAGGCGTTTCAAGAAATGAACTTCGTGCTGGTGCCTGCGAACCAGCCGCCCGTGCCCATCCAGTTCGATACATATGCGGATGAATCCGACCCAAGTCCTTACCCCTTTCCAGCGAACACACCCATCGAGGGCTGGCCAACCCAAACGGGAAGCCAGTCCCTCTTCGATTGGCAAAAGGACATTAACGGAGTGGGCGGCGACAGGCATGCCATTGTGATTCAGCCCGGGAGCGGCTTCGCCTGGGAAACGTGGTCGACGGACCTGGTGGTGGCGAACAATGCAACGAACTGGACAGCGGCCAACGGCGCCAAGTGGAATCTGAACACCAACGCTCTGCGTCCGGCGGGCTGGACCTCGGCCGATGCCGCGGGACTTCCCATGCTTGGAGGCCTTGTGCGCTATGACGAATGCGAGCGCGGCATGGTGGAACACGCCATGCGATTGATCGTGAAGCGCACCCGCAGGGCTTACATTTACCCGGCCACCCATGCGGCTTCCACGACGAACCTCGTTGACCTGCCAGCGATGGGGCAGCGCCTTCGCTTGAAAGCAGGTTTTACGATCCCGAGCGGTTGGACCAAGGAGGAAAAAGCTATTTTGAAAGGGTTGCAAAAATACGGAGCAATCGTGGCGGATAACGGCGGATTCTTCTCCATTTCAGTGGTGCCGGACAACCGTTGGCCGTCAGGGGCGTTCAGCCACTTCAGCAGCTTGTCGATCACCAACTTCGAGGTCGTGCAAAGCACTGGGCCAACCGAAGGCCCGCGTTCGCCAGGAGCGCCGCAGGTGTCGGCGGGAGCGGATATCGCCACCCAAGTCGGTGTTGCGGTGAGTTTGAGAGGGACTGTCGTTTATACCAACCCCGCGCCGCTGACCACAACCTGGAGCCTTTATTCTGGACCTAGGCAGGTCACGCTCTCGAATCCATCGCTCACGAATGCGAGCGCGATTTTTAGTGCTCCAGGAACATATACGTTGCTGCTGAAAGCTGACAACGGGATCCACACTCCTGCTTTCGATGCGGTGGTGGTTTCGGTGTCGGATGCCATTCAGCTTCGGATGAGGCGCAACGGCACGAACGCGATGCTCGAATGGCAGGGAGGCACTCCGCCATACACTGTGGAAAAAGCCACAACGCTCTCCGCTACCCAGTGGCAACCGCTGCTCACCACGAATGGGACAAACCTCGCGCTCAGTTCCTTCAGCGGTTCCGCCTTTTTCAGGGTGAAAGGGCAATGAGAGCCCCTACCCTTTCAAGGAATTCATCTTGTCGACTGCTGTCGTTTTGTAATGTCGATGGATAGAGATAATTAGCGCCAGCCCCACGGCTGCTTCCGCCGCGGCGATAGCGATGGCGAAAATCACAAACATAATGCCACGCAGCGTTTCGGGATGTGGATTGTAGCGCCAGAAAGCGATGAAGTTCAGGTTCGCGGCGTTCAGCATTAATTCGATGCCGATCAAAACCATGATGGCGTTCCGACGGGTCAAGGCGCCAGCCAGGCCAATGGCAAACAACGCTCCAGAAAGAATGAGATATTGCTGCAACGGGTTCATGAATGCTCCTGCGTTACGGCAGAGGCGTGCTGCGGCCCGCCGGCTACTTCGCCATTTCTGGAAGGCTCTGGATTCACGACCAGCGTAGGGCACTTGGCCAACACCGATTTATCCTGCAGCGCAATCACGGCTGCCCCGATAAGGGCTGCGGTGAGCAGCAGGCCAATGATCTCCAGGGGCACCACATATTGTTCCATGAGCCGATGGCCGATATCCTTGACGCGGAGCGAAGGTGCGACGGTTTCGGGACGATCCAGCACGCGGCTTTTCTGCACCACGCTGGTCAAAAGCCCAAAGGCCAGCAAAGCGATCAGCAAACCGCTCCAGGGCAGGCGACGCGAGGATTCGGCTTCTTCCTGGTTGCCGCGCGTCAGCAGGATCGCAAACACAATCAGGATGGCCACGGCACCCACGTAGACGAGGATTTGGGCGAAGCCAACAAATTCAGCGCTCAATTGCAGGAAAGCAGCCGCCAGCCCGGTGAAGGTGATGGTGAGCGCCAGCGCGCAATGAACCAGGTTCCGCAGGGAAATGGCAGCAATGCCACTCGCCACAATCACAAACGCAATGATGTAAAAGGAAAAGTTCATCTCGGACACTCACTCCGCATAACGATAAGTGCGTTTGGCGGTTCGCAATTCAAAGGATCGCCCGAGTAAAACATAAGGAATGGCCAGGAGCAATCCGCAGATGATCCAGCGGGTCAGAACACCGCCGGGGACGTTGATCGATAAATGCCAAACAGCGGCTACGACGATATTGACCAATGTCATCGGCAACATGAACTTCCAGGCAAAGCTCATTAATTGATCCGTGCGCAATCGCGGCAGCGTCCCTCGAAGCCAAATGAAAAACGCGATGAAGCTGACCAGCTTCAGCACAAACCAAAGGTAAGACGGTATAAAATCGAGGAAAGTGAAAGGAGCGAGCCATCCGCCAAGAAAGAGCGTTATGCAGAGGCCACTGACGGCGAAGAGACCCAAGTACTCAGCCAAAAAGAACAAGGCGAATTTGAACCCGGAGTATTCAGTGAAGTAGCCGGCCACCAGTTCCGATTCCGCTTCCGGCAAATCGAATGGCGTGCGGTTCGATTCAGCGGCAGCAGACACGAGGAAAAGGAGAAAGCCCGCCAACCCCCAGGGGGTAAAGATATGCCAATTGTGCAACACGCCCAACACGACCCCCGACTGATGTTCAACTATCTCGGAAGTATTGAGGGTGCCGGCAAGCATGATCACAGTCACGGCTGAGAGAACCAGAGGCATTTCGTAACTGATCATTTGCGCAATCGCGCGCATGGCACCGAGCAACGAATACTTATTTCGACTCGACCATCCGGCCATAAAAATGGAGAGCTCAGTCGCGGCGCCCACCGCAAAGAAAAAGAGGACGCCGCCATCCAGATCAATCGGCACCATGTTCCGGCCAAAAGGCAGCACCGAGAAGGCGAGCAGCACCGGGATGAGCAAGGCGATGGGCGCAATGAAGTGGACAAACCGGTCAGCCGCTGTCGGAACGATATCCTCCTTGGTAAGCATCTTCAGGCCATCCGCGATGAATTGGCCGAAACCAAAAAGCCGGAGCTTTGTCCAAGGCAGTCCCACGCGGTTGGGCCCCAGCCGGTTTTGGATGCGCGCCAGTCCTTTCCGCTCCACAACGGTTGTGATTGCGAAAAGGAAAGGAAAGAACGCGAGGATCGGGCTAATGGAGAGAAGGATTGAGAGAAAGGGCCTGACCGATTCCGGCCAGAAGCTGGCACCCACGATCAAGTGTTTCAGGTTAACAAAAACTTGGTCCAGAGAGTTCATCGGCTACAGTCACGACGCAGTGGAGGGCGGGGTTGCCACAGGCTTGGCCGAGGCTGCTGGTTTGGGGGCGGGTTGCCCGGTTGAGGGCGCCGGAGCGGCATCAATCACTCCCATGGCGGCTTTGGCTTTTGCTTCGGCAGCCGCTTTCGCTTTTGCTTCCGCATCAGCTTTGGCCTTGGCTTCTGCCTTGGCCTTTTCTGCTGCCAGCCGCTCATCGACCTCGGTTGCTTCCGTGGAATGAATCTTGTGGTAATAGCTGTTCGGCTTGGCGAGGCGATCCTTGCGGATAAGCAAAGCCTCAAACCGATCGTTATTCGACAGCTCGTATTCCTGATCCATTTTGATTGCCTCAAACGGGCATACCTCCACGCAGATTTGGCAGCTCATGCAGACGGAAATATCAATGTCAAAAGTGGCTGGATAAAACTGGGGCTTGCCGACGTAATCCGGCTTCTTGTCCTTGCTTTTCTCGATGTAAATGCACTGGGGAGGGCATTCTTTCTCGCAAATTTGGCAAGCCACACAGCGAAGTCCCATCTGCGCGCTGTCGCCATCAAATACGAGGAAAGGAAACTGCCTTGCAGCTTCCTTGGCGGGCTCTCGTTCCTCGGGATATTGGACCGTCACCATCCGTTCTTCGCTGGCATAGCTGCCTGCAAAGTTTTTGGCGGTCTCGACCAGACCTTTGACAATTCCGCTGCCCAACATAAGGAGAGGGTACAAGCTACATCCATTCTTGCAAGTCTTCGAAAAATCTATAGGCTTTTCAACGTTCCCAATCATTTGAGCGCATTTCCTTTTTGGGAACCATAGGGTGGCTCCTTCAGTCTCGGAGTGCATCGGGAAGTGATTTCCTGCCGATTCCAGGCCGCAAGCCAGAAATGGCCTGTGCGGCGGGCGGGCTTCCATCGATCGGTCACAGGTTCTGGATGTACAAAGCAGTTATGATATTAAAACGTTGGCCGGTCCTGTTTTTGCTTTTTCTGACCTTCCTCGTTTTGCTGGCGAACGTGGGCCGCTCCCAGGTCATTATTACGGAGTTCGCGGCCGTGAATTCCAACGGCTTGAAGGATGAGGACGGAGCGTTTTCTGACTGGATTGAACTTTTCAACCAGGGAACCACCAATGTGAACCTCGATGGCTGGTTTCTGACGGATTCCTCGGCCAGCCTGACCAAGTGGCGCATCCCGGCCACCAACATCGGGGCAAATACCTTCCTGATTGTCTTCGCCTCCGGAAAGAACCGCGCCACACCCGGGCTCCCGCTGCACGCCAATTTCGGCCTGAGCGCGAGTGGTGAATATCTGGCACTGGTAAAGCCCGACGGCGTGACTGTGGCCTCAGAATTTTCCCCTGTCTTTCCCGAGCAGTTCCCGAATGTCTCCTACGGGATCGGACAAAACGTGCAGGTA
>JAQGOV010000477.1 GCA_028293425.1 Verrucomicrobiales bacterium
AGGCTCAAAATTTTCCAAATCGATTAGGTGAGTGAGGCCTGTTCTGATTCACAGCTCGGGCCAGTGTCAATGATTGTAGTGCAGTTACGCCGCCTCACTGCGCACTAATCCGCGGCGGGATCGTTGGTTGAATCAGATGCGCCCTTGCCCTGCCTGACATTGACATCCTCGCCCTTCGTATCCCGCGCGATTTAAAAAATGGCAGCGGGTGGCATAACCGCCTGACGCGACAGATCAGCTCCCCGCTTAAGGCTGCGGAGTGCTCACCACCCTGAAAAAGGCCCTCGAAAATGAGCTGAATGGAATTGTTGTAGAGGTTGGCAGCCCAGTCCCCGTGACCGGCCCACCATAATCAGACCATGTTTGCAGATTTGAGGACACTTGAAGCTGGTACCGGTAACCAACCGCCGAAAGCCATTGCAGCCGGGCGTTCCCCCCTTCTTTTACAATCTGCAGCGTCAGGCTTGGACCAATGAGCGAGGTTAACCGAACATTGTCCAAGTCCCAATACCCTCCAGCTAACTCTGGATCGGCCGTGGAAAGAACGCGTACCCCAATGTGCCTTCCAGCCCATGGATCAGTGTTTTTCACGATCGGCACGTCAACCTGGAAATCAACTAAATGAGTGGTGTTCGGAAAAACAGTTTTGCTATTTCTAATCGGCTTGGAGGCAATCCCAATCATGTTGCCGCTTAAATTCCGGTAATACAGGCTCACGTCCAGGGTGGCGCCCTCTGCCATATTGCCTGCGCCGCCGATCACACCCATGGTCAAAGCGTAGGATTTTCCGATCTCGTATTGTGCGTTAAAGGCTCGCAACGGTCCATTAGTGGACCAGTCCTTCGATTCATAATCCTGAAAAATCCCTGCTTCAGGCACTGCAAAGAGGTATAGCCCCTGGTTTTGGGCACAATTATCTATGTGATCAGGACTGCCGGGATCCGTGTTCCTGAAAACCCCGGAAAGCTGGTCCCAGTAGAAGCCTCCGCTTTCGTCATACCAAATAGGCCTGGGCGCTTTCTCCCAGCCATCAATTCGGTTGTCCAGGAACGTGGTGGCCGGTGACTCAAACGAGCCATTCGGCACGATTAGGGTTTCAGCATGCAGCAAGCTCGTACTCGCCGCCAAGCAAAGCAGGAAAGCAATCCATTGCATTTGCCAACAACTCTTCTGGGCTAAACCGTAAAAAACATATGCGCACGTCTGCATGTATCAGTGGATCTGACGAGTATCAGCACAGGTTATCAGGGATGTCTTTTAGGTCAACCATCGTCGCCCAAAGGATACGCTTCTATCAGAAGCGTTGGCCTTCGAATGAGCGTCGCTCAAAAGTGCCACGTGAGGCTCGCGCGCAATCGCCAATCCGGCACAGCCTGCAGCGCCGTGTTATCGCGGACCAACGGCATGTCAAAACCAAGTTCAGTGCTCAGGTTCTCCTTCCAACTTGCCGAGAGTTGCGGGCCGACAAAAACGCTGGTCATCCCTGTGTCCTCAGCCTTCTCGCCCATGAAAGTATCGAGCCCCTTATGCTCCCCCGAGACTACCAGTTGCAAACCAACGGTATAATTGTCTTTAAGCAACAGGTAAGCGCCTGGACCGCCAAACCAAGTCAGGTCATTCGCATACTGATAATGAAAATCCCCTTCGGTGCGAATCGCATATTGAAGGTTGGCAGTCATGAAGAAACGATTCCATCGGCCATATAACCCAGTGCCGATAATGCCATCCACGGAACCGCTGCCGAGCGCCAAATCATGTCCATGAATCCCGCTTTGGACTGGAGGTGGGGTTGCTGGCTCGTTCAATTCCTCCGCAATGCGGCTGCTGCTCCCGGTCGGAAACTTGAGACCGCCCAGCAAGGTCCATGAAAAAGTTGTGTGTTGAGACTCGTGCCGAAATGCCTGAAAGTGCCCGAACATCGCTACATCGCCAATCCCGCTGACGTTGCCCCGCTCCGCTTGCCCGAGGTCGTTCGCACGCTGATACCAACGCGCGACCAATGGAACATTCAATTGCAGCCCGAACTTCTCGTTGAAATTATAGCCTGCATACAACTGCGAGATGGAGCTGTCCAAATGCTGGTGTAGCACATTGGGTATCTCCTCTCCTTCCACCTGAATCGTGCCAAAATGGGTGAACTGTTGCGCAACTCCTGCGTAGATGCCTTTGCCAATGTCCCCATGTGCCTGCGCCGCGGAATAGACGCTGCAAAGGTCGCAAGCTTGAAGGCAATTGGCCCCGGCAATACTTGCGAGAACGAAAGATGTAAAAACCTTATTCATTGATGGTGATTATGGCTAAAGATCAACTGAGTCACACGCGAGTCTAAACAAGTCGGTGGTAATTTCAAGATGTTGCGGGCTCGAGTAAAAACGAAAACCCACCGAATCTCAGGCCGGCGGGACTGGAAGCAACCGCAAGGTACCTTCAATCAGGGAACGAGGAGCAGGTGCGGCAGATCTGCTGCAGAGCGTTTAAGGAGTGCGCAGGATGCGGTAAAACTGGGAATGATTTGTCGCATGGCTATCCAGCAGATCAAGCGGCACGCCCGAACCGTTGGTCGTGAAGAGAGGGATCCAATCCAACAGATTGCTGGAGGCTTGCAACTGATAGCTATGGCCATTTTCTCCGAAAACACGCATTCCGAACTGGTTGGGACCAGCCACCGGCAGCGGCTGCAGTGAAAGCGGCGGGGAACCACTGCCGACCGCCAAGCTCAGGTTCCGTTCAAGTGCTTGACCACTCTGGTCCTGGACCCGGATTGTAAAGGAAGAGTTCCCTGGTGTTGAAGGAATGCCCCCAATCTCACCAGTAACCGGCGTAAAGGTGAGCCCAGCGGGCAAATTGCTGGTGATCAGGGACCACGAATAAGGCGCAAGCCCTCCAGCCCCGATCGGAAAATAGTGATACGAAACTCCTGCTGAGCCGGCTGGAAGGACAGATGAAAGGATTTGGAGCGGCTGCAGCCCGCGGTCCCAGAAAGTGACGTATTGGTTATTCAGGTTATCGTTGTAAACCATTTGGATACTCGTGACGTTGCTCCAAATCACTGATTGGACAGGAACGTGGCTGGTCTGGCCAGGCGATAAATCCGTGTCGTAGAGCCGTCCACCAATCCCATCTATCCGAATACTGATGCTCGCCATGAAATCTGGAGCTGGGAGAGCAGCTCCGTTCAAGTCTCGATAAGTCCACGAAATCTGTTGAAGCACGTTTGAAACGCTCACCGAAACGCTGGGTTGTAAAACGACCTGCCGGATAGCGGCGCCTGGATCCGGTACGGCAAACTGTTGAGGCTGGTTCTTATAATTTACCGTGTAAACTCCACCCGGCGGATACTGGGGAACGTTGATTTGGGGCGAACTATACCAGATCGAATCACCCTGGAAACTCGCGCCAAAAACCGCGGAGGCAGTGTTGGCCAAGCCGGAACCGGCCGGACCACTAAAGAAAACGTTCGTGGGAACATTCACGTCCATTAAATTGTAGAGCGCATAATAATATTGAAGGTGAGTAGGATAGGACATCTGCCCCGAGGTGCCGTTGCCGAAGCTTCCGTTCGGAAAGAAGAAAACCATTTGCATTTCGCCCCGCGCCCGGCTGAGGGCCATTACCAGCCCGGATACATTCGCAGCAGTTGTATCAGCCAGGAGTTTCGTTCTATTATAGCCGAGAAGAGTGAGCGCTTTTTCACTTGGCTGCACCTGCCAATGACCGGCGGTGACTGGAA
>JAQGOV010000515.1 GCA_028293425.1 Verrucomicrobiales bacterium
TGACCAGTTCTGCCACATCCACCTGGTCGATCTGCTCGTTCTCATGGTGCGAGAACGAGCGCAAATCGGAAACAATCGTTTTAACTCGCTGGATCCCATCCTCCACGTCCTTGAGGACCTCCGCGTACTCCTCCTGCTGCTCCACCGCGAGGTATTTCGCTTTATTTCTTAGCGTGTACAAACCGGTCGTGGCAAAATTCAGCGGGTTGTTTATCTCATGGATAATTCCTGCGCTCATTCGTCCTAGCGAAGCCAGCTTCTCTGTTTGCACCAACTGGGTTTCTGTTTCCTTGAGCTGGTCGATTGTGTTCTCCAGCACTTGGTTTTGCTTGGAGAGCTTCCGTTGATAATGGAACGAATCCACCAGGTTCTTGATGCGCACATGCAGTTCCGTTGTTGAAAACGGTTTCGCCAAAAAGTCGCTCGCCCCGGCCGAAAGCGCCGCCAGCTTGGTTTCCTCGTCCGCGCGCGCGGTCAACAGGATGATAGGTATGCTCTGAGTGGTGTTTCGCTGCCGCAATTCCCTGCACGCCTGTAACCCATCCTTTTCCGGCATCATCATGTCCAGCAGGATAATGTCGGGGAGAAACTGCGCAGCCTTTTCGATTGCCTGCTGGCCATCCACGGATTCAATGACCTGGTAACGCGAACTGAGCTGCGATTTCAGGAAGCGGAGCATATCCGGCTCATCGTCTGCAATCAGCACCTTCGGCAGTTTGCTGAACCCGGCTTCCGCAGGACGCATGGATTGCTGCACCGGAGTCATTGCCGGGAACATCTCCGCACGGCGATACAAATTCGACAGCCACTCCTGAGAGGTGACGGTCCCGCCAGAGCCATTGCTGGACTTTTCTCCATTCTTTTCCACCACCGGCGCTGCCGTGACCTCGGCCTTTTCGTAGGGAAGCTGAATGGTAAAGGTGGTGCCCTGCCCTTCTTTGCTGGCCACAGATGCTGTTCCGCCCTGGACCTCCGTCAGCTCCTTTACCAACGCGAGGCCGATGCCAACACCTTGATATTTGCGGCGAGAAGAATCATCTGCCTGCCAAAAACGGCTGAAGACATTCGCCAGATTCTTCTCGGATATGCCCATGCCAGTGTCACAAACAATCAGCACAAAATGGTCGCCTCGCTTTTCCGCCCTCAACTCAACACGCCCTCCGGAAGGTGTAAACTTTAATGCGTTGAACAGCAGATTCAGAATGATTTTCTCAAGTTTGTCTCGATCAGCCATGACCGGGCCAAGCGCTGGATCAATGTAGGATTCCAGGCGGATCCGTTTGTCCTCCGCTACTTGGCGCACGGCGCTGATCAAACCCTTCGCAAGGTCCTCTGCATCCAGCGCCTCCCGCCTCACCACCATGGCACCGGATTCCATTCGGACCAAGTCGAGCAGGTCATTGATTAACTTGAGCAACCGCATGCCGTTTGCCTGCATCGTGGCGAGCAGATTCTGAGTATCCTGATCTGCCTGTCTTCCAAAACGTTGAATAAGATTTTCCAGCGGGGCGATCAGCAGCGTTAGAGGCGTACGCAGCTCATGACTGATATTTGCAAAAAACCGGCTCTTGGCTTCATCCAGGTCTTTAAGTTTACGGTTATTTTCTTCGAGTTGCTCCCGGTTCCTATCCAACTCAAAACGCAGGGCGAATTCACGCAGCCGCTGTCGACTTTGGAAATAGGTGCCAACTACCACAATAATATCCATCAGGCTGATGAAATAGAAATTGTTCACAAGGATTCCGGCTCTCGGTATATCCCCGTAAACTGTCCCAGCCCCGATATAGATTCCCAGGACCAACAGCACGGCAACGATACTTTCCAGGAGGGTCCAATGGAGCACGGTCCCGACTGCCAGCAATACAAGATTCAACCCCGCATAATATGGGGATGAAAACCCCTCCCGGATTGATATCATTCCGGCAATAAAAATCACCGGCAGCAAAGGGACTATTATCCCCAGTTTCTGGATGTGCTTTCGGCCGGCCCCCGTGTAAAGAAATCCCAGGATCAACCCGGCACAAAGAGAACAGAGCAATCGCAGCACAAAGAAAGTGCCCAGCCTCTCGGGATAAACAAAGTAATCCAGCAGGCTCCCCGCTGGCATAAGCGTGATTACCAGAAAGCATCCGACCTTCGTGTTCGTAAAACGCTGCTTCTCCTCGTAGCCCTTAAAGGCCTCGAGAATGGCTGGTTCAACTCTTGGCTGGGCTCTATCCATGCTTTGGTTTGCGGGCTTCGAAATAAACGTTCACCCCGGTGATATCAGATAGGACCTTGTAATCATCTTTTACCGCAATGGGCTTCAACCCAGCCAATTCAACCCCGTTCCTATAGATTAAATGCCACTCCATAATGTAATCCATCGTTAGCCTGCGTGGGTTTGAGCTATCCACATTCGTGGAAATGAACATTCCGCCGGGCGCAGCCCAGTCGTAGAGAATTTCCGAAATCCTGTAGCAAAGCTGGTCTGACAAGTAGTCAAACAGGCCTGCGCAATACACGAGATCATACTGCTCCTCTGCCGGCTTCTCGATCCGTCGCCCTGCCTCTTTGAGGATCTGGTTTACCGATTTCTTGATGAACTCAACTCGCGTGTTCCGGCCATTGTGTCTTTTAGCCTCTTCAATGACCCCCTGCGTATGAGCCAGGGTCTCCTCGTTGAAATCCATGAGGAAGAACTCAGCACAATCGGCGAAGTGTTTCTCCCTGATAAACTTTTGAACTTCTCCCGCCGGGCCGCATCCCAGGCTCAAAATCCGAGCTCTTTTCCCCTGCTCCATCGCTCGAACGGTCACGTTTGTGATTTGCTCGCAAAGGTACGAAATCCGATTGCGGTGAGCCTCGGCCGGAGCTTGTTCCAGGAACCACAAATTCAAAATTTTGGCAAAAAGAGAACCACCTTCCAGCGGATCGCGCACAATCATGTTCACCATTTCATAATCGCCCGCATAACCAAGTGGTTTTTCAAAGGTCCGGTAAAGGAATGGTGCGCAAAGCAAAACTGGATGTAACTGGCGCTTCGCAAAATGCCGGTGCGCCGCCTGGAGGTTGGGTTCGACCTGCTCCGCAACCCTTTCAAATTTCTCGAACAAAGTCGTAATTGCAGGAGTGGTAGAGCGACCCAGGGCTTTTGCCACATCTCTCTCTAACTGAATGCGGTCAGCCGATGGATTGGACCGGATTCCTAATTCTACCTGGTCCAACCACAACCTGAGTTCGGTCAGAAAGGTTTGAAGATCCGCGACGGTGATCTTATACTCAGGGAGGATCCTGTAATATTTCTCCCAATGACTAAAGAATCCTACAAATGCTTTACCAATGTCATCCGCGTTGCCGCTTGTCCCCCCAATTCCTGACTCCATCCAGAAATCTCCGAGAGTGACCTCGCAGACCAGCACACTGCCGGTGTTGACCAGGTTTGAAACGACCGCCCTCCCATAGTAAGCCGGCCTGTCATGAAGGTAGATTTTAAACTCGGAAAGAACCTCCGATACCCGTACGAGGGCCATCGGAGAATACAGCTCAAAGATCACAGAATGCTTTGTGAGCCGGACGATGCTGGCCCGTGTTTCCAATCCTTGGGCGTTCTGAAAAACAGCCCAACTCGTGGTCTCATCGGTCACTGTTGCAGGATTCCCGTTCATTTATTATGGTTTGTTACGCAGTTTCCGTGCCTATAGTCAGGTCGTATGAGTTGTCTTGAGGACAATACAGGCCTGATCACTCATTTCCTTTATATTCGTTAATTCCCTGGGAACAAATGCAAATTGCGCTGCGAACGCGCCAAGGAACATTTTTCCTTCATGGCAGTTTTTGCCGAACTTACCGGCGTGCTCTTCCTAGGAAGGCAGCGACCCTTTCTGCCCAAAATAAAGCTTGGCTTGCGTTGTGCTAGGCACCTCACCTCATGGATCTAAATGCAAAAATTGCACGCCTCTGGATTGTAAAAATCAAAAGCAACGAAAGAGTAACCGAGTTCTGGTATCGAGCTTCCCGGCCGGCACTGTTGTTCGTTTGGTTGCTCCTACCCGCGGGTGCAGACGCCGTGGGCTTCCGACTTCCCAGTCAAGATGCCGAGGCCGTCGCACGCGGCAACGCCTTTGTAGCTACAGCCGATACGCCCTCTGCAATTTATTACAATCCTGCTGGCATCACCCAAATCAAGAGCCAAGCCGCCGAGGCTGGGCTTTATGTCGTGCACGTAGGTGTGAAGTATGATTCACCGACTGGCGCTCACGTCGAGAACAAATCCGCGTTTCAGCCAGTTCCGGAAATCTATTACGTCAACACAATTAAGGATTCAAAAATCTCGTACGGCGTGGGGCTCTACGTTCCTTATGGATTGTCCATCAAATACCCGGACGACAATCCTTTCCGAACCTTGGCCATCGAAGGTTCCCTCCAATATATCACCTTAAATCCGGTGGTTGCGTGGCAAATCCTCCCCTCGCTTTCCATCGGCGCCGGACCAACCTTTAACTACTCGGAAGTTTATTTCAAAAAGGGCATCGGCTTTTCGAAGGGTGATTACTTTAAATTTCGCGGCAATGACTTCGACATGGGCTTTAACGCCGGATTTCGCTGGCAGCCGCACGAGAAGCTTTCATTTGGTGCCAAATACCATTATCTCACCACCGAAAATTATGGCGGCCATTCTGAAGCAAAGCCCTACTCAAGCCCTGTTCCTACCACGGCTGAAATCAGGTTCCCGCAGTTTGTCGTGGTGGGTGTTTCTTATCGCCCCACACCGAACTGGAACTTTGAAGTCAATGTAGATTGGACGGATTGGGACAACGTGGATCAAGTTGTCTTCAAAGGCACAGCCGGCGGCAACCAGATTTTCCCTTTCAACTGGAAATCCAGTTACATGTATGAATTTGGCGTGACCCGTTACCTGCCGGACAACTGGTATGTAAGCGCCGGTTACTTTTTCAGTGAAAATTCAATTCCGGACAGAAACTATAACCCGATTGTTCCGGACGGCGATTTACACCTCCCCAGCCTTGGGTTCGGCCGCAGGGGAGAACGTTGGAACTGGGCGCTGGCCTACCACTTTGCCATAAATAAAACGAGGACTGTCGAAAACAGCCAAACCACTTCCCTCGTTGGACAAACCGCTGATGGCTCCTACCGCTTTTTTAACCAGGCTTTGACGGCCTCTCTGACCTTGAAATTCTAATAAGGGTTGGTTACATCTCAGGGAGGTCTGCCAAATCGTCGAAAGTTTGGCTATTTATCACAGGCCTTCAAGTGCTGCATTCGTTCGACAAAGCAACTGATCGGATTTTGCCGCGCGTTTAAGCGGTAAAAGTTTATCTCAAAACTGCTGATCTTGACCGTTAAAAAGGATGGCTAACCAGGTTTCAGAATCACCTGAAGATTTACGCTGAAGAGCACACAACTCAGTGCGCTCGTGGAATCGTTTCTCACGAAGGGTTAGGCAGCGAGCGGATTGACAATCGAAAGTCTTGGAGCGCCCTTTTCCTCTCCGACAATATTCCGTAGATTTGTTTCGATCGATTGAACCCAATTTTGGATCCAGCCATTTGTCACGTTGACATCCGTGGTCAGCATCGCGTGGGCTTGGGTCATGAGGCTGAGGCGTCCCTGGAAGGTAACACAGCCTGCTGCCATTTTTTGCGTCTTGAGGACAGGGGGGCAGAACAGCCAATCACCTACTATCCCCGAACCCGAGAGTCTCTTGTCTGGATCCCAATTGCCCAAGTTTGAAAATGCACCCAGATTCCACTGGGCGAAACAAAGCTCCTTGGCGACAAGCAGCTGGCGTATGCCCGCAGTCGCACAACGCCCCAATTGGTACGCATACCAGTTGGCCCAATGTTCGCCTTTTTCGATCTTGTCTAAAATTTGTTGGTGGGTTTGATGAATCGGATCGGTCGGAAAAACGCGAATCGATACGTAGCTGCTGTGATTGTCGGTATCCCGCTCACGTTTCACTCCTCCCCGCATGTTTACAGGGATTAGCCATGGTACGACGGCATTTGGCTTTTCTAGGTCAGGACGAACGGCATGTGTCAAATGATGCACCAGGAAGCTATTAACAGTGATCCCGAGCTGCCAGCATACCCGCCGAATTTGGCTGGTCTGCTTCTCATCAAATAAATGCCACGAGCAAGCCTGTGGAACGGGTACACCATCTGCCTTCGTTTGATTTGGAAGGGTCCAGTTCAGAGATGTTCGAGGGGCTAGATACTTGGGCCAATACCGCAGCAAGGCCCTTCCGGAGACAGGAGAAGAAAGTTTGATCCGGGGCAGTTCGGGTAGATGCGCGCCATTGCTCCTCAAGACCTCGGCAAAGCCACCAATCCCATCAACCTTCGCATGGGACAGGAACTTCCACTCAGGGTCTTTTCTGCCGGGTGCAATAAACCCGAAGCGGATCCCAACATGATCTCCAACTTGCTCCACGGCGTCGAACCACTGTTGGAAACAATCCGATTGTTTAGGCATTACCTTTCGGGCTATACCCGAAATCAATGGAAAGGTCAATCCTTCGACTCTTTCCATCATCTTCAACTGATATGCATCATGACTGTCCATCGTGATCCTTTATCGGCATTCAGAGCAGAAACTGAACCACTATTCCCCCACCCCTGCTATAAGCAAAACTTGAGTCCTATCACGGTCGTGAGGAAATCAACTTTTTAGACTTTTTCATTTTATCAGCAACAATCTTTGTTTATGCTTTGGTCTGCGATTACATGGATGAATGCACGTCCTTCCTCAATAAATCTGACTCCGTCAGTTCAGCGTGGACCTACCCTGCAGGCCAACCTTGGTCCTGCGCGAGCCACTTTTGACGATTCAACGGCGGAGGACGCTCAACTTGAGCGCCTCGCCGCCTTGGGTGCTCATTCCGCTGGCCTGGCTCACGAACTCAAGAACGCTTTCGTCCCGGTCAAAACCATGGTCCAAATCCTCCGCGAGCAGCATCCCAAAGATGAACTGTGCGATCTGGTGAACCGCGAACTGGTTCGGATCGATTCACTCCTCAACCAAATGCTCCGTTTAACCTCCCCCTCGCCAGCTCGCCACCATCCGCTTTCCGTTCACGAAGTGCTTGCTTACTCCCTGCGTTTGCTGCAGCCCCAACTCGCCGCCAAGGGTATTACTATCAAAACCGCCTGGAACGCGGCTCCAGACCAGGTGAATGGCAGTGAGCATCAGATGCAGCAGGTAATCATGAATCTCGTTTTGAATGCTCTCGAAGCCATGGAGCAAGGTGGCACTTTGACCGTTAGCACCGAACACCGGCCTTTAAATGATGACCCTTCTGCCTCCCCTGCTCTGGCCATCCAAATTGGCGATACCGGTTGCGGCATGCCTCCATGGGTTTTGTCCAAATTGTTTTCGCCTTTCTTCACCACCAAAGCCGGTGGCACCGGCCTTGGCCTGCACCTTACACGGCGCATCATCGAAGATCACCAGGGCGTCATCTCGGCCGAAAGCACCCTTGGCATAGGCACCGTCTTCGCGATCCTCCTCCCTCGGATTGAAGCCCAAGTTTGTCGTGAATGATATTGGGGTGCTTAAGGCGGCTCCCTGGAGCCGGTTGAAAACCGCCCTCCTCACCTTTCACCACCAAGTTTTGCAATACCACACGGAGTGAGAGTTTTTCCACCACTCCCGCCAGCAGCAGTCTGAAAACTTTTTTGTCTCCTTTCAACTTGGGCGTCCATGTATTGGTAGATGATGCCCGATGACATGGAACTGGTGCGCGAATATGCCACCCGACAATCCGAGAAGGCTTTTGAAGCCCTCGTTTCCCGCCATATCAACTTGGTTTATTCGGCGGCGTTGCGGCAGGTCCGTGATACGTATTTGGCGGAGGAAGTCGCCCAGGCAGTTTTCATCATTCTGGCACGTAAGGCGGGCTCCTTGGGCACAGGGACAATTTTATCAGGGTGGCTATACCGCACCGCGTGTTACGTTTCTGCTGACGCGCTGAAGCGCCAGCGTCGACGCCAAATCCATGAACGGGAAGCCTACATGCAATCCATCCTCACCGAGGCGGAGGCCGGACCCAATTGGGAACAGTTGTCACCAGTGCTGGATGAAGCGATGGAGGCTTTACGAGACCAGGACCGCAATGCAGTGGTGTTGCGTTATTTCGAAAATAAAAGCCTGAGGGAGGTCGGCAACACCCTCGGCCTGGAGGAGCGCACCGCCCAAAAGCGGATCGACCGCGCCGTGGAACGGCTCCGTCGGTATTTTCTAAAGCGGGGCGTAAGTTCAACGGCAGTCATCATCACCAGTTTGCTTTCCGCACATTCAATTCAGGCCGCACCGCCGGCACTGGCAATTTCCATCACTGCCGCGGCGTTGACAAAGGGAACTCTGGTTAGCGGTTCAACAATCACCCTTGTGAAAGGAGCATTACAGTTTATGGCGTGGACAAAACTTAAAATCGGTGTGGCAGGGGCTCTGCTGTTTGCAGGACTTGCAACTCCCCTGGTCATCCAACAACAAGCGTCAGCTCATTTGCGAAGAGAAAATGAATCTCTCCGTCATCAACTCGCCCAATTGTCCGACCTCGCAGCCGAGAATCGGCAACCTTCCAGTGGAATAAGACGAACAAATTCTCAACAGCTCGTGACGGAGCAAATGAGCGAATTGCTGCGGCTGCGTGGTGAAGTGGCGCAGTTGCGCGCGCAAAGTCTCGAGGCTGCCAAACTTCGCGGAGCTGGGAGCCGTCCAGCCACCACATTGGCGCCACAAGCTGCGGAAACGAGCTTTCCTAAGGAAACCTGGGTGGACGCCGGGTTCGCAACCCCAGAAGCAGCTTTGCAAACCCGGGGATATACAGTGCTCAATGGCAACCGGGACCGTTTTAAGGAGTCGATCTTAATCACCGAGCAGGGAAAGAAGTTGCTGGAAGGAATGCTGGACCAAATGGTCGCTGCAGCGCCCGACCCAGCCAAAGCACGAGAGGAACTTCAGAAAATTCAAGCCCAGGGCCATGCTTTGGAGGATGCAATCCTGTACCCCATGATGGCACAGAATCAAAAAGGCGGTTATGCCGGTTATAAGATCCTTTCAAGGCAAGCACCATCGGAGAACGAAACCGTTTTAGAAGTGCAAACGGACATGGTTTCTGCATCGCCCCACACGGAAACCTTGAAGTTCCGACGGGTTGGAGACGCCTGGAAGGTAGTCATTGATGAAGAGATGATTAAGGCGAACCTCGCAGCGGAGCGAAAATAAACCCATCGCCAAGTCTATCATCATCAACCATCTGCTGCTCGCGAGGTTACTTCCTCAAGGAATTGTCTTCCAAGCTGTCCTCGCTTCGTAAGGGCATCCCGGCAACACGTGGCCAGCGTGTGCCGAGCCGAAGTTTCTGGTTGCAAAGTCCCACAATAAAGAACATATATCAATGCATCTCGATACGTTGATATGTCAAATTTAGTGGAACTCCTGCAAAACGGATTAGTTTTGGGCGATGGCGCTATTGGAACCCTTTTATACCAGCGAGGCCAACCGCTCAATGCTTCGTATGAAGCGCTCAATGTCACGAATCCCGAGACGGTTCGGCAGTTGCACTTGGATTACCTCCGTGCCGGAGCAAAGCTGATCGAGACCAATACCTTCGCGGCCAACCGGGTCCGGCTTGAAAAGTATGGCCTCGCTCAACGCACCAGAGAAATAAACCTGCGCGGAGCGGAACTCGCCCTGGCCGCAGCGCGCGAGAATCATGCGCTGGTCGCCGGATCTGTTGGGCCCATCACCACAAATCCTTCTATCGTCCTGACCGACGAGCAAAAGATTGCCAGCTATACCGAGCAATGCGACGCCTTGCTCGAAGGCGGATTGGACACCTTGTTCTTTGAAACTTTTCCTAACCTTGGCGAACTGTTGCTTGCGGTGGCTGTCGGCAAACGACTGGGTGCGACGGTCATCGCCTCACTCAGTTTCGCTGATGATGGCCACACTTCCGATGGCGTCCGCATTGCTCCGGCCTTTGATCGCCTGCGCGCGGCGAGGGCAGACGTGGTTGGTCTCAACTGCCATTTTGGGCCAACCATTGCTGAGAAAATACTTCAGGAAATTGCCATCAAACCGGGAGATCTAATCAGCGCCTACCCGAATGCCGGCCGTCCCCAATTCTACGAAGGGCGTTATCTTTACCATCCCACCCCCCAATACTTCGCAGATTTTCTCCCCCGGCTTGTGGCGCAGGGCGTGAGGCTCATCGGCGGTTGCTGTGGCACTACCCCCGAGACCATCGCGGCCATGGCCCGTGTTCTCCCACAACTTAAGCCAATCGAGAGCAAACCCGGCTCTCCTGTAATTGAAATCGTCCAGCGCACCCAGCAAGACGCTCCACCCGAGCCATCCTTGTTGGACATCTTCCGCAAGCAAACGCTTATCGTCACTGAACTGGATCCACCCAAGAGCCTAGATCTCGAAAAGCTGGTGCAGGGCACAAAAGCACTTAAGGAAGCGGGCACCGACTTCGTCACTTTGGCCGATAACTCGTTGGCCATCCTGCGCGTGTCCAATTTGGCGGCCTCTTTCCTCGTGAAACAACGCACCGGGCTGGAGCCTATTGTGCATATGGCCTGTCGCGACCACAACCTGCTTGGGCTGCAATCTCAGCTCATGGGCATGCATGCCCTTGGCCTTAGCCACGTGCTCGCTCTGACCGGTGACCCGGCAAAGATTGGCGATCACCCCGACGCTTCGAGCGTTTACGATGTCAACTCCCTGGGCCTCATTCAAACCATCCATCGCATGAACGAAGGCTTTGCGGCCAACGGCCGGGACCTGAAAGCAAAAACCCGGTTCATTATTGGCTGCGCCCTGAATCCAAATGCCAAAAACCTTGATTCGCAGGTCAGGAAACTTGAAGGCAAAATCAAGGCGGGAGCGCACTTCGTTATGACCCAGCCTATTTTCGACCCGCAACTTGCCAGGATGACTTACGAGAAAACCAAGCACCTCGGAGTTCCCATCCTCATGGGCGTGATGCCACTCATGAATGGACGCAACGCCGAGTTCCTTCACAACGAAGTGCCGGGAATCGTCATACCCGACATCATTCGCGACCGCATGCGAGGGAAGGAGGGCCCGGAAGGCAATGCCACCGGCCTGGCTATTGCGCGGGAGTTTTGCGACACTATCCTGGAATTTTTCCAGGGAGTTTACCTGATCACCCCGCTGCTACGTTATGATTTAACCGTTGAACTTAGCCGCTACGTCCGGGAACTTGCTCCGCGGTTAAAACCCGGCAATCAGTAGTTTGAAGGGCAGATGCAATTCAACCGGTTTACTTCTCGAACCAAATCCCCGAAATTGGCCGCATGCAAAACGGCATCAGCCTCGGCATCCTGAGCGATATCCATTACGCCGGGCCGGCCGAGCGCCAGCGCACGAACTATTTGAATGAAGGCATCGCCAGCCCAGCTCTCCGGCTTTTTATTCGCCTGTACCGCCATTATATTTGGCTCCGCGATCCCTTTGCCCATAACCATCTCCTGAATCGGTTCATCGACCAAACGCGCGCCGTCGATTTGGTAATTGCGAACGGAGATTATTCCTGCGATTCCGCCTTTGTAGGGGTAAGCGATGATGCGGCTTGCGCCAGTGCTGCAGAATGCCTTGGCAAGCTCCGCCAGAATTTTCCTACGAATTTTCAAGCCATCTTCGGAGACCATGAAATCGGAAAGCGTATGATGGGCGGAACAAACGGCGGTCTCCGGCTCAGCAGCTTCCATCGTGCCCGCTCGGAATTGGAATTGCAACCAGCCTGGTCAATCGAGGTTGGCCGCTACGTTCTCATCGGAGTTGTTTCTACCCTTCTTGCTTTCCCGGTTTATGAAAGCGAATCACTCGTCGAAGAAAGGCTGGAGTGGCAGGAACTACGCAAACAACATCTCGAACAAATCCGCCAAATATTCCAGGCCATTAAGCCCGATCAAAAGATTCTTCTTTTCTGCCATGACCCCACCGCGTTGCCATATTTGGGGCAGGAAAAAGCGGTCCGGGAAAAACTAAGCCAAGTAGAACGAACCGTTCTCGGGCACCTGCATTCCAACGTTGTTCTGATGAAGAGCCGCCTGCTTGCAGGCATGCCTCCCATCTCTTTCCTCGGCCACACCCCGCGCCGTCTCAGCATGGCCCTCCGCATGGCGCGGCAGTGGCGTCCTTTCAATGTTTTATTGTGCCCTTCCCTGGCCGGAATCGAACTGCTTAAAGATGGCGGGTTTTACACGGTGGAGCTGGATAAGGAAGCGGTAAAACCGGCCCTATTTGAACTACATCGCTTTGGCCAACGGATTATTAAATCCGGCCTTTAAGAACTCTTCCGAAAGCTCCGGAAGCGCTCACTCTTCTTCGTCGTTCCCCGACCAACGAATCGGTTCATACCCTAGCCGCGTTCCTTCCTGAGCGCCTGGTTTTGCTCCCCTGAGGCTATAATAAACGTCACATGCCACCGGCGGATGGGCTTGAAATTGCAAAACAGACTCCACGTTTTCCAATCCGTGTTGGATGGCAAAATCCGCCGCTGCCCAGATACTCTCAAAATGTTTGGCTTCCTCGGGTCGGTTTGTCCACTCCTGTTCATTTTTCAAAAAGAGGCAGGTCTGCTGATGCCGAATCATGCGTTGTGCTGAGTGTGCTGACATAATCATTTGATTTTGGCCTGAACTGCCACGCGGCCTCGCCTTGCGAAGGCAGGTTAGTCGAACCAAACGTGGTTGCTTATAGGTAGAAACCCGAATTCTGGTTCGGCAAAGAATGACTTTCCCTTTTCAGCACGCGGTTTTCGGTTACAGTTTTGGACATGCGCATTGCCTCTCTCTGCTTCTGCATCGGCCTGGCTTTCAGGGCCGGGATGGCAGCGGAACAGTCCGCTCCCACGACTGCTCCGGCCATCACTCCTGAACGCCTGCAGGAGGTGCACCAAGACTTAATGCGTTTCCGAAGGGAACGCCGGCCTCTGCCTGATTTATGGGTTTTCGAAGACTTTCGCGCCGCTCTTGCCGTTCCAACCGAGGCCTCAGGAACCATCCAAAACGCCCGTCAGCAGGTCCTAACAGCAGCCAAGAAAGCCGGTGTCCGGGTGGTAATGTTCGCAAACCATGAATCAAAGCCTGATGAGTGGCGGGGCCTCCGAGACGATATATTATTCATTTCCGCCTTGGAGACCACCAACGGCGACTTGCGTCTACCCGCATCTGGGACAGATCAGAAAGCCCTAAGTTTCCTCGGCTTAAAGGACAAACGGCCGGAAGTTAGCCCTGCCGGGTTCAGCGGCATTGAAATCAGCAGCCTTTCCGCGGACGAGAATTCCAACACGGGTTTCGGCCGGTTCCTAAAAGAGGCGGCTGCCAGTCCCGATTCCTGGCAAAAGGCCCTCGAGCAGTTCAGAAAATATCCGGAGGAGATGTTTGCCCTGGCCGCTGAATATAGAGCCGACGCCGTTGCCAGATGGGACGACATGGCACAAAAAGGTTCCTTGACGGGCATTGCGTCCAGCCATCCCTTTCGAATCAACCGACTGAACGAGGCCTCTTTGGATCCATACGAAATCAGCTTTCGCCACCTCAGTACCCATATTCTTGCCCGCGAACTTACCGAACCCGAAATCCGCCAAGCCCTTCTGGAAGGCCACATCTATGTTTCCCATGACTCATTGTGCGATCCGACAGGTTTCGCTTTTGGCGCGCACAACAACCTGGGAACCTTTCCCATGGGTGATCGTGCATTGATGTGGGAAAAAACTCAGGTCACCGCGTTCACCCCGCTCGCAGCTAAACTCAAATTATTCCACAACGGCACTTTGGTTTACCAAACCAATGGCACCAATTTGTCCTTCACCGCCAAAGCGCCAGGCGCTTACCGGCTGGAAGCATGGCTTACTGTCGGCGGTGAAGACCGGCCATGGATTTACTCCAATCCAGTTTACCTGGAAAAGCCGGGATGGTCTGCCTTGCCGTGGCCAAGCATGGATCTCTCCGCGCCCGTCGACGTAACGAATAATCTTACCTACGCGGACGGAAAGCCCGAGGATGCAAATAAGCACAAGCTCGACCTTTATCTACCTAGAGCAAAGAATTTGGCTCCCGTCTTCATCTTTTTCCACGGCGGCGCTTGGCGAACGGGGGATCGTGGTCTCTATCCCGCCCTTGGCTACCGCTTCGCCAAGGAAGGGATCATCACAGTGGTGCCAAGCTACCGCCTTGGCCCCAAAAACAAGCATCCAGCCCAGGTGGAAGATGCAGCCGCTGCCTTTGCGTGGACCATCCAGCACATTGCGGCCGTTGGCGGCGATACGAATCGGATTTATGTCGGCGGCCATTCGGCCGGTGGTCATATGGCAGCTTTGCTCGCCCTGGATGCGCACCTGCTGGCAGCTCACAAGCTTTCGCCAAAAAATATTCATGGGGTCATCAGTTTGAGCGGTGTATTCGACCTCGATATTGGCGAGAGTCAGGCCGCCGTTTTCGGCCGCGACCCTTCTTTCCGAAAAAATGCTTCTCCCATCAACCACATCACCAGTTCCGCTCCACCATTCCTGGTGGCGTATTGCCAATGGGACTATGTGCCGCTGGGTGCGCAGGCCCTTCGTTTCAGCAAGGCCCTTCAGGAAGTGGGCGTTCCCGTGAAGCTGCATTTTACGCCCCACGAAAACCACATCTCGGAAGTCATTGCCTTGACCCACGATGATGATCCGACAGCAAAAGCCTTACTTCACTTTCTGCAATAAATTTAACCCACCGGCGGCCCGGAGATAAATTATCTCAAACAATCCGTGTTCCTGGAGGAGTCTGCCGAGCTTGGCAGCTCAACTCGGCGCTTTCTGGATTCGATGCTTGACCTTGCCGCCTTCAAACGCATAACCATACCGATAAACGCGCGAAGCAGAGGCCTCATGAATTCGAACACAGCCAAAACCTTGTTATCCCTGCTGGTGATCGCCGGCTGCGGAGCCCTGGCTTTATACCTTATCCGAGGGCCAGGCCCCGAGTTTGATCCTGCTCCCCACCGCGCTATTGGCCAGGCCTTGGCCGACCAAGCGCTCGCCTTCGGGGCCAGCGGAAAGATCGTGCTGCTCGCGCGGGACGTCTCGATGATTCCGAATCCTGCCAGCACGGAAGAGGTGAAGGCGGTTTCCGAGGCTTTGCGTCGAAAAGGGCATCCCCTCACCCAAACCAACCTGAGCAAAGTGGACCCTCTCCGCGTGCTGCGTTACCCGCCAGGCGATTACGCGGAGCTATTGCGCAAGCTGACCGATAATGACATCGTCATTTCTCTCCTGGGCCCGCCGGAATTTACGGATGCCCAGGTGATGAGGGTCGGAGACAAGCGTCCACGGATTGTTGCGCTTTGCACGGGAACCATGCCTGAACAACTCAACCTCAAAAAGCTATTCGATGACCAGTTCCTTCACGCGGCTATTGTGAGCCGGGGAGAATTAACGAGCGGGTACGCGGTCGCCGCCACCATGGACAAGTCGTTCGAAGCTCTCTATGCCGTCATCGGAACGAATAACCTCGCAGCACTCAAAACCTATGCAAAATAAGTTTGCGAGATCCTCAACCATCGGCAGGACGGATTTAGGTTTCAGCTTTCCTGATTTGCTGGTTGTTTTGGCAGCCTTGTCGCTCATTGCAGCCATCGCTGTTCCCCTGCTGATTAAAAACCGCGCCCGTGTCCGCCAGGCCCAGTGCATGAACAATCTGAACCAGGTGAATCGTGCCGTCCTTCTTTATGCCGACGAGAGCCAGGGAACTCTTCCTGTTTTCTCCGAACAGAACAAGGACCCGGTATGGTGGTTTTACAAAGAGCTGATCAAGGGACACGCGGGCCTCAAAGATAAATCCTCCGCGCAGGACAAGCTCTTTGCCTGCCCGGACGACCGCGGTTATACTGACCCAATTCCTTTCTGGAGAAATTCGCGGTTCGACTTCAGCAGCTACGTTTTCAATGGGGTCAACCTGCCTGGCATACCAAACCTTGCTGGTAAAAAGGTGAATAGCGTGAAAGAACCGACCAAAACCCTTCTGACCATGGAATGGACCGCCCACGGCCCTCTTTCCTGGCATAGCAGCCGCACGGGCAAAAAAAACGCTCCTTTTTACAACAACGCGGGAAGCATGTGCGGGTTTGTCGATGGGAGCGTCAAATTCACTCCTATTTACTACGACGGAATCGATGCTGCGTTCACCCGCGATCCCATCCCGGGTTACGATTATCGCTGGAGCGCTGAGTAACCAGGAGGATCTGGCAATTTTGGAAAGATCCGCTCCTTAACCCTGCGTTTCGCGCTCTGGACATACAAAGCTGCTTTCCCTGAGATCTGGTTTCTGTTAAAATGGCCAACTCGAGATCAAGCATGCGAACCTCGGCGTTTTTAGCGATTATATTTTTCTTTGCCTCCGCCCCCCTGCGGGCCGCAATGACCATTACGCCGTGGCGCCCCCTTTACAAAGGCATCGAGCATGCCGTCGGCACCAACACGCCGGACCCTGCGACGATCAATCATCTCCAGGTGGCGAACTGCCTGAAAATCGACCTAGGCGATCCAGACGTTCGGCTTTTTACCACCCCTCGCACAACCAACTACCTGGTCAATTCCCGCGAAACGCCCTCGACCAGCATCACCACCTTTATTCGGCGATACGGAGTGCAAGTCGCTACAGACGCTAACTTTTACAGCGCTATAACAGGTGAATCCGACCCCTCCAGCGAAGGAATCGGGTGCAACGCCTTCGGCCTTTTAATCTCAAACGGCGACACCGTTTCTCCTCCGGACACCAGCAAGTATGCGAGCTTGCTCTTTACCACCAACAAGGTGCCATCGTTTCGATTTAACAATGTGCCGCCGGGCACGAACACAGCCGGCATCTTTACGGCTGTTACGGGGTATTATCCGGTGCTTTCGAATGGCGTGAACGTGGGTGATTGGGCGGTCGCAAACTACCCCGATGGAGAGGTCCATCTCCTGAACCCCAGAACCATTTTCGGCATCTCTCAGAATCAACGCTATCTCTACATGATAACCATCGATGGTCGTCAAAGTTTTTCGGAAGGAGCCGAGGACCGCGACAGCGGCACCTGGGCAAAGTTTTTTGGCGCGTGGGATGCCATCAACATGGATGGCGGTGGCTCGACGGCGATGTACATGGCCGACTGCGGCGGGAATCCCATCGCTCTGAATAGTTCCAGCTACCTTGCCCTGAACAGGGGGCACGAACGCTACATTGGCAGTCATTTGGGCATTTACGCGAAGCCTGTGCCTCAGTTTATCAACGATGTCAGAGTGGTGGCCACCGATTCGTCCGCCAATGTTTTGTGGACCACGGACCGCCCAACTGGAGGAGGAGTAAATTACGGATTAACCCCAAGCTATGGCAGTAGCGCCCCTGCCGGCACACTTCAGTTGACCAAACAC
>JAQGOV010000550.1 GCA_028293425.1 Verrucomicrobiales bacterium
TCGCTGCTCGCGCCCGCGCTGATCCTCGTCGTTGGCGCATTGGTTGGATTCATGGTCATCGCGCTGCTACTGCCGATATTCAAAATGAGCCGAGACATCCACTAATTTCGCAAGGATTCAATTATGAAGAAAACATTAGAGCGCGTTCGTTGGAGGAACTTTCCAAACCCGGCCCGTCAAAAACAATCCGCCTTTACCCTGATCGAAATCATGGTCGTGGTCGTCATTCTGGGCATTCTCGCCGCCACCATCATCCCGCAATTTATCGGCACCACTGCGGATGCAAAGATCAGCTCCGCCAAGAGCACGATCGCGGAGCTCGAGTCAGCCATCGAGCGATATAACATCAACATGGACCGCCATCCGACCACCGAGGAAGGTTTGAAAGTCCTCGTGGAAGCTCCCACGGGAGACGACAAAAAATGGCGCGGCCCTTACATCAAGATGCTGCGCAATGATCCATGGGGAAACCCTTACCAATACCGGAATCCTGGAGTTCATCACCCGTCCAGCTTTGACCTGTGGTCACGGGGGGCCGACGGAGCCGATGGGGGCGAAGGAGAGCGCGCCGACATTGGCAATTGGTAGAGTTTAGCAGTCCTGTTTCGACCTTGTTTTGGATTCGGAGCCCGCGCTGAACGGGCAGCCGAAGGGATTCATGTAGTTCAAGTGGCGCGGAGCGCGTACCGTGTTGTTACATCGAGCACATAGAGCACGTCCAGTCCGGAAATTTGGTGAGGCCTTTACACTCATCGAACTGATGGTCGTGATCGTGCTGATCGGCATCATGACGGCCATCATCATTCCCGAGATGAAAGGGACCTTCCAAGATGCACTGCTCCGGACCAGCGGGAGAAAGTTGATCGAGGTGTTCAACCTTGCCAACAGCCGCGCGATTTCCCTCCACCAGGCCCAGCGTGTGCGGCTTGATCGGAAGACAAACCATTACAACATCGAAAAGCTGGTGAATGGTCGCGAACCAAACAGCCCATTACAAGATGACGTCCCAGGCGGCCAAGGCGTCATTGATGACCGCATCTCCCTGGACCTGAGAAAGCCAAAACCGGAGCCCTCCGAGGATTCAAACCAGGAGGACACCTCGGACCGTGGCCCGGAGCTTGAAAGCATGGAGGGTCTGGATGCCATTGTGTTTTACGCCGATGGCACCGCTGAAGCAGCGGAAATTCAGTTGCGCGACAAAACCGGCCTCAGCCTCGCCTTACGCATCAACCCCGTCACCGCACGGGTGCAGATCCTGGAGCAGGATGAAAAATAAATCCATGCGCCTGGATGCCGGATTCTCCCTGGTCGAGTTAATGTGCGCCATCCTAATTCTTGGGGTTGGCCTTGTCGGCTTATCCCAAGGCATCACCGCCGGATTGCGCGCCAGCAAGGAGTGCGAACTGCAAACGGCTGCCGCCCTGCTGGCAGCAGGCCAAATTGAGACGCTCCGGGCCGAAGGCGTCGTCATTGATGGCTCGACGGAAGGTGAAGCCGAAGAGGGTCCTTACCACTGGAAACAAACGGTGAGCAGCTCGGATCTGGATGGACTCCACGACGTCGATGTAACCGTGGCACACGCTAAAACCGGGCAGGTCATTTACGAGCTGAAGACACTTCTCTTCGATGCGCCACTTGCGCCTGAGGATCCTTCTGACACAAAGAAATCGAAAAAAAAGAAAGATGGAGGACGAAAATGAAGCTCCCTTTTCCCTCCAGGATTTTCTCAATTTCGAAAGCCCCGGCTTCCGGCTTTACCTTGATCGAAATGGTGATTAGTGCCGCGCTAATGGCCATGATCTTGGCTGCGGCTTATCTTTGTCTGAGTTCAGGCCTCCGCAGCCAAAAACTCATTGAATCCCGCGCTGACATCGTGCAGGGCGCGCGGGTCGCGATCTCGATGATGTCCGCAGATCTTCGTGGTGCCCGCCCGCTTTCCAAAGACATCGCCTTTCTTGGCATGCAACGGATGCTCGAGGATGTGGAAGCGGATAACCTCGACTTCGGCACCGGCAATTATACTCCCAAACGCCGCGGAGAATCCGATTTCTGCGAGGTGAGCTACTTTGTGTCCCCGGACCCGAAATCGGGACAGCTCGCCCTTTGGCGGCGTCGCGATCCGACTCCGGACGACGAACCCCTTTCCGGCGGAAGTCGCGAAGAAATTTTGCGAGGCGTCCGGGGTTTGCGTTTCGAATACTACGATGGGCTGGATTGGTACGATGACTGGGGCGATCCATCGGGCAAAAACAAGGCCCAGACTTCCCTGCGTCTCGAACCGAATCTTGAAGGGATGCCTGAAGCCGTTCGCATTACGCTTTCCGTCGGCTCCACGCGCGATAAGGAACAAGCCGAACCGCCCATGGTGTTCCAAACCGTCTGCCGGCTGACGCTCGCAGGCCTTGCCAACGCTGCCGGCGACTCGCCTGACGAAAGCCCCGATACGACGGCGCCCCAGAATCAAAACCAGCCAACGGGAGCAACACCATGAAGCATCAGCGTGGTTCCATTCTGGTTGGGTTGCTTTGGTGTCTCACCTTGCTGTCGGTGGTTGTAATCGGTTTGCTCCATTCCGCCCGCCTCCAACTCCTGGTGGTAAAAAACCACGGCGACCTGATTCAAGCCCATTATCTTGCGCTGGCCGGTATCGAAAAAACCAAAGCTCTCCTTTTCCAGGAGGCCAAGGAGCGAAAGCGCACCGCCAAAAACCACAGCGGCAGCCTGTACGATTCAGCGCAGGATTTTCGCGATGTGCCCTTCGGCCGTGGCGAGTTCAAGATTTTTCACCAGGGCCGCCAGGATGAAGGAGGCAAGCTCATGTTCGGCGTCGCTGACGAGGAAAGCCGGCTGAACCTCAACTATGCGACCAAAGAGGAATTGGAAAAAATCGAAGGCATGACTCCGGATATGGCTGCCGCGATCATGGATTGGCGCGACAAGGATAATACGGTTACTCCAGGCGGCGCGGAGGCTGAATATTATGCATCCCTCAAACCACCTTACCTGCCGCGCAACGGCCCTTTTCAGAGCGTGCGGGAGTTGCTCATGGTGAAAGGCATTCCCCGCGAACTGTTCATCGGCGAGGATGCGAACCAAAACGGGTTATTGGACCCCGAGGAGGACGATGGCAAGGCATCCGAGCCCCCGGATAATCATGACGGCGTGCTGGATGCCGGCTGGTCGGGATTATTCACGGTCGACTCGCTGGTCCAAAACAAAAGTGCTTCTGGCGGCGATCGCGTAGACATCAAGTCCGCGGCCGAAAAGGAACTCACCAAGGTCAAAGGGATTACGGCTGACATCGCCAAAGCGATTGTCGCCTGGCGCAATCAGAACCAGTTCAACAGCCTTGCGGATCTGCTCGATGTGACGGCGCTTTCCACTCCAACCGCCTCTTCGTCGATTGCCAACTCCAGCCGCACGTCCACGCAACCGCGGAACCAGCGAACGCAAGGCAATAACACCGGACAGAACAACAATTCATCCCAGGCCGTCTCCGTTGGGCCAAAGCTGATCACTGACACGCTGCTCATGGACATAGCGGATGACATCTCTCTTGGCTCAGATGAGCAGCCAGGCCCCGTCAACATCAACACAGCGAGCGCCGAGGTGCTCGCCTGCCTGCCTGGTCTGGACAAGCAACTCGCTCAAGCCATTGTTTCATATCGCCAATCAGCCGGGTTCTTTCCGAACATCGCCTGGCTTTTGAAAGTGGATGGAATGAACACTGAGCTTTTCAAGAAAGTTGTCCCGAGGGTTTGCGCGCGTTCAGAGACTTTTCGCATTTTAAGCGAGGGACGCATCCCCTCCTCTGGCGCCCGCAAGCGCATTCAGGTCGTCATCCGGTTTACAGTCACGGATTTTAAAACACTCTCCTGGCGGGAGGATCTATGAAGAGCTTTGCATTTCTGAATTCTCCAACTCTCTATATCGAACTTGGTCAAAGCTCGATTAAAATGCTGGACGGAGACGACGGTCTCGAACTCTCGCTGGAGCGGCAGGATAACGGCCGCCTGACCCCGGGTTGCCTTGAGGGACTTTCTTCCAGCATCAAAGTCTTTCTCGAAAAGAAGAATTGGAGCACGCGCGGCAAGGCGTTCTGCGCCATTGGCGGCCGTGGCGTTTCCATCCGCCGCCTGGAATTGCCCAACGCTTCAAAGGATGAGCTCCAGCGCCTGCTCTATCTCCAAATTGAAGGGGAGTTCCCGGTTTCGCCTGAAGAACTCGCCTGGGGGTGGCAATTGCTCGGCCGAAAGCAAAACGGCAATAAAACTTCGCAGGAGGTCCTGGTCGCCGCCGTAAAAAAGGACGTTCTCGAGGATTACTCCACTCTGCTCGCCGGTTGCGGCGTCACACCTGTGTTTACGTTTGGGGCGTTTGCCCGCAACGCGCTCGTTAGCGAAACATCCAAGGGCAACTATGCCGTACTCGACATTGGGCGCTGCCATTCTGAGCTCACCAATTGCGAGAATGGCATCCCTGTCTCAGTGCGCGTGCTTCCGTGGGGTGGGGAAATCATTACCCAGTCCATCCAAAAACGTCTGGGCATCAGCCATGCGGAAGCGGAGAAAATCAAAATTCACGAAGCAGAAAAGGTCAGCGGAAACGGTGGCCTTGAAACAAACGCGCCGGCTGCTGTCGACGCCGAGTTAGGCTCACTGGCTGCAAATATGCGCGCGCATTGGACCGGCCAAAAGCTTTATCTCTGCGGCGAAACCGCACGGCTCAGGAATTTCGGACCGAGACTCTCCAAGGCTCTTGGCAATGTAGAGTGCGAACTGTTTAGCTCACCTCCGGGAGAAGGCCGGTCCGCCGCTATTTTCGGATTGAAACGCGACTGCGAATCTAATGGTGGAATGCCACTGCTGGTGCTTGAGACACAGCCCTCCCACGCAAAGGAAAAATCCTCGCGCCCGGTTCCATGGAAATGGGCTGCTCTTGCCGCGCTGCTGGTCGTCTCGTTGCTCATCCTTCGCTATGCTGAGCCCCTCATCCAAAAACCCCGGCTTGCCCGCAAAATCGCCGACATCAAAGCTTATCGTGATAAGCTGCCGCAAGTGGACCGTGAACTCACCTTTTTGCAATATCTCAAAACCAATCAGCCGCCTTACCTGGATCCTTTGGCCCTGATTGCGAATTCAGCTCCATCCGGAACTCGCCTTGAATCGCTTGCCTTGAGCAAGCGCGGAGATCTTTCAGTGCGCGCCACCTTCCGGGACTTCCAACAGGTTGCGGACTTTCGTTCCAAGATGATCATTTCAGGCTATTTCAACAATGTGGTCGTGGAGGAGCAAACCCCCTCGGCCGATCGTCAGAAGATGACAGTTAGAATCACGGCCCAATGGAACCCCTCCGACGACAGCAAAAACTTGGACTCCCTTCTAAAAGCCAGCGAACGGCCCCGGCCTGCCGGGCGAAACGCTGCTTCGAAAGTGAGGGAAAAGGCCCTTGGACCGCCCACAAACACCGCTTCAACCACCCGGCCAGGCACAAACACAGTTGTCACGCCAGAGGAGAAAAAGAATTAATATGCCAGCTCTCAACCAACGCGAAAAACGCACCGTGCGGCTGGCTGTCATCGGCCTCTCCATTTACCTGGTCATCTTCTTTGGCTTGAACGGCTGGAAAAAGCTGGAGGCCAGCCGCGCCGATTACCAGCAAATGCAGGCCGAGGCGCTTCGGCTCAAGCGTGAAATTTTACCGTATGAAAACCGCGTCCTGCTGACACAAAAGCTAAAGGAAACTTTCAATATGGATCCGCAAAAGCTTTCCAGGACTTCCCTGGCTGCGGATGCGAGTGCTGCCATTCAACGCGCGGCCAGCAGCGGAGGAATCCAGCTTGGACCCATTCGCGAGTCCGCAGCTCGTGCCGCCGCAAAGGAACTGGCTTCCATGCAGTTTGATGGCGCAGGACCGGTCCCGGCAGTCATGGGATTGCTTCATAAAATTAAAACCCTGGGATATCCCATCATTGTGGATTCGTTGCAGCTCAACCTCGACCCAGCCAAGCAGGGCATGGTTAAAATTCACATGATCATCGTGATACTCGATTACGAACAGTGGAAAAAAGAGGAGGCGCCCCGTGCTTGAGCGAATCAATCCTGTTCTACGCATCCTTTGCATAGCCCTCGCTGGCCTGTTTCTTTATCAGGCGTCTCGCGTGGCCTTTCACAGGGACCCCCTTTCAGACCTGAACGTGAGCAGCCTCGGTCTCGCTCTCTCCCCTGCCCCGGAAGCAAAGCCCAGCGGCACCAATTCCGCCTCACGCTCAAATCCCGATGCTGGCGCAATGGCCCGAAAGCCCATGGAACTTCCCGCGCCAATCCAGGCCCGGGTAGATTGCATTGTGGAAAGCGAAATACTCGGCCCGATCGTTCGGCCTCTGCCTATGGCCCTCCTTGGCATTGCCGGTGAGCATGCTTTTCTGCGCGCACCCAGTGGCCAAACCGGGCTTCTGAAGGAAGGCGAGCAACTCGGTGCCATCAAGCTCGTGCGCATTGGAGCAAACCGCGTGCTGGTTGAAGAAGATGGACAGACAAAAGAGCTAACTATTTTTTCAGGTTTTGGAAGCGAATCGTTATTACCAAAGGGAGAGAGCCATTGAACATTAGAGAAAAAATCCAGTCCTGCGCAGCTGCCATGAGCACCGCCTGCGCTTTGTTGTTGTCCAGCCCCGCAGGAGAAGCCCAGGAAGCAAAACCTGTGGCGGATACCGCAAAAAAGCCAGACACGACAACGAACCCCAAGCCTCCCTCCGCTGCTGCCCCAAAACCAGGCGCCGCCGTTGCGACGGATCAGCCAGTTCCTCCGCCATCCGTCACTGTAACACCTGGGCCCGGCAATCCGGGAGCAGGTCCGGCAGGCGATCAGGACGTTTCGCCGACTACGGAAGAAATACAATTGAGCTTCCAGGGAGCGAACATCGACCTGATTGTGCAATGGCTGGCCAAGGCCACCGGCAAAAGCGTCGTGAAGCACCCTCGAGCCCAGTGCCAAATCACGATCGTGAGTTCCAAGAAACTTGCGCGTCGCGATGCCATCAACCTCGTCTATCGGGCGCTCGGTTTGGAAGGCTTCACCACGATTGAATCGAGCCGATCCATCATGATCGTGCCTGAAGGCCAGGAGCCAAAAATGAACCCGGAGTTTGTCGAACCGAACCGCACCGACCTCCCCGATGGCCGGCAAAGGCTCATCAAAATCTTCCCCCTCAAAAATCTCCAAGCCGCCGAAGCTCGCGACAAGCTCAAATCCGTGCTTTCCGAGAAGGGAAACGCGGAGGTTTCCGATCGGGCTAACCAAATCATCATCACGGATTACACGGACAACATCCGCCTCGCTGGCGAGCTCCTCAAGGAATTGGATGTCGTGGGCAGCGGCGATCTGGCTGTCGAATTTTTTCCTTTGAAATATTCCGAGGCAGAGGAACTCGGCAACCTGATTGGCGCTATCCTGAACGCTCAGCCCCTGCCCCCTTCCACCAGTCGTCCATCACCACCGCGCAGCAACTCGAGCAGTTCCCGCCCTAATTCGCCTTTCGACAGCGGCCCCGATTTTTCCAGCTCTTCGTCTCCTTCTCCCTCTCCGAGCAGCAGTACCAGCAGCAGCGCACCAATCGGCGGTGCTGGGGGAACAGTCAAGATATGGCCGGACAAAGTCTCGAACCGTCTGATTGTCGCTGCCCAAAAATCCAAGATGGCCGAAGTCCAGCGGCTGATTGAAACGCTCGACGTTGAAAAACCCCAGGACGTCGGGATCCGAGTGCTGCCGCTCAAGAACGTGAGTGCCGAGGATTTGGTGCGGGACGTCGGCC
>JAQGOV010000564.1 GCA_028293425.1 Verrucomicrobiales bacterium
CAGTGCAATGAATGCGGCAACTTTTTCGGGGTTCGAACCTCCATGTCCAAGCTCTCACGTTTGATCTTTTGGTTGCTTATTGCGCCGACTCTCTGTGTTTTTTTGTGGTTTTTGGTGAGCCTGTTCCTATCGAAGTGAATTGTGCGTTAGGGCTGGATGCCTGGAAAAGATGGAGCGGAGGATTACTCACGATAAAACAACTGATGGTAAGGTTCTTGAAGTATGGATTCCATGCATCTTTCCCATGCGTAGTATGTAGCCACAGTCGGGAATGCTTGTTGCGCCAAAAAGTTCTTGTACAATCCCCCCAGCCATTTGAACGAGCCACAGTGAATCACAGCACCAAAGAACCAGCTTCAACCTTGAAGCCGCCTTCAAAGCCCCTCGTCAACCGCATCAGTAAAATCTTTTTCAATTGCCTGGCCGCCTTGACTCTTGGCTATGTGCTATTGCTCATCCCCGAATCTCACCCACCATTCCCAAAGGGTGCTGGCAAACGCCCCTTCGTTTGGAACCTGAACGCTTTCTGGTCCAGCCTCGAGCAACAGTTTAACCAAAACCGAACCGCTGGATGCTCCGGGCTTGAAACGCAGCTCAGTGCAGCGCTCTCCGAAAACAATCGTTTATTGGAGCTCATCGCCACAAAACCCCTCGGGCCAGCAGATCCATTGTTCACCAGTCTCGAAACAAACCTGTTCAACCTGGCGCCTCTCGCCGCGGCATGCCCAGCGCGTTTGCACGATTACATCGAATTGGTGACTCGCACCCGTGCTGAGGTCAAGCGCCAAAGCCAGTCCTGGGACTCCAATGCTCCTTCCACCCGCGACCGGATTTATCGTCTGCTCTTTGGCTCCCGGCTCGCCTTGGAAGAAGTCATGTTGCAGGCTCCTGCCAATCTGGACATGCCTCCGGCCATCCTTGGAACAAACGAACCTTCTCAAACACCCGCTCTCAAAATCTTCGGCGTGACCGTCCACAGCGGCGATATCCTCGTGTCCCGCGGCGGAGCTCCAACTTCCGCTCTGATCGCGCGCGGGAACGATTACCCCGGAAACTTCTCCCACGTCGCACTCCTGCACATCGACGATAAAACCGCCCAAGCCTCCCTGATCGAATCCCACATCGAAAGCGGCGTTGGCGTTTCCTCTCTGGAAAAATATCTCGAGGACAAAAAACTTCGCATCATGGTGCTCCGCCTCCGCTCAAACCTGCCGGAGTTGCTCCAGGATCCCATGCTCCCACACCGGGTCGCAACCGCCGCCCTGCAGTCGGCAAAAGGCACGCACATCCCTTACGATTTCGCCATGGATTGCCGCGACCATGCGTCCCAATTCTGTTCGGAGGTGGTTTCCGCGGCCTATGAGGAAGCGGGCATTCGCCTGTGGCAGGGCTCAACTTTCATTTCCTCGCCAACCGTCACCGCCTGGCTGGGTTCAGTAGGTGTCCGCCACTTTGAAACGCAGGAACCAGCGGACCTGGAATACGATCCACAGGTCACCGTCGTGGCCGAATGGCGTGACCGCTCTACCCTGTTGAAGGCGCACATAGACGATGCGGTCACGGACGTGATGTTGCAGCAGGCGAGCCCTGGTGAGCCCCTCGATTATCAACTCTTGCTCCTGCCTCCTTCACGACTCGCCAAGGCCTACAGTTTTGTTCTCAACCTTTTTGGAAAACCAGGCCCGGTACCGGAAGGCATGAGCGCCACCACTGCGTTGCGCGTGAAGAAATATCGTTCGTCCCACGATGCCATCGCTGCTCGCGTGCTCAGCCTCAGTGACAAATTCAGGCAGACCCAGGGGTACACACCGCCGTACTGGAAATTAATTGAACTCACCCGGCAAGCCACAGCCCAAACTGGAAAGCGGTCCTGACTTATAGTTCATCCCGGGGATTTTCAGAAGCCTTCATTCCAGGTCTCAATAATTCCTACTCATTGTCAGACCGGCCGCATTCAGAATTCTGGGCTTCAGCAGCCTTCAGACGCGCTCTCCAAGTTCCAAAATCGCAATTTCGCTCAAAAACAGGCCGAAATTCCCACTAAAAATATCTTAAACTTTTTTAGGGGGTATGACAGCCGTTGGCAGACCCCCCTCCGTATGATGACTCTCAAAATTATGAAAATGGACGTTACGGAACAAAGAAACCAATTCGTTGAACTCCGCTCCAAAGGCTGGCCAATCACGAAGATCGCCCAGTCGCTGGATCTCCCGGTCCCCCTGCTCTGCGTCTGGCTTTCGGCCGAGCAGGTTCGCATCAGCCACCTTCGTCGTCGATTCCAGGGCGCTTGCGAGCAGGAAGACTTGGCCTGTAAACAGGCTGCCTCCATCTTTGGGGAGGCTGCCGCGCAGCCAACGGCATCCGCCTGCGGCTCATTCAAAGAGCAGCGCATGCATAAGCTGCCATCCCCTGCCCTTGGGATTTTGAAGCGCATCTGCGCTCGCAAACATTCCCCGGAGCAGAATTGATTGGCGAATTTGCCCGGTCCGGGGCGGCCCCTGCTCGCCACGGACCGGGCGTTGAGGTCACTGCACCGGAAACTCTCCAAACACACGTTTGGCCTCCGAAACCTGAATTTTCTCTTGTTCCTGCCGCGCAAGGGACATCTCATCTATCCGGTCAAATTCCTTGTGATTTTACCCATTCTCTGGTTTGGTAGTTGCTGCTCCTACCGCGAATATGTGCCCCTCCCAAGGTGCCATGTCGAAGAACAAGCCGACCAATGCGGCCGAGAGTTGGAAATTACGTATGCGATTGACAGCAATTTCAGTGTTGGCATGGCTCCTTTCCCTGGCCGCGCTTCCAGCCGCCACCAACTCTGCCCGTTTAGCCGTGCAGATCGAGGGGCTTACTCCGGATGGCCAGCCGTTGCTTGTGCTCCGTTGGACGTCCATCTCCAACGCGCTTTATCGCTTGGAATCCCGGCGCAGCCTTTCCCCGGATACTCTCTGGATGGCAATGGACGCGGTTCAAACCGCGAACTCGAACGGCATTTTCAGGGTCACTCCCGAGAGATCCCCGGCCGGCACCCCGCAAGCTGGTTTTTACCGCCTGGTGTTGCCGCAGCCGGAACTCTTCCGGGTCGAACCGGCTGTCTGGACTCCCTCCGGCGGCAACCAGGTCTTTATTGAAGGTCAGTGCCTCGGCTCCAATGCACAGGTGCGAGTCGGCAACCGGACTATTCAGCCGCTGACACTTCAGTCGGGCGCTCTCTATACTTTTTCAGCACCCGCTCTTCCCGAAGGCGCTTATGACGTGGAATGGCTCGAAAATGGGAAAGTGATCGCGCGCCTCCCAGGTGCCATCGAATCCTCCGGCTCTGCCTTTGGCACCCAACGCGTCGGAGAGCCTCCGGTCGATCCCCCCGCCGCCCCGGAAGCCCGTGAGTTCCAGGCGGAGCCCTGGCACGTAAACCACTTTACGGTCCATCCTTTCAGTGGCGAGTTGCAGGTTTTCGTCACGGACCTGCAGGTTCCCGGTCGTGGTTTGCATTTCGAATTCAAGCGCACCTATCGGTCCCGCACCGGGCAATTCACCACCATGGGGAACAACTGGGATCATTGTTATAACATCCACATCGAACCGGATGGCAGCAACATGGCTATTTACGACGGCACCGGACGACGAGACCTGTATCTCGGCCAAACGAATGGAACTTTCTCGCGCTCCGAGTTTTTTAGCGAAGGCGCCTTCAGCAATAACGTTTTTATTCTAACCTTCCCTGACACCGGTCGTTGGGAATTCAATCCGTTCGATGGCTCGGTCAAATCGGGCAAAATCGCTCGCATGCTCGACCGCAACGGAAACACCATGCTGTTCAACTACGATAATCAGGGACGGTTGTCCACGATTGTCGACCCGCTCAACCGCACCAATCGCCTGGCCTACAATTCAGCGGGCTTCGTTCAATCTCTCATGGATTTTTCCGGACGAACGGTTTCGTACAATTACTACAACCTGGCCGATACGAATGGCTCCGATGGCGATTTGAAGTCCGTCACAACCCTGCCCATTGTTGGAACCCCGAACACGAACGACTTTCCGATTGGCAAGACGACCGTTTACACTTATTCTCGTGACGCTGCCGATGAACGGTTAACCCATAATCTTCTCTCGATTACCGATCCGAGAGGTCAAACCTGGCTTCAAATTCGCTATGCACCGACCATAAATCCCGGCATTGCCAGCTTCGATCATGTCAGCAGCTATCGTCGCGGCTCCAACTCGTACCCGGAAACATTCCTGACTTACCTCCCGCAGAATCCTTCACCTGTGAACCGTTACGCCACGCTCAAGACCATCATGAACGACCCGGTCGGCAACGTGACGGAGATGTGGTTCAACTCCCGGAACAACAAAATTATCCATCGCGACCTCGCGGCCCGCTCCATCCCGGGCTTCCCGGTGACTGACACTCAAAACCGGCCCACTGCAAGGCTTCGGGAGACTGACCCCGACTTTTGGGAGACTCGCTACGAATGGAATTCGGACTCGCTCTGCACCCGCATCACACGTCCCGCCGGCAACACGGTTCAATTCACTTTTGAGAGCGCTCTGAATCAAAACGCCCCCGTGCGCCACCGTGCGGACCTCCGCACGCGTTCGAGAGGTTGCTGCGCCGATGCTTCCGGCATTCCCACCCAGGTCTTGGCGGAACGGTTTGAATATGATCCCCGTTTTGGTTCCGGCCGTCTGAAGGCGAAACGGTCATCGGAAGCATATAATCCGTGGGAAATGGACGATCTAGACGCTTCCGTTTCAAATCCTCTCTACCAGGGTGGTCACGGGATACAGACCAATCCTTTATACGAAGGAAAGGAGCGCTCGGGTGAAAACCCGTTCTATGAGAAACCCTATTTCGTGACCCGCGCCTTGGATGGCCGGGGCAACTCCGACCTTTATTCCTTCGACAGCAAAGGAAACCTTTTGACCCATCAGGGCCGCTGGTTGGATGCGGCTGATCGTCCGATGGAAACCTTCGGCTACAACACCTCTGGCCAGCTTACCAGCCATGTGCATTTGGCGGATGCAAATGGTTACCAGCGCC
>JAQGOV010000624.1 GCA_028293425.1 Verrucomicrobiales bacterium
TGGAAGTGGAAATGACATGGGTGGTGGAAAGAGGCATGCCCCAAATGCTGGCAACCTGGATGATGGCGGCAGCGGTGGTCTGAGCTGCAAAACCATGAATAGGTTGCAACCGCACCAGCTTGCTCCCCATGGTTTTGATGATGCGCCAGCCACCGGTGGCAATACCGGTGGCCATCACAACGGCGCAGGTAACCTTTATCCACAATTTGATTTCGAAATTCGGGTTCTGCAAAAAGTTGCACCATTCAGGCAAGCTCGCCAAGGTGCCTTCTTTTGTAGCAGTGAAGAGGACGAGTGCGATGATACCCATGGTTTTTTGGGCGTCATTCATGCCGTGACCAAAACTCATCCATGCTGCGCTGCAAACCTGGAGCTTGCCGAAAGTCTTATTCACCGTAACGGGCCTGACGCGTTTGATCAGAACGATGAGCACCCCCATGAGGACGAAACCAAGGATCGCTCCGCAAACGGGAGAAATTAACATAGGGAGGATGACCTTATGGAGCAGACCTTCCATTTTGTGAGTGGTCGGGTTCATAACAGACCACTTAATGACGCCCCAATTTCCATGGGCAGCAGCCAAAGTGGCGCCGCACAAGCCACCAATTAAGGCGTGGCTGGAGCTGGAAGGGAGACCGAGCCACCAGGTGATCAGATTCCAAATGATGGCGGCCAAAAGAGCGCAAAGAATGGTGGCCAAGGAAACGAAGGCAACGTCAACAAGACCCGCCGCGATTGTTTTAGCGACGGCGGTTCCCGCGAGGGCACCTATAAGATCAAAGGTGGCAGCGATCGCGACCGCCTGCATGGGAGTCAGCACCTTGGTGCCGACGGAGGTAGCAATAGCGTTGGCGGTATCGTGGAACCCATTGATGTACTCGAAAACGAGTGCCACCAGGATGATGCCCAGAATAAAAAGCATAGCCTACGCCGGGGTAAGGGTTAGGAGTGCTTGAGGACGATGTGGAAAACGATGTTGCCGACGTCCCGGCAGCGATCGAAAACCTTTTCCAAAATCTCGTAAAGGTCCTTCAGCATGATCACCTTGAGGGTGTTGTGATCGCCATTGTAAAGTTCCCGGAGCGACTCGAGCATCAGCTTGTCCGCCTGGCCTTCGATAAATTGTAGCTGGTCGTTCTGAACTTTGACTTTCTCCAAGTTGACGCCCTTGCGGAGTTCCTTTACCAGGAGGACGAGGGTATCGGCCGCTTTGCCGAGCATCTCCATCTGTTCATTGAAGCTGACACCCTGCACGTGCTTCGAGGCGATGAGAAGACGTTCAGTAAATTTTTCGACCGTTTTTGGGATTTTATAGAGCGCTTCGGAAAGTGACTCAATGTCTTCGCGTTCCAAGGGGGTCACGAAGGTTTTCAGCAGGTGCTCCGTGATCTCTTTCGTAATCCGCTTGTCCTTGCGCCGGGCGTCCACGAAAGCGTCCAAAGATCGCTTCTCTTCGGGGGTGTTAAAAAGAGTGATGAGACTTTGAACGCTGATTCGGCATTCCTCGGCGCTCTCTTCCATGAGCCGAAAGAACTTGTCATCTTTACCAAGCAATTTCTGAAGGGAAAACATAGCGCTCTGATTTGTTACATAGTTGCAACAAAAGCGCACGTAAAATCTTTAAGGTGCTGCCTGTAAAGCAGATTCAATTCAGCCGGAAGCGACAATTTTGAAAGGATCCGACTGGGCGGCTAGCTCCCACCACCGGCTTGAACCAATCTTAGGAGTCCGTAACCGATGCCAGCAGTAATGGGCAAGGTAAGCACCCAGGCCCAGACCATCCGGCCAACGGTCCCCCATTTGACGGCGTTAAGGCGTTTGGTAGCGCCTACCCCCATGATAGCGCCGGAGATGACGTGAGTGGTGGAGAGGGGGATGCCGAAATGGGTGGCGACTCCGATGACTGCCGAAGCGGTGGTCTGAGCAGCGAAGCCATGAACGGGCTGGAGTTTCACAAGACTCTGGCCCATGGTTTTGATAATTTTCCAGCCGCCAGCGGCCGTGCCGGCAGCCATGGTGATGGCGCAAATGACCTTGACCCAAGCAGGAATATCAAAACTCGGTAATTTGACAAAGTGGAGCCATTGGGGCAGGTCGGCAAAGACATTTGCTTTAGTGGCCGTGAAGAGGGCCAGCGCGATGATACCCATGGTTTTTTGAGCATCATTGCGTCCATGCTCGAAACTCATCCAGGCGGCGCTGAGGAGTTGAGCCTTGCCGAAGAAGCGATTGACGAACAAGGGCCTTGCCTGGCGAAAAAAGTAGAGCAGCAGCCCCATGAGGACAAAGCCACCGAACAATCCTGCAAAGGGAGCAATCATCATTGGAGCCACGACCTTTGGCCAGAGGCCCGTAGCCCAGTGAATGGAAGACCATTTGCCATGACCCGCAGCCAGGGCCACCCCGCACAAACCGCCAATCAGGGCGTGGCTGGAACTGGAGGGCAAGCCGATCCACCAAGTGAACAGGTTCCAGGCGATGCCCGCGAGGAGGGCGCAGATGAGAGCGGTTAACGTAATCAAGTTCGTATCCACCAAACCTTTTCCAATGGTCTTGGCGACCGCCGTTCCCGCCAGAGCCCCAACCAGGTTGAAGACAGAGGAGAGCAGGATAGCCTGCCGAGGTGTCATGACCCGGGTGGAGACGGAGGTGGCGATCGCGTTGGCGGTGTCGTGGAAGCCGTTGATGTACTCGAAGGCGAGAGCCACCAGAACGACGCAAATGATTAACGTCATAAAAGCTTAGGAGTGTTTGAGGACAATGCGGAAGACGACATTGCCCACGTCGCGACAGCGGTCAAAAATCTTTTCCAGGATTTCGTAAAGGTCTTTCAGAATGACAACCCGGAGAGAGCTATGGTCTCCGTTGTAGAGCTCGTTGAGCGATTTTAGCATGAGCTTGTCGGCTTCGCCTTCGAGGTGCTGCAGTTGGTCGTTCTGCTTTTTGACCTTCTCCAAGTTCACTCCAGCGCGCAATTCCTTAACCAGCAAAACGAGGGTTTCACCGGCTTTCTCAAGCATGGCCAGCTCCTTGGAAATGTCCCAGTCTTTCATGTGTTGAGGAGCCAGCAGGTAGCGCTCACCAAATTTCTCAACGGTCTTGGGAATCTTGTAGAGGGAGACGGAAAGAGCTTCGATATCCTCGCGCTCGAGCGGGGTGACAAAAGTTTTGCAAAGGTGCTCGGAAAGCTCCTGGGTGATGCGCTTGTCCTTGCGCCGGATCTCGGCGAAGGGATCAAGCGATTGACCCTTCTCCGGGTGAGCGATCAACCGAACGAGGCATTGAATACTGGCCTTCGCTTCTTCGGCGCTGCCTTCCATTAACTTGAAAAACTTATCGTCTTTCCCGAGTAGTTGTTGCAGAGAAAACATAGTGCCTAGTTTGTCTCATGAAGGTCGCACACGTGTCAGCCATTTTACTGTTACATGTTCGAAACGGGATTGTGACGGACGTGTTACAAATGGCCGCCCGGTGTTGGAGTGAATGACGAAACCAGAATGTCGAAAAAGTGGCAGACAATGAGGGTGACGAGCGAAGTAAGAGAGGAAGAAGGTCCGTTAGGCGAAGAGCTGGCGGGCGGAGGTGATGTCTTTCTGGATTTGTTCCTTGAGGGCTTCGAGGGAGGGGAATTTTTGTTCGTCGCGGATTTTGCTGACGAAGGTGAGTTCCATCTCGTGACCGTAGAGGTCGCCATCGAAATCGAGCAGGTGAACTTCGACGCGGAGTTGAGGGGTGGGATTCTGAAGGGTAGGGCGGTAGCCGAGGTTGGCCGCGCCGCGATAAGTGCGTCCCAGGACCTGAGCGTGGACGGCGTAAACGGCGGTGGGCGGGGTGATGAGGCCGGTGACGTCGAGATTGGTGGTGGGAAAGCCGAGCTTGCGGCCGAGTTGATCGCCAAGCACGACTTTGCCGGAAAGGGAATAGCCGCGGCCAAGCATTTGAGTGGCGGCGTCGAGCTGGCCTGCGCGAATGGTGTCACGAATGCGGGTGCTGCTGACGACCTGGCCATCGAGAGAAAGGGCAGCCAGACCATGGGTGATGAAGCCGAGCTCGGTTCCGATCCTTTGCAAGAGTGAGACGTTGCCGCTGCGTTTAAAGCCGAAGGTAAATGAACTGCCGACGCAAATGCTTTGGATTTGGCCGAAGTCGCGAGAGAGTTCACGAATGAAATTCTCGCCGGGTTTCTGGCTGAAGTTTTCGTCGAAAGGAATGAGCCAGGTGGCGTAGACACCCAGAGATTCGATGACACGCAGTTTTTGCGAAAGCGTGTAGATGAGCGGGGGGACCCGGTCAGGGGCGACAACGGTGTTAGGATGGCGATCGAAGGTAACAACGACCGAGAGAGCTTCCTGTTGTTCAGCGTCCGCAATCGCCTGGCGAATGACCTGCTGATGCCCGAGGTGAACGCCATCGAACATGCCAATAGCGAGGCAGACTTTTCTGCTGCCCGACTGAAGCTCCGAAGGCGACAAAAGGAGCTTCATCTGTTTTCCTGTGTTGACCGGGTTTGTGTTCACAGGAGGCATTTTGCTCTGGTTATCCCCGGGCGAGCGTCAGGAAGGGGATGACGCGTTTCTCCAAATCCTCGTTGGACGCATTAAGGATGTCTTCGTAATCGATGGCATCCGCAACATCGAATTTGCCGGAAACCTCGCGGCGGAGAGTAGCGAGATGAGCACCGCAGCCCATTTTCGCGCCGAGTTCGTGCGCGATGCTGCGCACGTAGGTGCCCTTGGTGCACGCAACGCGGAACCAGGCGACGGGTTCCTCGTAAGTCGTGAAACGAAAGCTGTAAATATGGATCAGGCGAGGCTTGCGCTCCACCTCGATGCCTTTGCGGGCGAGCTTGTAAAGCGGAACCCCGTTCATTTTTACGGCGGAAACCATGGGCGGCACCTGCATTTGATCCCCAAGAAAACCGTCGGCAGCCTGGTTTAACTCGTCCAGCGTCATGGGCATGACCGGCAGGGAACCGGTGAGTTCGCCATCCACGTCGTAGCTATCGGTGGATTCGCCGAACCTGATGCTGCCGGAGTAGACCTTGTCATCGGACATGAGACGTTCGGAGAGCTTGGTGGCTTTCCCGAGCACGAGGATGAGCAGGCCGGTAGCGTTGGGATCGAGGGTGCCGCAGTGGCCGACCTTTGGGATGCGAAATTGATGGCGGACATTTTCCACAACGTCATGGGACGTGGGGCCGGCAGGTTTGTCGATCAGCAGAGCGCCGTCGAGGGCTTCGAACGTTCTAATCATTTCAGGGCTTTTTTGATCTCGCTGAGGACTTGGCGCTGAACAGTGGCGGGAGCGCCTTTGACACGAGCTCCGGCAGCGGCAGGATGGCCGCCACCACCGAACTTCTGGGCAATTTCATTCACGTTTACCTTCTCACTTTTAGAACGGAGGCTGATGCGAGTGAGACATTGGTCCACCTCTTCAAAAAGGCAGGCAACCACCACGGGCTCAATGGCGCGAATGTGATCGATCATGCCTTCAGAATCGTCCGGCTCAGCGCCTGTGCGAGCGTAATCGGCTCTTTTGAGCCAGAAATAGGCGGTGCGGTCCTGGTGAGTGAGCTTGAACTTGTTGAAAAGGTGTTTCAACAAACGGACACGGGAAAGGGGATAGGACTGGTAAACTTCGTTGCAAATCCTGGCCAGGTCGGCGCCGCGATCGACCAATTTGCCTGCCACCTGATAGGTAGATGGGCGCGTGGTGGGATACTGGAAAGAACCGGTATCGGTGGAAATGGCGGTAAACAGGCAATTCGCAATTTCGGGCGTGATAGCCCAATTAGCGGAACGGAGAAGGCGGAAAATCAATTCTCCGGTCGATGGCTGCCGAGGGTTGACCCAGTTGATATCAGCATAACGAGTATTGCTCTCGTGATGGTCGATATTGATGAAAATTTTCCTCTGCTGGATGCAGGGGCCCACGGAGCCGAGCCTTTCGAAGCTGGCGCAATCGGTGGCAATGACGAGATCGAATTCCTTGCCGGGCTTCGGCTGATCCAGGAGCTTTTCAGTGTCCATGAATGCCAGCTTGCGCGGCAGGAGGTCCTGGTTCCAAACGGTGGCTTTCTTGCCCTGGTTCTTGAGAGCCATGGCGAGACCGAGTTGAGAACCGATGCAGTCGCCATCGGGACGGACGTGGCCAACAACACAAATGGTTTCACTTTCGCGGATGGCTTCAAGAATCCGCTGAATCACGCGCGAGGCTTTCATGTCGTTTCGGGATCGGGATCGGGATCGGGAAGGTCCTTCTCCAACTCGGAGAGGATGTCCAAAACACGATTGCCGCGCGTGACAGAATCATCGACGACAAAGCGTAACCGTGGGGTGTATTTGAGGATCACAGCCTTGGCAACCAAACCTTGGATGCGAGCGCGATTTCGTTGCAGCAAAGACAAGCCGGTGCGCTGTTGTTCAGGACTGCCGAGAATGCCGATGAATACGGTGGCGATGCGGAGATCCCCGGCTAGATCCACTTCGTTGACGGTCACCAGGCCAGCCTTATCGACAGGGATTTCCCGGCGAATTGCCTCGCCTATCTCGCGCTTCAAAAGTTCGCGCACACGCTGAAGCCTGTGGGACGCCATAACAGCTAAATGAACCTACAGTTTGGCGGCGACTTTCTCCACCGTGAAGGACTCGATAACATCCCCGATTTGAAAATCGTCAAAACCATCGACCCGAATACCGCATTCCATGCCGGCGCGGGCTTCGTTGACTTCATCCTGGAAGCGGCGCAGGGAGGAAACGTTGCCTTCGTAGATCAGACCCTTGCGACGCACGATGCGGACCTTGCCCTTGACCACGCGGCCATGAGAAATAACGCAACCGGCCACATGCCCGCCCTTGGAGAGATCGAACAATTTGCGGACTTCGGCAGCACCGATGGTGGTTTCCTTGATGATCGGGTCGAGCAAGCCAGCCATGGCTTCTTTGACCTGATCGACCAATTCGTAAATGATTGAGTAGAGCTTGACCTGGACACCTTCGCGCTTGGCGACCTCTGAAACACCATTATCAATGCGGGTATGGAAACCCAGGATAATGCCGTTGGAGGCGGAAGCGAGCATGACATCCGATTCAGTAATCGTTCCGACAGCGCTGTGGATGATTTCCAGGGAAACCTTGTCAGTCTCGATTTTCTTGAGCGCTTCGACAATCGCTTCAACGGAGCCCTGGGTGTCGGCCTTGACGATCATCTTGAGCTGCTTCGCGGAGGAAGTGGCCAAGGTGGCGAACAGATTTTCCAGAGTAACCTTGTTGCGATTTTCGTTGGATTCCTGGCGATATTCCATGGCGCGACTTTCGCCAATTTCGCGGGCTTCCTTCTCGTCCTTGAGAACACTGAAGGGCAAACCAGCTTCGGGAACGCCATTCAGACCGAGGAGCTTTACAGCGACAGATGGGCCGGCTTCCTTGAGGCGGGCGCCCTCTTCATTAATCAAAGCGCGGACACGGCCCCAAAATTGGCCGCAGATAACAGTATCGCCCAGGCGGAGGGTGCCTTTGCGGACGAGCACGGTAGCCGTAGGACCGCCGGGAGCGAGGCCTGACTCAATCACGTTGCCCCTGGCGGGACGTGTGGGGTTCGCCTTCAACTCAAGCAGATCCGCCTGGAAGATGACCATTTCCAACAATTTTTGGATGTTCATCTTCGTGAGAGCCGAGACGTCCACGAAAATGGTATCGCCACCCCAATCATCCGGAACCAGGCCTTTATCCTGAAGCTGCTGGCGCACCTTCATCGGATTAGCATTGGGATGGTCGCACTTATTCACGGCGACAATAATGGGGACCTTGGCCGCCTGAGCATGGGCCAGGGCTTCAAGCGTTTGGGGCATTACGCCATCATTTGCCGCGACAACCAGCACCACAATGTCAGTAACATTGGCGCCACGTGCGCGCATGGCGCTGAAGGCCGCGTGACCGGGTGTATCCAGGAAAGTGATTTGCTGGACCCGGGCTTTGTCTTCGGGGTGCGGAAAAGAAATGGTGTAAGCGCCAATGTGCTGGGTAATGCCGCCGGCTTCGCCTGTGGCGACATCGGATTTGCGAATAACATCCAGCAGGGTGGTTTTGCCATGGTCAACATGACCCATGATGGTGACAACCGGGGCGCGGGGCTTCAGGTCCTCAGGCTTATCTACAATATCCAGCTCGACCACTTTATCGCTGGCGTGGACCATGGCCTGTTCGCGCTTGCGTTTTTCAACTTCAAAGTTGAAGCCGTATTTGCCGCAGATCTGGCCAGCGACAGTTTCATCGATGGCCTGGTTGACCGTGGCCATTACCTTGAGCTCAATCAAGTCGGCGATGATTTGGAAAGGCCGACGGTTCAGCTTTTCGGCAAGGTCGCGGACGATGATAGGCGGCTTCAGGGTAATGGTTTCCGCACCGGCTGGAGCCGTGAATTTTGGATCAGCTACCGGACGTGGAGGCTGAACAACCGGCCGTTGTTGCTGGCCATACCCAGGACGGCCGCCTTGCTGGCCAAACCCAGGACGAAAGTTGCCCTGACGACCACCGCGCTGGAAATCCTGACGTCCACCACCAAAACCTCCACGGCCTTGTTGCGGCTGACCTGGACGTTGAGGAGGTTGAATATTACCGGGCTTTTCCGCGGTGCGGGGAGCGGGCTTGGCAGGCAAGTGAATAAAGCCAACTTTCTCGCCAATACGGGAAACCGGGGGAACTGGTGGCGCTTCGACCTTGGGAGCGGGCGGCGGCTGCAACTCGGCAGCAGGAGCAGGATCCGATTGGCCCGGGGAAGCCGGAGCATGATGAGCCGTGACAGGCTGCGAAGCCGGGGTTTCCACCTTGATATGAGCCGCGACCGGTGCCGGGGCCACGGGCGGTTCTATGTCTGGTGCAAGGACCACAGGTGCGGGAGTTGGGGTGGAAACAGGGGCCGGGACATCGACAACTGGAGCTGGAGCTTTGGCTTCAACGGGTTCAAAAATGGGGGCTGGCGGTGGTTCAGGCGCTTTGACTACAACAATCGGCTCTGGTGCAACGGGAGGTGGCGGGGGAGCGGCAGCCTTGGGCGCGCCGAGATGACTTTCAAGATATTCGGCAGTGATTTTGTCCAGCGAACTGGACGGAACGCGCGCCGCAGTGATGCCCAAGTCCTTGGCTTTGGCCAGGACCGCTTTGCTCTCGATTCCAAATCTTTTTGCTATATCGTAAATACGAACGGGCATATAAATAATTAACCGCCGGGCATGTCCACAAAGTACTCATAAGCGAACAACGCCAGCGAGTTTTCCACGCAATCCCATAACTCACGCTACGGAGGTTTCGCCGACCTTCAATGATCGGCGAGCTAACTCAGCGCGGGCGGCCTCCATAATAGGGCCAGCCTGAGCGCCAATTTCAGGCATTTCCTGTAAATCTGCAACTTCAGCCTGCAACAAAGCTTCCAAGCTAGGCAAACCATTTCGCACCAACACACTAGCCTGTTCCGGAGTAATCCCAGGAACAGTAGCCAGAGCTTGAACAGCCAGAGCCATCTTTTGCTCAAAACCGACTGTTTCAACGCGTTCGGCTTCAATATCCACCTGCCAACCGGATAACTTGGATGTCAAACGTGCGTTTTGTCCACGTTTACCGATGGCAAGGGAAAGCTGATCCTCACTGACAAGAATTCTGACGCGCTTCCGTGCTTCGTCAACATCGAAGGACTTCAATTTAGCAGGAGCAAGCGCGTTGGCAATAAAGGTTTTAATAT
>JAQGOV010000628.1 GCA_028293425.1 Verrucomicrobiales bacterium
TGGAAGTGCTTGAGACTTCATCCGGGTTATTCATGCCACTATCCTAGCCGCCCTCAGCGGCTCAACCAGAATGCGGTCTACCGGAGGCTTACGAAGGGATAAGACTTTCAAAAGAGCCTCAAAAAAGGCGCGTTGGAGAACGGCCGCGGGCTCCTTTCATATCCCTAAAAGCAAAAAAGCGCCCGTGTTTGCACACGAACGCTTTCCAAATTTTGATGGGGCAGTTTTACAGCGTGGCTGGCGGAGTGCCAGAACCATTGCCCGGTGCCGCGGTCACCGACCCAGTCACGGCGGATGATGTCAGGGTCGCTCCTGTCGATAGCGGTATCGCGTTGGCGGCTGCGATCTTGGCGGGCGTGAGCTTCAGCACGTCTTCGCGCATATCCTTCCCCGGCTTGAACTTGACCACGGCCCGTTGGGGGATGGGCACGTCGGTGCCAGGGTTGTTTGGATTGCGTCCCACTCGCGCTTTGCGCACCTTCACTTCGAAGACTCCGAAATTGCGGAGCTCCACTTTTCTCCCTTGGGAAACAGCCTCGGCAATGTAGTCGAGGGTTTTTTGCACAACATCCAAAACTTCCTGCTGTACCAGCCCGGTTTCATTGCTGATACGGATCACGAGGTCTCGCTTGGTCATAAGAGTGTGGGTTGTCTGTGTTTCTGAACACCTGTATAACCCCCTCTTCTTTTGCCGTCAAGCATTGAATTAACAAGGAGTTATGACGACTCCAACCGTCCTTTACTAAAGAAATACCCAGCCGATAAGCTGGGTTTGTCTCAGATTTTAACGTGAAAGCGAAATTCTCAATTAGCTTTCGATGATGTTAATCTCCACTGGCTCTACTTTAATATTATGTTTTTCCAGCCATTTGATGGCTGCCTTTATGTCTTCGCGCTCGCCTTCCAACTCTAGGCACACGATCCCGATCTCATCCGTCACGCTGGCTTGCCGCACATTAGTCACCACCGGAAACTTTTTCCCAAGTTCCCAAATCACCGGGCTGGTGATCTGCTTGGGTGGATACATCAGCCACAGCCGCGTTTTTTGTGGTCCCTTTTGGACTGCGCGTTTAGCTCCAGAGTTTTTTGTTTTGGTCGCCATAATTTCCCTCCTCCAATCCCTGGTCCGGTTCTAGCCTCCGGCGATTGCTGGAATGATGCTAATCTCGTCGCCGTCTTTCAAACTGGTTTGCTGATTTTGCAGGAAACGAATGTCCTCTTCGTTCACATACACGTTAACGAAGCGGCGCACTGCGCCGGACTCATCCACAAGCCGTTCCCGGATGCCGGGAAAACGGGTTTGCAGTTCGAGGATGGCGTCCGCAATCGTGGCGGCATCTACTTCCACCACTTCTTCGTTGTTGGTGAGCTTCCGGAGCGGAGTTGGAATACGTACTTTCTTTGCCATAAAATTTAAGCGTTAACGGTTGCAGCGTTTTCCGAGGTATTGAGCAAAGCTTCGAACTCGCGCAGGCTCGGTTTAATTTCGTAGGGCTGGCCCACATGACCATTCACCGCATCCAGTGTTTTCAACCCGTTGCCGGTGATGCACAGCACTGCCGAATCAGACGCTGGGATCCTGCCCGATGCAATCAACTTCTTGGCCACGCCGACCGTCACACCGCCAGCCGTCTCGGCAAAAATGCCTTCATATTCGGCAAGCAGTTTGATTCCGTCGCGCACTTCGTCATCAGTCACGTCCTCGGCGGCGGCTCCTGTTTCTTTCATGACCTTGAGCGCATAGAAACCATCTGCCGGCGTGCCAATGGCCAGCGACTTGGCAATCGTATTCGGTTTCACAGGCTTGAAGAAATCCAGCCCGGCCTTTTGCGCCTGGGAAATCGGCGAGCAGCCCGTGGCCTGCGCGCCATGCACTTTGTAGGGCGCGTCGGAGACCAGTCCCAGCTTGGTGAATTCCTGGTAGGACTTGTGAATTTTCGTCAACAACGAGCCGGACGCCATCGGTACAACCGTGTGCTGAGGAATGCGCCAGCCAAGCTGTTCGCAAATTTCAAATCCCATGCTCTTGGAGCCCTCGGCATAATACGGGCGCATATTGACATTCACGAATGCCCACCCGTATTTGCCCGCGATCTCCGCGCAGAGCCGGTTCACTTCGTCATAGTGACCCTTGATGGCAACCACCTGCGCGCCATAAACCAGCGAGTTTAGAATCTTGCCCTGTTCGAGATCGGCGGGAATAAAAACATAAGCCTTAAGTCCCGCGCTCGCCGCATTGGCGGCCACGGAATTGGCCAGGTTGCCAGTCGAAGCGCACGCCACGGTCTTGAACCCAAGTTCACGAGCCCGGCTCAATGCCACGCTCACCACGCGGTCTTTGAAGGAAAGGGTAGGGTAGTTGACTGTGTCGTTCTTGATCCACAATTCGCGGATGCCCAGCACCTTCGCCAGGCGGTCTGCCTTCACCAGCGGAGTGAAGCCAACCTGTGTGCCGACTGTTGGTTCATTGGCGACTGGCAGCAGTTCGCGGTAACGCCACATCGTATGCGGGCGGGAAGCGATCGTGGCTCGGCCCATCGACTTCTTAATTCGGTCGTAGTCATAGACCACCTCGAGGGGACCGAAATCAAATTCACAAACATGTGTCGCGGCCAGCGGGTATTCGCGTCCGCATTCGCGACACTTCAGCGCCTTCATGAATCCAGAATTGCTTTGCATATACGTTCTGCCTGCGTTTTGTTCGGGGCAACAAAAAGCCCCTTCTCGTCGCGTGAGAAGAGGTTATAGCAATTGCGCTCTTCTCATCTTTGCCCGGAACACTCGTTCCGTGCTGGATTTGGCACCTGGACATTGAGCATAGCGCGCTCAACCGGTTGCCGTGGCGTCGTCGGGCCATTCCCTCAACCACTCGCGATGAGATTCGTTGATATCAACGAATGCGGATAGATTGATTTATAGGTGGAAAGTTGTCAATAGCTTAAATTCCACCATGCAAAACATACCGCCCCGTTTTCAACGTGCCCACGCGCTTGACTAGAGCAGCCTTCACGAGCGGACAAAGCAAGTCCAATGCGCCCTGCTTGGAGACTTTCAGTTCCGCCCAGATTTCTGTGCCGATGGGTCAAGTATGGGTCAAGTAGGCGTTACTTTATCCCACTTCGGCTACCAGCTTTGACCAACCCCGCGCTTCTCTGTTGTCGCATGTCAAAGCGGGTTCCTTTTGAGACTTCTGCGATTTTTGCGGCTAAATCTCACCCTTATTTCAAGCTGCTTAGGAACTCGACGAGGTTGCGGATATCCTGCTTGGTCATTACCTGCCGCAGTTCTTCAGGCATGCCGGAAAGACCGCGTTCACGGGTTTTGATATCTTCCTTCTTGAGCTTGAGGATGCCATCCTCCGGGGAGTTGATCTCCAGGATATTGGCATCGTCTTTCTTCACTGTCCCGGCGTAGGCGGTGCCGTTCTTCATCGTCACGATCACGCTCTCGAAGCCTTGCGCGATCTTGGCATTTGGATAGATGATCGACTCCAAAATGTAATCGCGGTTCTGGCGCTTGCCGATTCCAGCGAGCTCAGGTCCCACCTCGCCGCCTTCACCATTCACCTTGTGACAGCGCACGCAGGACACTTCCGCGCGCTCGAGGAAGATCTTTTTGCCTTCCTCCGCGTTGCCGCCTTCCATGCATTCGCGATAGGCGCGGAGGTTGTCCTCGGCCGGGCGCGCGTTATTGAGCTGCACGAGTTTGGCTTTGATGGCTGCGTCCTGGCGCGCGCCCGCGGCGTCCAGCACGTCCAGTTGCAGGTCAGTGGGGACTTGCTTCGCGGCCAGCTTCTCCAGCCACTCGGAGAGAATGGCATCGGCGGCGTTGCCGGGCATCGCGGCCAGCGTGGCAAAGGCGCTCTGTTTTTCGCGAGTACTGCCTTTGGCCAGGATGGTTTTGATCTGGGCCGTGGCATCGTTCGGCCTGAGCTGAGCCTGGATGCGGCTGGCTTCCGTGCGAAGCGGTTCATCCTTGTCGACCAGCGCGAGCTTGATCGCGTCGTCCAGCTTCGGGTCTTTCAAGGTGGCCAGGGATTTCAAAGCTTCAACGCGGACATTCGAGGGTTGTTGACTGTCGGCCAGCATGTCGTAAGCACCGCCGCTTCCGGCTTTGATGCCAAGCTTGGCCGCTACCTTGGTCGTGGAAACCTTCACCGAACTGGAGGGGCTGGTGAGCAAGGTCCCCATCTGGGATCGCAACGCGTTCGCGGCCACTTTCATATCGCGCGAGGGCAGGGGACGCCATAGGCCGGTCACATGATCGCGGCCGGACGGTTTATCCCATTCTCCCAGGGACGTGAGAGCCTCGGTGCGCAGGCTGTCCGCGGCCGGGCTGCTGGCGGCAAAGGAAACCAGGGCCATCGCGTTTTCTTTGGTGCCGACCCGATAGTTTGCATTGATCACGCGGCGAATAAGGCCATGACGCGGTCCGGGAGCATCCTGGTTCCCTTCAGGAAAAGATTGAAGTTTGCTGGGCTGCTGGATCAAGGCCGCAAGCTCCGGGAGGGCCTTGGCAATCGGGACATCGTTAATGGCGCGAGCTGCCTCGGCCACGATATAAGGGTCGCTATCTTTGAGGAACGTGGAGATTTCCGGACGTTCCAGGCGGCGCAAGGCGATCACCGCCGCCATGCGAACGCCTGCAGAGGAATCCTTGGCCAGATTGGCAATCGTGGAAACATCCGCGCAGCCGACCAGGCCCACGACTCCAGCATGCCGGAGATAACGGTCCTTGTTGTCATTGGCGCGGAGCATTTCCAGCAGGGCGGGAACCGCTTGCTTTCTGCCCAGCTTGCCCAAGGCAATCGCCGCGAAGAAGCGCGGACGGTCCTGCGCGTCGGAAAGCAGCTTCACCAAACCGTCATAAGCGCGTGCCGCCTTCGCTTCGCCCAAAGCCTTGGCCACCTGGCTGCGGACTTCGGCATCCTTGTCACTCAGCAAACCAGTCAGCGCGGCGATAGCCTTGGATTGATTGGATCTATCTTTGCCATTGGCGAACTGGCCGAGACCCCAAACCGCATGCAACCGGGTGAGCTGCCCTTCGCCGGAACCGGCTACTTTTTCGAGCTGGCTTTCGGCCTTCTTGTCCACGAGGGCAAATTGGGCTTCCTGGCGAACCCGCATGTCCTTGTTCGAAAGCAATCCCACGAGTTCGTTGACCGAACGCTTGTCAAAACCTTCCGCGAACAGTTTTTTGGTTTGCGCGACAGCCGGGTCCTTGATCGCTTCTGGGTCATAAACGCGATAAATGCGTCCTTTGCCGGTTTTGTTCCAGCCATTCACCCAATCGGTCAGGTAAAAGCAGCCGTCATAACCAAAGTCACCGTCCGTCACCAGCACTTCCCAAATGAACTGGGAGCGGTCCACCATTTCAAAGCCTGCGCCCTTGGGTTTCACCGCGAAAGAATGGATGCCGCTGCCGGTGCTGCCGCGGAAGTCTGCCAGGAAGAAATGCTCGTTGTAGCGCTCGGGCATCCCGATACCTGGATTGTAGGAAAGGCCGGAGGGTCCGTTGGCGATCAACGCGATGGGCGGCACAATGAAGGCCGCCTGGCCTTCGAATTGCGGATAGCACATCCGTTCCGCCAGCCAGGGACCGCGGGCGCTGGGAGTGTTGATGAACTGCCAGCCGACGCGCCAACCGCTATCGCCGCCATCCACCGCATAAACCCAGCGGGCAGGATCGCCGCCGTCCGAGTTGTTGTCGCCGGTCCAAAGGTTGCCGTATTGGTCGAACACGAGCTCCTGCGGATTGCGCACGCCGGAAGCGAAGATTTCCAGGTCCGAGCCATCCTGGTTGCAACGGTAAATCGCGCCCGTTTCGAGGTTCTCGACCACCTTGCCGTTGGGTAGCTGCACGTGCGCGCCACGGTCCCCGATGCTGAAGTAAACTTTGCCGTCAGGCCCGATCCGAAGCCCGTGCAGGTCATGCCCGAGAAAACCGACGCGGACCCCGTAACCGTAGCTGAGCGATTTCCGGACATCTGCTTTGCCGTCGCCATTCGTGTCCTTCAACAGCCAAAGATTCGGTATGTCAGTATAATAAACGTTCCCTTTGCGGGCGAGCAGCCCGGCGCCGATGCCATCCGCGATCCCGCTGAAGCCATCGGCAAAGACGGTCGATTTGTCAGCCTTGCCATCCCCATCAGTGTCCTCGATCAGGCGGATCCGATCGGTTTCGATCGCATAATCGCCAATCTTCTTGCCCTCGAACTTCGTCATATAGGCCACGCGCTCCTCCACTGACTTGCTGGCCAGCTCGGTGTCGAGCCATCCCATGTGCCCCCGAATATCCGTGACCCCGGCGTGCAGACGGAAAGTTTCAGCCACATAAAAGCGGCCTTTTTCATCGATGCAAAAGGCCACCGGGTTCGCCAGCAGCGGCTCGGCCGCGAACAATTCGACCTTGAAACCTTTAGGAATGCGGAAGCGTTTGATCGCTCTCTCTCCTTCATCCGAGGCCTCGGCGACCTTCGGGGCATTCCCCGTGTTAGGAACGAATTCGGCCCCGCGAGCGGGTGAAAACATGGAAAGGGCAGCCAGCAACAAACCGGCTCGCCCAATAAACGACAGTGATTTAGGCATGAGCATTGAGCCTATATTGTAAAACCGCAGGCCGGACGTAAAGCGTGAAGCGTGGCGTCTGAAGTGGAGCCTTGAATTACCCTGGGAATCGGGAAGAAAGGCGTCACGGGATGGAGCGGGTTTGGATGGTTTTGGCTCCAGACTTTTAATCCGCGCAAATGCGTGACAACCGGTGATAAAGCGTTCCAAAGCGTTGGGGAGTATTTGGCCATGGAACGGGGAAGCGGATGGGTGGATTGATGGACAAGCGGATAGCTGGAATCCTGAATGGTTGGATTAATGGACGCAGGGGCGGTTGAATTGATCAGAGTCTCATCATGGGCGTGTTCGTGTTGCCCAAAGCCGGAAACAAACGCTGGGCTGGTGGGAGCGGCTGGAAAGGTCCACATTCTTTGCTCATCGTACGTTTCTGCGGCCGGGACGACCGCCCTCCTATAATTGGGCAACACGCCCTCACTCCCTCTCCTACGAGTAAAAGGAGTGATCCGCCGAGGTATCTCGGCGGCTGCTGGCTCCGTCATTGTCACGGTTCTTTCATATGTTTCCGTTGCTGTGGATGATGACGTTCCTCACCTTTCGCGGGATAGGTTTAGCACGGCGTCTTTGAATTGCATAACGCGTGGGGCGCATGGGGTGCAGGAGACGCGTGGGGAGGATAAATCCAAGGAGGAAGGATAAAGGAGGACCATCTCAGATCGCAGACCAGCACGAGCACGGTGGGCGTTTGGAATCCGGAGCTGTATTATTTTGTTGGCGGATTTCACCAATCTCCAACTCTTATCACTGCCCTCAGTCGAACAGCCGCCCGCGGTTGAATCGCCAGATGGCGATCGCCATGACTCCAGCCGTAATCGCGAACAACACGCTGATTGTAGGAAGGATTTGCGGAAAACTATTCCCGGCCCACAACACCTGAGCAAAACCGTCCATCGCCCAGTAGGTGAGCGTGAATCTGGCGAGTTGCTGCATGAACTCCGGCATGAAGCTGATCGGAAACCACGCGCCGCCGCACGCGCTCATGGTAAGAATCAGAAAGGTGGCCAGTCCCTGCGCCACTTCGGGTGATGGGGATATCGAGGCGATCAACATGCCAAACGCCGTGCAGGCCGCTGCCGCTGCGACGCAGACGACGACGAGGTTTCCCCAATGGCCGAGGACATCAATGCCGTAAAGCAGGCTGCCGACGGAGAAGACCGCGACGAGTTGCACAAGTCCGAGGATGACTCCGAAGATGAAACGGCTCCACAGGATGTCCGCCCGCGTCACCGGCGCCGCGAGCAGGCGCTGCAACATGCCGCTCTTTTTTTCCTCGAAGAGTGACGAGGCCGTCGAGTTGAGCGCAAACATGAGGAACATGATCGCCCATCCCCCGACGACGCGCGTGGCCCCAGGGTTTTTCACGTTCCTGGCGACGACCTGCACGGTTTCAATGCTGATGATGCGTGAGAAAAAGTCACTGGCTGTGTTCGTGGCAAGATTGGAGAAACCGAAGTTACCGTTTGTAATCGCGTCTCGAATTTGGGCCTTGTCGCCGCCGAAAGCGACCGCAATGGCGCCGGCGATTCGTTCATTGAACGCCTCGATGCGTTGCTCGCCGAGCAATTGCTTTGCGTTCGCCTGCAAGGACTGGCCGAGCAATTCGGGCACGTGAGAGAAAATCGACTTTTGCAAAAGCCCGGTGACCGTCTGCGCTTCGATCTCATTGAGCGGATTCGAGAAGACTTTCAGGTGAACTCCAAAGCTGCCGTTGGACTCATTCCGCTTCGGCAGGACGACGGCGAAACGAAAGGCGCCACTCTCAATCAGTGGTTTCAAATCGGTTTCGACGAGTGGCCGTTTGGTTTTATCGAGGTTGTTAAACGTCGTGATGACACGGAACGCCCTTTCGCCTTTCAGCGCGTCGATGAGTTTTTGCGTGGCGGGATTCGAACTTTCGCTCACCACTGCTAGCGGGATGCCGCTGGGGCCGGAAGCCCCGCGCCGGATGCCGAAGACTTCGCCGAAAATGTAGATCATCGCGATGGGCACGATGAACGTCAGAGCGACCGCGCTCTTATTGCGCAAGAACCGCGCGAAACATTTGAAGACGAGAACACGGATGGCGTCCATATTATTCGCGGAGATTGCGGCCGGTGAGGTGCAGGAAGAGCGCTTCGAGCGTCGGCCGCTCGTGTGAGAAAAGGCGCGGTGACACTCCGTGGCGCTCGGCGAGGGTGTAGAATTCGGAGATCTTGAATTCAGCGCGCGGGCCGAAGCGATGAGTCTCGTTGTCGGAGACAAGCTCACCATGCGCGGCCACTGCGGTGGCGAATGCCGCCGTGGCCGCACCGGTTGGAAATCCGATGGCGTCAACGAACGGCAGTTGTGCGAGCAGGTCGTCCAGGGAGCCGAGCGCGAGGATTTTGCCATGGTCGATAATACCAATGCGCGAGCAGAGCCGCGTCGCCTCCTCCATATAGTGCGTCGAGTAAATGATCGTGAGGCCCTCGCGGTTCAGCTTTTCGAGGAAGTCGAAGATTGCATTGCGAGATTGTGGATCGACGCCGACTGCCGGCTCGTCGCAGAGCAGCAGTTTGGGACGATGCAGCAGCGCCGCGACGAGATTGAGCCGTCGCTGCATGCCCCCGGAAAATGTTTTGACCTGATCCCGCCGCCGATCGGCGAGCTGCGCTACGGCAAGCGCTTCGTCGATGCGACGGCGTAGATCCGCGCCGCGCAGCCCGTAAAGCTCGCCGAAAATGCGAAGGTTTTGCTCCGCGCTGAGATCGTCGTAGAGCGCGATGCCTTGCGGCACAAGCCCAAGCGAAACACGGGTCGCGACATTGGCGGGCGAGAGCAGCGTGCCATCGAGCGTGATGGTCCCGGAGTCAGGCGCGCGCAGACCCGCGACAAGCGACATGAACGTGGACTTGCCGGCGCCATTCGGTCCGAGCAGCCCAAAGAACTCACCGCGCGCGATGTCGAGCGACACGCCGTCGAGCGCCGTGATTGCGCCATAGCGTTTGATGGCGGAGCCGATCCGGAGCATGGAGGGAGGTTAGGGTTGAAACGATCTGACCGGAAGTTATTTCGCTGCTTTTCTACCACCTGATGCTCACTGCTAAAGGTCAAGTCGCGGATCGCGTGAAAGGACTCAAAACCGGTGCCGGCGATTACCCGGTTAAGCCATTCAACTCCGATGAGTTGCTCGCGCGTGTTACTGCGCTTTTGCGCCGCATTCACAAAGCTGACCTCAAACCCGTGATGCGGATTGAGTTCGGAAATGTCGTTGCCGAGTTCATCAGCGAACGCACTGTAGATGTCCAGGTTGTCTGGCTGCGCCAAAAACTCGAAGACAACCCACAGTCACCGAAACACATCATCACCGTGCGTGACGAGGGTTACCGGTTTGAGAATTAAGTTGTTCCCTCGCAAGTAACTTTTTCGTGAAGGAAGACTGAACGGCTAATGTCAGCAAAAACGTCAGCAACGCTGTACCACGGTCCTGGGACCCCAAAACAGACACTAGTCTTCTGACTCCGAGAATTGCTGGTAACGGAGACTAAATGTGCCGCTACTGGTTAACGGTTCGGGTGCGCATTGCGTCCCGCCGTCCTTGCCTTCTATGAATCGCTGGACATTCCGCAATTTCTTAACTTACTGTCTGGCATGCACAGGCGCTTTTACACCGTCACGCGCGACCTCCACCTTTACCTCGGGCTCTTCATCAGTCCCTTCGTTCTCGTTTTTTCCGTCACCGTTTTTTTCTTTGTCCACGCCATCGCGCCGAAGTTCGGCGCCGAGACCACGCAAACGCGCGCCGCCACTGCCGTCTCTCTTCCGCCCGACCTGTCAAAACTCTCCGGCCGCCCTCTGATCGATGCCCTCAAGCCCACGCTCTCAAGTATCAACGTTCCCGGCGAAATTGGTTTTATTCGCCACGTCGTGAGCGACGACACCCTCGTCATTCCCGTCTCCGTTCCCGGGCGCGCCACCACTGTTACCATTCGGATTGCACAGCGCGAAGCAACCATCGTCACGCGCGAAACCGGCCTCGCCGACGCGTTGATGACCCTCCACAGATCCCCTGGCGAACACAGCCCGGCCCTCAGCATGAATTGGTTCCCGATGCGCGCCTGGAGGTGGCTTTCCGACACCACCGCCTACCTGACTTTATTCATCACCGTCAGCGGCATTTACCTCTGGTATGTTCTCCGCGCCGAGCGGCGCATCGGCTACGTCCTGCTCGGGACGGGAACGCTCCTCTTTTTTGGATTGGCTTATGTCGTCGCCCGCTGAAAGCCGGGCTCCATTGCCCGCCACTCTGCGAGATAGCACCGGGGTGCTCGCGGTTTGCGAACGCTGGAATCGCAAACTCCATTTTTACACCGGCCTGTTCCTGATCGTTTTTCTCTGGCTATTCGCCTTCACGGGCCTGCTTTTGAACCACCCTAATTGGACTTTCCACGAATCCTGGCGGAATCGCCACGAAACAAAATTCCAGCTTCCCATTGTGCCGCCCGCCGCTGGGCTCACGAGCGACCTCGATCAAGCCCGCGACCTGATGCGCCAAATGTCCATCGATGGGGAAATTCTCTGGACCACCACCCGGAGTGAAGGCGCCCCGTTCGAATTTCAAGTCCGCACTCCTCGCCATTTTTATTTCATCAAGGCCGATCTGGTCCAAGGCCGTGCCGACATTCGCCATGCCGCCGTGAACGCCTGGGGCATTGCCAAAATCCTGCACACCTTCACCGGGAACCTGGCCAGCGATCCCCGCAACCGCCGCGATTGGGCCCTCACTGCCGTTTGGGCGTACTCGATGGATTTTGTTGCCGCCGGCTTGATCTTCATGGTTCTGAGCAGCATCTACCTCTGGCTCAAACAGCCGGGAAAACTCCTGCCTGGCGCCTTCTGTCTTGCCTTGGGCTCGCTCCTCTGCGGCCTGTTTTGCCTTGGCCTTCGGTGGATGTGATGAAGCCGGTCCCGGCTTTTTCACATCAGCTATCGCGAGCGGTGCGGGTATCCTGACGGAATGACATTACATAACGGCGCAATGTGTTCGATGCTAATTCTATGGATCTTGCCGAGTTCCTTTTGACACTTGAAAGGGGGGAAGACGAAGGTGGTTTGGTCAGGCGCGGCGACGGAGCAAAAGATTCTTTGTCCAGTTTCCGATTCGGCGAACATAATTGGGTAGATGCCTGAACTAGACGATCATGAGTTGCTCGCCGAATTCGCCGCCAGCGAATCGGAGACGGCCTTCGCCGCGCTCGTGACTCGTTACGTGAACTTGGTTTATTCCGCCGGTTTGCGGTTTACCAGTAATCCGCACCATGCCGAGGAGATCACGCAGGCGGTGTTCATCATCCTCGCGCGCAGGGCGGGGAGCCTGGGGCGCGGCGTGGTCTTGGGCGGTTGGTTGTACCAGACCGCGCGGCTGACAGCGGCGAACTTCATGAAGCGCGAAATGCGGCGGCAACAACGCGAACAGGAAGCGTATATGCAAAGCACCTTGAATGAACCGGACGCAGCGGCATGGGAACAGATCGCACCGTTCCTGGACGAAGCGATGGGCGGCCTCGGCGAAACCGACCGTAACGCGATCGTGTTGCGGTTTTTTCAAAACAAGACCGCGACCGAAACAGCTGCCGGTTTAAAGCTGACGGAAGCGGCCACACACAAGCGGACGAATCGTGCGCTTGAAAAACTGCGGGCGTTTTTCGCCAAACGCGGCCTGACCCTTTCCGCGGCGCTGATTGCCGGTGCGGTCTCGGCCAGTTCGGTACAGGCTGCGCCGGCGGGTCTGCAGGCAGTCATTACGGCAACCGCAGCGAAAGGCACGGCAATTTCCACAACCCTCACGACACTCATCAAAGGAACTATGAAAACAATGACCTGGTTGAAACTTAAATTTGCCATTGGTAGCGGCGCCGTCGCTTTGCTGGCAGGCGGCGGAGCCGTGGTGGCCATCTCGCAAATCCAAAGCGGCGACAAACTGACAGCGCAGGAAATCATCCAAAAATCACGCGACGCCTATGCGGCTCTGTCGAGTTATACTGATGAAGGAAAAATTATCTCTTCCATCGGCACAAATTCAGTGGCTCCACATACTTTTGCCATCAAGATGTCGCGACCCAATCTTTATCGGATCAACTGGAAGCAAGACTCCGGGTTTTTTGTCAGCACGGGCATGGTGTGGTCCGCCGGCAACGGTGATTTCCAGAAGACCACGGTCTCGTCTCGTCAGGAAAGAAACAAGGAAGAAGCCTTCAGCAGTGCGGCCGGCATTTCCGGTGGTGCAACCGTGAACGTTCCCGGAGCATTTTTCGACATTGAATCGGGTAACCCGTTTGGTTCGGCAACGAAGGTGGCGACCCGGTTGCCGGATGAAAAAATCGGCGGGGCCGATTGTTATGTCCTGACTCGAGCCTCCGGTGAACGCATCAAAACGCTGTGGATAGGCAAGCTGGATTTCCTCATCCGCCAGGTTCAAAACGATACCAGTGCCGCCGGATTGAAAGCGGTGATGGAGGCCGCAGCAAGAAAGCATCCTGAAAGGCCGATCCCTGCGGCCGTGGCGGGCGATAGCCAATCGGTGGAAACCCACACGAATATCATGGTAAACCAGCCCCTGACGTAGAAGGATTTCGCACCCTGAAAAGCCAAGTGCCTGAAGGCTAAAGGATCTGACTAGGGTCTCGGTTCCTCGGCCGGACTTTGGACCGACTGCGCTGATGGCTTGTGCAGTAGATCGTACGGCAGCAACAACGTATCCACACTCACAGCCACCGCCAGGTCCGCGGCTCGGCAACCCACCGCGAGCACCGCCAAATCACCCTTCCCAATCGGTCCTGTCCCCCGTGTTCCAGTGTTCCCGCACCGCTGGAAAAACCTTCGCCTCATGAGCCTGCTTGCGCGAGTTGATGGTGGAACAACCGGTGATGGATAGCGCGAGAACGACCAGCGGCAGTAAGCAGGCTGCTTTCATAGGGTGATTAAAATAGCGTCTTAAGGAGAAAATGGAAATCAACATAATGAGGGCGAGGTGGGGCTACCACTCATCAAATAAACACGGATCAAGCTGGCGTGTGTATCGATCTAGAAAAGGATTTAAGCGCCATGACTTAGTGAACCACTCGATCGACAACTACGCTCACGAAATCGTGAATGGTGCCGTAGCTTACGTTGATACGTGCGAAATTGTTTTAGCTTGCTGAGGCGTGGCGTAATGGGAGCATCTCACCATGTCAGCCGCGAGAACCTTCACAGGTACGCTGAGGAATTTTTCTTCGGTTGGAATTACCGCACCATTAGTGACGGCGAAGGGATGGGAGTTGCGATTGAAACTCCAGAAGGCAAGCGACTCACCTATAGGGAATCCGTTTCAGGGAATAGGCGTCCGCCTGCGAACCCCGGACATGATGTAGAACATCTCCCGGGCTATTTCGCGGCAACGCTCGTTGTAAGCAGCGGTTTCGGTGGGGGTATCATCGCACAGCCGCGGATCCGCGTAATGAATAGCGTAACGCGCGATGGCTCCTTGCACGACAGGGCATTTTTTATCGGCGGCGCTGCAGGTCATTAAAGCAATGAACCCGCGCTTTGGATTGGAGTCGGCGTTGTAGAGCTTGGAATAAGCTCGGATCGGCTCGCGGTCATCGGCATATCGGACCAGATACAACGGATTATCTCCCTGGGTCGCATCCTGAATCTCCAATCCCACCCGGCGCATGGCCGCTATCGTTCGGCAATTGCAGGCAGTCGCTTCTGTCCCACCGGAAAAGGCCTGCACCCGGGACAAGCCGTAATAATAGGCCGCAGTCTGCGCCCAAATCTGCGACATATGACTCCGGCGCGAGTTATGAGTACAAATGAAGGTGAGTTGAGCCATCTTCCCCGTTTCAAGCTGTGCGGCAATTCTGGCCACAATCTCGTCCAGCACCGCCTTTCTCTCCGGGGCGACCCTGTCCACTTCCTGCGCCACCTCGTTCACATAAGGCCGAAGCGAGGCCAGGAGTTTTGGCTCGCCTGAAGAAAGGCGAGGGCCGGAATAGCCGGACCAGCAGAGAATAAGGATGGCCGCGGTGACAAGGTATTTCATACTCAGTCCAGTTGAAGATCCAGACAAACGACACTGGAGCCGCCACGGGCGTAGAGCCGCGTTCCCACCAGCGCTGGATGCGAGTACACCTCCACATCCTGATCAAACATGCGCAGTCGCGAAATGATGGCACCCTCATTCCCTCGGCCGTCCAATAAAAGCAGTTCACCCCCCAGCGTGATGACGAGAACTCGCTCATCATCGGCAATTAAAGTGGCGTGATCTCCCAGTCCAGGCTCCTCGCGATGCCAAATCGGCTGCAAGGACTTGCTCAAGTCGAGGCAATGCAAGCCGTTGTGCACTCCAAAGACCCGTCCACGCACCGCCACCGGAGTCACCGTATCCGGGCACAGACCCGCAAACTCACCGGCGGGTTGAGCAATGATCCGACCCGAAGCATCAAATCGATACAACCGGGTGCCATTGTTCTCGGTAGAAACAACCAGACTGCCGTCCGCCGCAACCGGAGTGGGCACATTGAAGTCGCCTTCCTGTGGGGGAACCAACCGCCAGAGGCGCTCGCCCGTTTTCACGTCCCACCCTCCCAGGGATTTCTGGTCGTAACCCACAATTTGACGGCGCCCTCCGAATTCGCCGCAGATGAAGGCTGCGTAAGCCGCTGGAGCTCCAGGTGTGGTCCAGCAAGTCCGGCCGGTCACGCAATCCAAAGCGGCCAGGGATGCCCGGCTGCTGCCGGGATTCACGATGAGGAGGCCATCCACGACCAGCGGCGTTGAACACATGCCCCAGGTGGGCAATCGGGCCTGAAAATCCCGCGGCAGTTGCCGTTCCCAAACCACTTTCCCGTCCAGCAGATTGACGCATTTCAAATCGCCAAATGCGCCGAGCAAATAAGCGTAGTCCTTGTGGATGACCGGCGTGGCCCGGGGGGACTGACCATAATCCAAACGGCCGCGCGCGGGAAATTCAACTCGCCAAACCAGTTCTCCGTTCTCGGCGTTCAGACAGCGATAAACGTCATGCTCATCACCGAAATCCCGCTCGGCCAGAATCAACTTTCCACCGCTGACGGAAATGCCCGCCAGGCCGCCGGTCATGGCCGCTTTTTTCCAGACGAATCTGGGCTTCTCAGGCAACCGAGACGGCAGGCGTGGCACATGGCCATCACGACCGGCCCCCCGCCAGTCCGGCCAATCCTGGACGGCCCGCGCCTCCGATTTGCCGCGTGTTGCGGCCTGGATGGGTTTGAAACCATCCCGGGTCTCCATGGCTTTGAGCAACTTGGCATCCCCTTTGATTTCCAACAATGTGTGGACGATTTTCTGCTCCTTCTCGACCGGGATGTTATCGCCGAGAAACACGGTGACGAAAGGCATGGGTTGCGTTTTCCCGATCACTTTTAACTCGCCGGCCTTAACGCTGCCGCAACCTTCCAGCATCGGCAGCACGTAGCTCGGAATAACGGCGACCGGTCGGGGGGAAGATTTGCTGTCCAGGACGTCCAGCGCTGCGTCGCTGTAGGAGCCGCGGTTCTCCAGGCGGGCAGTCGCTTCCACCCCGGCTGCGCGCAACGCCTCGCGCGTGACCGTCTGGTTTTCATCTGTTCTCGCCAATCCGAAAAACACCTTTCGATCCCGGAGGTCCTTTAACTCCCCGGCGGCGTCTCCGGAACGGGCCACAAACGACCCGCTGAAAGTGGTGGCCCCGTCCAAGCCGGTTAATGCGCAGACAGGATGGCACTTCAACCCTGCCTCTTTAGCCCCCTGCGTTACCATTCCCCGTTCACCAATGATGATTACCTGCTGCCGGGGGGTCGCCGTGGTCATGGACTCAGCAACGTCATCGGAAAACTCAATGCTGACGCGCTGCCCTAGAGCAGCCTCCAACCGCGCCGCCAGCTTGCGATAATCCCGCTGCCCGTAACCTTTGACGCACGCACAAGCCAGCTCTTTGGCGAGAGGGTCAGTCACCAGCAGGAGGATGGGGTCAGGCCCGGCTTTCGCCGGCTTGGCGAGAGCCCTGTCCGCCGCCAAGAAGAATACTAGCGCTATCAAGGCGAGGCGAAAAATGCCGCGCTGTTTCCGTAGACTCATGGAACCTCCCGGGTAACTCAAGATTTCGTCTGGAAAATACGGATGGCATCGCGGGTAGTATCCAGCAGGTAATACCGGCTCCCGTCTTGGCTCATTTCCACCGTCACGCGCACGCAATCACCCTTCGCATCCCCTACCGCGGCGACTACGCCCAGAAACTTGCCGGTGGCGGAAAAGCGCTTGATGCACGTTGGCGGACCAGACTCAGCCACGAGAACGTCACCATTGGAAAGCACTCGCATATTCTTGGGTTCACAACAACCGCCAAAGTCCTGGGCTTTCACCCGGCCGGCCTTGCCAAACTTTGACAGTTCATTCCCGTCACGGTCACGCGATTCGACCGAATGTCGGGCGTTGTGGGGAATCCACATCTTGTCCTCATGCGCCTGGATATCCATCTGCCCGCAGCAACCGCGCAACTTCTCCACCACGAGCTTGGGGCTGCCCAGCATCTGGTCAAAACGGTAAACGCGATAGGTGAACTCACTCGGTGCGGGCACCACCATAAACACATCCCGCTCCGTCACTGCCAGCCCGGTCACATCGGCTCGGCGCAGTTCCAAAGCGGCCTTCATTCTGGCTTTTTCCTCCTTGATGGGGCGTTTGGTTTGCTTGAGCATCTCTTCTACTTCCTCGCCGATAACAACCGGCTCCGCAGCCACCGGCGATGCGGCCGATGCCAACACTTTTCCAGTCGGATCCAACTTCAGCAACCGGCCGTCACCCGCCACAAAAATGCTGCCGTCCTTTCCCACGGCAATAGCCCCGGGCTTGATTTCCAAAGGCATGGTTTTAAGCAACTTTCCGCCGGGCGAATAAACGAGGATGCCCTGGGTGCTTCGTCCCTGCGCAGATTTACGGGTTTCTACCGGCGCAACGCAGGCCAGAATGTTGCCTTCGGCGTTCAGGCAAAAATTCTTCAACGCTCCAGGTTGCTTGCTGTTGCCGATCTGAATTACCCCGGCTTCGGCACACGCAGGCTTCCAGGCTGGATCCTTGGCCCGTGCTGCGGCAGCCGCGCGCTGTTCCTCCGCCGCGTTGTTCATCATTGCTGTAGCTTCGTTCGCCTCCCTGTTGCTGGCTGCTTGACTGGTGATTGTCCCCAAACACGCTCCCATAATCCCCGCGAGCGCAACGGCCCATCGTGCCTTCGATTTCATGTGTTCTCCTTTGGTTTGCTGGTTGACCAAAAAACCGGACCTGCCGCTTCCTAAAACACCACTGACTCGGAAAGGTTCCCTCACTGTGCAAATTAGACCTCTGCCTCCGTTTTTTGCACCAAGAGAGTTGTAAGGTTTTTGGGCTGCCTCTTGCGACTCAGTAACTTGTTGGACTGCATGTAGCTACGCGTTTTCAGGACCGTCCCCTGGTCGCCGAGGACCTTGGAAAATTTCAACCGCAGGTTCCAAATCCCACAAACCCTTTCGCCTCCGCGCCAGAGCACCCGCTCAGCCCCAACGGGGCGAAATTCATTAGCCCAGCGGCACAGGCGAGTCTGCGACCCGACGCCCTGGGTTACGTTCTTCCCTGTAAATACCCCCTTTTCAGCGAAGCTGTCTC
>JAQGOV010000641.1 GCA_028293425.1 Verrucomicrobiales bacterium
ATCCAATTTCATGGTCACAATGCGCCCGGTGGAGCGGCGACTTGGAACGACCTCAATGATTCTGCCACAACCTATGTCCGAGCTTATATCGTGGAGTTCAACGCCGTTCCGGAGCCATCGTGCTTGGGACTGGCAACGATTGGCTTCGTAGTTTTCTCCCTGAACCGCCGGAGAATAATTTCAGCAGTTCATTGCCAGCCTTCCTGAGCTTTTTCCCGGAGGTCCCCGCAGCGGCTGCGTCCTGAATGGCGACCAACGCGAGTGTGCGGTTGGCTGAAAGGATTCTGTCCACGAAACCTGGATCCACAGAACCGGCTTCCAAGCTTGTTCCCCAGTGGCAAAGCTTGCGGATAGCGCTGGCCGTTTGCTCGAAAACCTTCTCACCGGTTTTGCCTGCCAGGTGGTTTTGGCCGAGCCATAGCCCCGGCCGGAGTGCGCGAGAAAGGTCTTCGATGGCCTGATTCAGCTTTCGAGCGTGTCGTTCGTCCAGGTTGCGTTGCAGTGTCAATAATTCGGTGAGGACATTTTCCAGCAGGCTGCGCGCGCCCAGAAGGGCTTCCCCGTTGACGCCGGATTCGTAGAGCGCCTGGATTTCACTGGGAGACAAGGCGCGATTGAAAAGCGCCAATTCGTCCATCAGTCCGTTAAAAATTGAGCGATTGGGATGGCTAGCGGGATCGGGCGCTCCAATGTAGAGGTCGTTGTTCACCGCAAAGTTAAATCCGTTGTTGCAAACGCCAATCGGGGTAGCGTCCCCAGTTGGCTGGCCATTAATAAAGAACTGGGCCGCCCCGGTTGATTGAACAGTGAAGGCGAGGTGAATCCATTGATTAAGGTGCTGGTTGATCCATTGGCCATTGGCCCCCACGCTGTAAACATCACACCCCCCGCTTGTGAAAATGAGATCATTGTCTCCGTTGGCGTTGAGCGCGAACTCGTAGCCTCCCGGAAATGCATTGCCGCCCTTGCTGAGGACCACTGGAAATTCATAAGGGAGGGTGCGGGGCTGAATCCAGGCGGCAAATGTCAGTTCGTGCGTGCCCTGCATGGACACGAGGGAGGCACTGTTCGGCGCTAGGACAAAAGCAGCATCAGTAGCGGTGCTCGCAAAGTTCAGGGCTCCGAAAGTCTTTCCATCGGCGACGTGTTGCGCCCCGTAAATGAGCCCGTGATTTCCATTTCCGCTCAGGTCGGTCACGGTAGACCCGGTCAATGAATCGAAAGAGTAATAAAGCACCAGCCCTGCTGAATTCGTGAGCGGAGCAGCGGCGGCATAACCAGGAGTCGAATGCAGCAACATATCCACATAGCCGCTCAAGACTGTTGAGGAAACCGTCGTCGGGCTTCCTTTTTCATCGCCCCGCACAGCCAATGGCAGGCTGAGCCAGGTGACGGCGGTCAATCCTAAGGTCCATTTATTTACGGTCATAGATGTTGTTCAGGTCAACTCACAAGGCGGAAACGGTGCAATGAAGACGACGTTAGCGAGGCGCATTCCCCAAGGCAAGGCTCCCTTTAGCCTTCAGTTTCTCGCGGTGCATTTTTCCCAGTGAAAATAATGCGAGGTGCAGACGTCATTTACAAATAAGAGCAGATGGCGAAACGAGGAGTTTTTACTATCCTGCTCGGCGTGAATGAAGGCGCATCCCCTTTGCGGGCTGCAACTGACGAAACTACGGACCAGGCAGTCAAAGGGCCCACGAACACCGCTTCTGGTATTTGGAAACACCTTCTGGTGCAAGGCACAGTGCAAAACAGAGCAGCCTTTTCCAATGACCCTTAACTCCCGAACCTCCCCTGGAGTCCTCAATAACGCCAAGTATTTTTGAATTTTTTGCCTTCTGAAACGTCTAAGTAAGTAACTGCCCCTACTGGGCAGCAGCGCCCGCCAGGGCGAGACAAACGAGAGCTCAAATCAACAAATAGACCCGAGCAGTCCCATGCCAATTTTCCTGGCGTATTTTGCATCGCGTGAATTTCACGCGAACGCAAAAATCGAAAAAGTCCCGGGGGTATATATGGAGGGATCATTTTCATGATCCCTCGGCGCAGCCAATGAAAATAAGTGGAGAGAACTTTGCCGAAAAACCCATCGCCCATTTGCAGCGAGAGATTTTGCGTCGGCTGCTAGGCGCCAGCGCGGGAATAGCCCCTCTGCGGGCTTTGACCAAGCGCAGCAACAACGCAGCCGACCAAAAGACCCGCTGCAACAAAATGCCAGAGTTTGAAAACCCAACACCACTTTCGCCTAATAAAGACAATGGGTTTACGGGTCAAATATGCAAAATCACCAATATTTGCAGTGCCCCTTACGGGTTTACGGGTCGGAGAGGGGAGAGGCACCCCTCAGCCTTTCCCGGCCAAAATGAAATGCCATTGCCCAACATGCCACTGCCGAAACTCCCATTTACGGGTGTCCGCCTACCTTTGTTTCCTTCTCCGAACAAATTGGGATCCCATCCGTGTTCATCCGTGAAATCCGTGGTTAAACAAAATTTAGTACAAAAAAGTACAACAAAGTACAACGACTTATCGAAGCTATTCAAAATCAAAAACATGCACACAGCGGCCTAACCCTCGCCCAGTGCAAAACCGGTGCGGGCCCGTACAAAACCGGTTTAAAAACGATGAACCTAAGTCCAAAAGTACAACCAAATCCCGGTAGGGAGAGGCTCCTGCCGAGCCCTGATCAACTACGGTCCTCAGCCGCCAAACCTGTCAAAAACATTTCGCAGCAAAATCGGCGCACAAACTGTATCGAACAGCGACGAACGGCAATCAACGGCGCGTATCGGCAAGGTCACCCTGGCCCGACGAGCCTTTTCTGAAAATCCTGATGTATACTGCAAGCAATCGGGCGTGCGCCCGCACAGAACGAAAGCGCAACCATGAGAAATATAGTCACTTCAAATGTTGTCCTGTCCCCATCGGACGCACGTGCGCAACGGATCCCTTACCCGAATGACTTTCAATGACTTTTCGAAAAACAGAAATAAATGTCATCCAATGTCATGGAAAGTCATCCCAAGTCATCCAGAGTCTTATGCCACCGCCAAACATGCCGTTGCCGAAATCCCCATCTCAATTTTTAAAAATGCCAAAATGGTAATCCAAAATAATCAGAAGTAATCGAAAGTAACCCAAAGTAATCCGCCACTATGAAATTTTTGCCGCTCCAACCCTCAACCAACATGACTAGCCAACAACAACGTTTTGTGGAACTCCGCGCCCAGGGCGCGAGCTATCGCACCATCGCCTTCGAGCTCAGCGTCTCCGAGCGCACCCTCTTTTACTGGAGAGACAAACTGGAAAGCTAATTCCATTGGGAGGAAACAGTCCTACTGGAACACCTCCAGCACGAATTTCTCGGTACTCGCGGTCTCCGCGCTCGTCGTCTGGCTCAACGACTGGAGCAAGTCGAGCAAGAACTCGACAAGCGTTCCTTGGCAGACCTGTCCACCGCGCGCCTGTTTTCCCTGGCCGATGGGCTCCGTCGCGAGCTCATCAAGGTCACCACTCCCGACAAGCCTCGCTGCACCTCAACGAAAAAGCAGGAGCCGGAATCCATTTCCTTGGACCCCGCCACAGAAGAGCCATCTGCCGACGACTTGTTCATTGAGGCCTCTGAAGCAGAGTGCAAAAGGACTGCAATTGCAGTGCAAAGGGAACTGAAAGCCGACCAAGTGCACCCCCCTCCTATCCAGCACCAAACAAAGGACTTGGAGGTCCCTGCCACGTTCAAGCAGCCGACTCAACACGCGGGTGAAAACTGCAATGACACTGCAATGGACCTGGAGCATGTCGTCGCTGCCCCTGCAAAGCCAAACACCTCCGCCCAGCCGGGGGCGGACTCGAAGGACCAGCCAGCCTCCACGGCTCCGGCTCCTGTGTCCCGTTTCCATGTAGCCAATCGCGCGCCTTCCGAGGCAACGCAAGATCAGTGCAAAAACAGTGCAACACCAGGCCGCTTCTCCTCAAGTCCCACAACTCAAGCGGCCCGCCACCCAATCCATTGCATGCCTATCAGTCCCGAACGCCTCATTGGTCATAACATCAGCTTCCGTGAAGTCTTGGCAAAACGCGGGCAAGCAGCACAAACCTCAAAGGCTGTATGAGAGCCTGTGTTAAGGATAGGGTGGCTCTAGAAGTCATCTCACAAAAAAGAGCAGATGGTGCAGCCAGAGATTTTGGCCGCATGCTCGGTGCCAGGAGGAAGCAGGTGCCCCTCCGGAAGGAGCCGCAGCGAGCTGCACCCGACGCAGCAACAACGCAGGCGACAAAAAGCGACATTTTCAAAAACTCACAAAATGACCATGTAGAATGTCGCTTTTTGTCACTTTTTGTCGCTTAAAGTCGCCTTTTGTCGCCTTCAGTTTTTGGACGGCACAAAGCTAACTCCGGGCGACTTTTATAAAAACGAACGAATCAGGTCGTCCTGGGTCGCCCCAAGTCGCCCTGGGTCGCCTTCGGTCAAAATGCACAGTGCACAAATGGTGCATCCTAAAACAAAACGCCCCTCACTCTGAGCCAGAAAAGAGCTTCGGGATTCCCGGTCTTTGACATTTTGATACTCGTAAGCGGTAACATCCAGCCGAGTCGCTGCAGCCTGTCTTCTGGAGCCTTGGCGAAGGAGGAAAGTAACGGGGCAGTCTCTTCCCTTTTGCGAACTATGCGCCTTTTTGCGGCTATGCCCATTCGCGTTAATTAGCGGTTACCTCCGTTCCCATGAGCACAACAAAAAAGCCGCCCGACTTGCATCGAGCGGCTTCGCGAAAGCAATTCAGCTTACTTCTTCTTGGCTTTGGCTTTGCCTTTACCTTTGGAGGCGGCGGCCTTCTTGTCCGCAATCGCTGCCTGGGCAGCCGCGAGGCGGGCCACGGGGACGCGGAAGGGCGAGCAGCTCACGTAGGTGAGGCCGATGCGATGGCAGAACTTCACCGAGTCAGGGTCGCCACCGTGTTCGCCGCAGATGCCGAGCTTGATGTCAGGACGGGTTTGGCGGCCCTTCTCGACAGCAATCTGCATGAGCTGGCCGACGCCGGTCTGGTCGATCGTGGCGAACGGGTTCTTCTTCAGGATTTCGAGCTCCTGGTAGTTGCCGAGGAACGAGCCAGAGTCATCGCGGCTCATGCCGAGAGCGGTCTGGGTAAGGTCGTTGGTGCCGAAGCTGAAGAACTCAGCGGTTTCAGCAATCTCGTTCGCAGTCAAAGCGCCGCGAGGCACTTCGATCATGGTGCCGACCAGGTAATTGATCTTGGTCTTGGTTTCTTTCTGCACCTGCTTGGCGGCTTCGTGCACGACGGCGGCCTGGAGATCGAATTCGCGCTTGAATCCGACGAGCGGGATCATGATCTCAGGCTTGCACTTGATGCCTTCCTTCTGGACCTGCGCGACCGCTTCAAACACGGCGCGGGCCTGCATGGCGGAGATTTCCGGGTAGCCAATACCGAGACGGCAGCCGCGGAAGCCGAGCATCGGGTTGAACTCGTGCAGTTCATGCACGCGCTTGGAGATCTTCTCGATGGGCACGCCAATTTTCTGCGCCAGATCGCTCTGGGACGCATGGTCGTGCGGGAGGAACTCGTGCAGGGGCGGGTCGAGGAACCGGATGGTGGCCGGGAAGCCTTTCAGCTCGCGGAACATTCCAGCGAAGTCATCGCGTTGATAAGGCAGGATCTTGGCCAGCGCTTTTTCGCGGGCGTCCTTGGAATCCGCCAGGATCATTTCGCGCATGGCGTCGATACGATTGCCTTCGAAGAACATGTGTTCGGTGCGGCAAAGGCCGATGCCCGTGGCGCCGAACGCAACCGCGTTGGCGGTTTGTTCCGGATTATCTGCGTTGGTGCGAACCTGGAGGCGGGTGGACTTGGCACACCATTGCATGAGCTGGGCGAAGTATTGGTAAGTGGGGCTGTCCTTGGCCTTCAGGGTCTTTTCCAGGAGCACCTGGATGACTTCGGAGGGCGCGGTCTTCACTTCACCGGCATACACTTCACCGGCGGTGCCGTCGATGGAAAGGAAATCACCTTCCTTGTAAACGGTTTCAGCGACCGTGAGGGTCTTCTTGGCGTAATCCACTTGCAACGCGCTCGCGCCGCAAACGCAGACTTTGCCCATTTGGCGAGCCACCAGGGCGGCGTGAGAACTCACACCACCACGAGCGGTCAGGATGCCTTCGGCGGCGATCATGCCGCGCAAATCTTCGGGCGAGGTTTCGACGCGGACCAGCAGCACTTTTTCGCCCTTGTTGGAGGCTTCGACAGCGCGCTCGGCATTGAAATAAATCTTGCCAGTGGCAGCGCCAGGACCGGCGGGCAACCCGCGGGCAATGACCTTGGCGGCGCGGATGGCGGAGCGATCAAAGATCGGCGCCAGCACTTGTTCGAGCTGTTCGGCAGGAACGCGGGTGATGGCCGTTTCCCAGTCGATCAGTTTTTCCTTCACCATTTCGCAGGCGATGCGAACGGCCGCGAGGCCAGTGCGCTTGCCGTTGCGGGTTTGGAGCATGAACACTTTGCCTTCCTGGATCGTGAATTCAAAGTCCTGCATGTCCTTGAAGTGCTTCTCGAGCACGCCGCGGATGCGTTCCAGTTCCTTGTAGGAGGAGGCCTGCTTTTGGGCGAGCTTCGCCACGGCGTCCGGGGTGCGCACGCCGGCGACGACGTCTTCGCCCTGGGCGTTCATCAGGAATTCGCCGTAGAACACTTTTTCGCCGGAGGCTGGGTCGCGGGTGAAAGCGACGCCGGAACCGGATTCTTCACCGGTGTTGCCGAACACCATGGCTTGCACGTTCACGGCCGTTCCCCATTCGCTGGGGATGTTGTATTTGCGGCGATAAACCATCGCGCGGTCGTTCATCCAGGAACCGAAGACGGCGCTGACGGCACCCTTCAATTGGTCCCAGGGGCTGACGGGGAAAGCTTTGCCGGTGCGATCTTTGACGAGCTTCTTGAAGCGCAGGATCAATTCCTTCAAGTCCTCGGTGGTGAACACGGTGTCTTCGGCATCGTGATTGCCATGACGCTCATGCTTCAGGTCGCTGATGACGGTTTCAAACGGCTCGTGATCTTCATCGGGGCGCTTTTGCACGCCCATTACGACGTCGCCATACATCTGGATAAAGCGGCGGTAGCAATCCCAGGCGAAACGCTCGTTCTTGGTGGCATTCACCAGCGCGAGAACGGTTTCGTCGTTCAAGCCGAGGTTCAAAATCGTATCCATCATGCCGGGCATGGAGTCCCGCGCGCCGGAGCGAACGGCCACCAGCAAGGGCATTCCAGCCTTGTTGCCGAACTTGGTGCCCATGATTTTCTCCATGTTGGCGACGCCGGCTTCGACCTGCGCCTGGAGTTCCTTGGGATAGGTCCGCTTATGGTCGTAGAAGTAGGTGCAGACTTCCGTGGTGATGGTGAAGCCCGGAGGCACTGGCAGGCCGATGCGGGTCATTTCCGCGAGATTAGCGCCTTTGCCACCGAGGAGAGGCTTCATGGAGCCATCGCCGTCGGCCTTCTTATTTCCGAACTGATAAACGTATTTCGTTGCTTTAGCCATAAATTGGTTTCAAAAAATCTAATGTACAGGGACCCGGCAAAAAACCGAGCGGCGAGACTAACAAAGGAAGGAGGGGTGTCAACGGTTGAGTTGGGCAAAAAGGGCGAAAAAGGCAAGAAATTGCGCATTGTTGAATGGGGATTGGTCCGGACCCCGGGAGAGACAAAGTGCGAAGGCGAGGAAACGGACCGACTGAGAGATAAAGTGGGGAGACGAGGTGACAGGCAGGTCTCCCTCTCCGCCAAATTTTGGGGGAGAGGGAAAAAGGGTGAGGTGGTGACGCGGAATTGGCGAAGGCTGATTCGCTTCGTCTTGTGGAAGGGCTTGGGTTTGTTACAGTTTGCCCGATGAGCTTTGTCTCCGAATTTAATCAACTGCCTCTTGCAGCGCTGGTGAGCCAATCCCAGCGCGGCGAAAACTCGGCAGTTCGTGGCCTTTTGGGCAAAGCCAATCTGAGCTTGAGCGAATTTGCACAGCTCCTTTCTCCTGCCGCCGCGCAATCGCTGGAAGCTCTTTGCCAGCGTTCGCAGGCCATCACTCGTCAGCGGTTTGGAAAGGTGATTCGGCTCTTCGCACCGCTTTATCTTTCGAATGAGTGCATTAATAATTGCAAGTATTGCGGCTTCTCGCGGGATAACCCCATTCTGCGTGTCACGCTTTCGATCGATGACGTGCTGCGCGAAGCGCGGTCGTTGAAGGAACAGGGCTTTCGCAACCTGCTCCTCGTGGCTGGGGAACATCCGAAATTTGTCTCCAATGGTTACATGGCCGAATGCGTGCGCGCTTTGCACAGGGAGATCCCGAGCATCTCGCTGGAGGTCGGCCCGATGGAAACCGAGGAGTATGTGCCGATGGTCCAGGCTGGGGCGGAGGGTCTCGTGGTTTACCAGGAGACGTATGACCGCGCCGTTTACGCTGACCTCCACACCGCGGGACCGAAGCGCAATTTTGATTGGCGGCTCGAAACTCCCGAGCGCGCCTACCATGCGGGCTTCCGCCGTCTCGGAATCGGCGCGCTGTTCGGTTTAAGTGATTGGCGCATGGAGGCCATTGCGGTGGCGGCGCACGCGCAGTATCTCCTTCGCAATTGCTGGAAGGCCCAGCTCACTCTGTCGCTGCCGCGATTGCGACCTTGCGCCGGGGAGTTTCAGCCGCTCACCGTTATGACCGACCGGGACCTGGTGCAGTTGATGTGTGCGTTCCGTCTCTTTCTGCCCGACGCGGGCCTGGTGCTCTCCACACGGGAGCCAGCTCCGCTCCGCGATGGATTGATTCCGCTGGGCGTTACCATGATGAGCGCCGGCAGTCACACCGAGCCAGGCGGTTACACCGGGGCCGGACGCGATAAACTCCACCGCACCGAGCGCGGGCGCATCGTGGAATTGGCCGCAGGTTCCAGCGAATGGGCATCGAATGCGACGGGTCAGTTCGAGATCGCTGACGACCGTTCGCCGCAGGAGATTGCGGAGTTGCTTCGGCAGCTCGGCTACGAGCCGGTTTGGAAGGACTGGGATGCGGCGCTTACTCCAAGTCATCTCACAAATACTTGCAGCGGCGTTTAGATGCAAAACATGACGACGAATCTAATCGGATGCCCTGCTCCCCCTCACCACCAGGATCAGATTCATCCCACAACCCCTCACCCGGCGTTGCCACCCTCTCCCGTGCCCACGGGCGAGGGACATGGCTTCGCCACCTTCTCCCGCAGGGGGCATGGGAAAGGGACAGTTCCACCCTCATCCGGCTTCGCCACCTTCTCCCCCAGGAGAAGGAATGGGAGAAGGGTCAGGAGAAGGGAAGCGGGAGAACCATCCGTTACGTGAAAGAAGATTTCGTCATCGCCAACGGCCAATCGATTGCTTGCGAGGTCCCCTGCTCTCTCGAAGCGTTTCTGCTCGCGCAGGAATTGCTGCCGCGCAGCGTGGTGGTGGAACACAATGGCGAAGCGGTGGCGCCATCGGAGTTCCCGCAGCGACAACTTAAAGCAGGCGATCGACTGGAGATTGTGAAAATCGTGGCTGGCGGGTGAGCTCTATTTCCTTGGAAATCGTTCGATCATGATCCCGTGCAGGTTGCTGACATAATATTTAACCTCCAGGCATCCGGAGGTAATCACGAGATGCGTGGGCGACACCCAGGCAAGTTCGATGTCGGGCGAACTGTAGCCCCGGTAAACGTTCCCCTCTTTTCCCATGGTGCTGCCAGCCTTCCGAAGATCCACCTGGGCACTAAAGTCCGTGGTTGCTCCACAATTCCGGACAAACGCCG
>JAQGOV010000010.1 GCA_028293425.1 Verrucomicrobiales bacterium
ACTCTTGGAGTCGTTTACATGATTGGAGACGACCTTTAATCCCGCAAGCTCACACCTGAGCTGCAGATGACCCGATGGACCACCTTGCGAGATCGGCTTGGCTCAAAGGTCACGCGGGTATTGGGCGGGCTGCCAGGAAAGGCGGATGACAATACGGTGCGCGAATCGTTCGCGGAGCTTTATCGCATGGAGCAGGCCGCAGGGGTGACATTATGGCATCCTGTCCAGCTCCAGGTGGAAGATAAAAGCCCGGCATTGGATCCAATGCTGGGGCTGTCGATCTCGGTGCAGAGCGAAGACCAAGAGAAACGGCTTCTGACGGCTTGGCACTTGCGCCGCTGGCTGGTCAGCATGATGTCCACGGCTGGTCACTCGCAGGATACCGCGATAAACCTGGTGGATATCGCCACGAGACTTCAGGTGGAAGGACTGGCCGGGCAAACGGCGTTCTACCTTGTCCAAAATAAATACGACAACAACGATAACAACCGGCCTTCGCAATCCGACTACGATTCTGGAGAACTTGGCCACAGAAACAAATTGGCAAGGCTGCTCTGTGCCCTGGCGCCCGGGGCTCGAGCCTACAGCCTCCAGAACTGGACACCGTTTGGCTTCAAGGCCGGTGGTTTAACAGGCATGGATTTGGTGCCTGAAGAAACGATGGGCCTTACCTCCATGCTCCTGCTGGATCGAAATGCAACCGTCCACGATCTGGATGCGCTGATGGTTGATCTGAAGCTCGCTCTTTCGGATCCAGACGTGGTGATTATCATCCCTGGTCGAAGCACCACAAACACGCTCACCAGCATGGGCCAGGGCTCCCAAATGGTTGAGGAAGGCCATCGCTCCTATCTAAAAGGATTGATGGGTTTCCTGGGCGGAACAGCCAGCGAAGCTGTGGGCACTGGCTGGGGCAATTTGCTCGGCGTGTTTTATGGCCGCGTGCAGCGCGCCATGATGAACGCACAAACCCTGAAAATGCCGCTCACCTCCCGGATGCAGCGCGGCTCCACATTTCAGATGCGGTGCGAGGGCCTCATTGGGTTCACGCCGCATGCGGTTGGAATTTCGGAGGACACCTGGGCAGTGTCGCAGGCAGCGCATAATGCGATCGCTTTGGGTCACCGGGTTAAGTTTCTGGTTTCAAAGGCCATTTGGCATAAGATTCGCGAAACGTGGAGCCATGCTGAGTGGCTTGCCTCTTTCCCGCGCTGGTCGGGAGGATATCTCCAAATGATGCATGATCCGCTGATGCAGCGGATTAACGACTTCGGACCGGCTTCGGTTTTCGCTAAGGAAGTCCGGTCGAACAGCGGGCGGTTTTTCCTGAGCGCGCCGTTCGCGCTGCTGAACATTCTGTTGATGCCGCTTGCCATTCTGCTCGATCTAACTCCGTTTGTGCAGATCCTAATCGTGTTGTGGAATTTTGGGTTCATCATGAACCAAATCCTCACGGTACACGGGCTCAATACTTATCTTGAGAGCTCCGGTTTCCAAAGAGTCACCGCGGTTTTGGCAGCGGCTTGTGCCGCGCTACTCTCCTTCACGATGGAATCTTTGCGGCCCGTCGCTCCAGCAGTTGTGCTCGGCGGCTTCTTGATGGGTGGCTTCATGGTCGGATTGAGCCGCTGGCTTTATACTCGCTTGCGCGACATGCTCCTGTTTGGCCCTCAGCTCGTTTTTCATGCGCTGGGGCAAATCGTTCGCCAAACCCTTGAATTCACTGTGTCCGGGGCTTCCCCTGAGGATGCTCAAGGCGTGAACATGGCTTTTCGTTCAACGGCTGGGCCGCGCGAGGATCGTCCCCTGGATACTTATTCCAGCTTCATCAATTTAAGAACCATGATTTGGGGCTTTGGGCTTTTATCCCTGATCATGAATCTCGTCGCGTTGACCTATCTGGACATGCTGAACGTGCTGCTCCTGTTGCCATCGCTTCTCTTCAGTGTCAGCACGCTGGCTGGCCCCTTCTTGCTCAAGCCCAAGGTGGGCAAACCCATTGGGGTTTGGTCCGTGTTTCCCAAAGTGCTCGGCTGGGCGAGCACCCTTTGTTTCTACACCACAGTTTCCATGTTGTTGGACGGAGGCACTAAAGAGAAATTGGTCGGACTGGGGTTGCTGATCCTCGTGTTCGGAGTGCTCCTGGCCCGGTGTTTGCGGTATTCGAGATATCGGGCAGAGGTGGAACGCTTATGCGAAAAACTTGCCCGCATGCTGCCCCGTGCGCCGGGCATGTCCGTATGGACGATGTTGCGGAACTGCGGCGGAGATCTGAAAAAACTGCAATCCGTCCTGCTTAAGGATGGTTTTACCGCCGAGCAGCTCGTGCCTGCCATGGAATTTGCCAATAATAAAATCGAACCGAAGCTGAGCGGGCCGAGTCATACGCCTCTTGGTCAAAGCCGGATCATCTCCGAACTAAGCCGTTCTTTTGTGCTCTCGCTCTTCACCTTGCTCTGGTTTTTTGTGGTGCCTTTGCCCGGCTTGTTTGTTTTTACGGCAGGCGATTATCGTGTCTCCTTTGCTCTCTGGAAAATCATGTCCGTTGTAGTCGGGGGGGTGGCAGTGGTGGTGGTCGGTTCCTGGCTGGGGCGTTTGGTGCAATGGTTCGAGGCGAACGGAACCAACAGCCTGCAACGGAAAATGGCAGCAACCTTTCAGGAATTACAAGAGCTCATTGGCGAGGGCATCGAGCCCGCCGAAGTATCGCGTCTCTATGCTGCCCTCACTGACGCCCAGATTTATTTCGACCAGCGCAGCTACGGTTATACACGCCGAACCCTGCAAACCATCCAGCAGGGTTTGCGCAAGTTCCGGGACTCAGCGGAACGCAACCCCGACAGCCTGCCAAAGCCGAGTCTAACGTGATTGCGGCTGCCAGTAGTTCAAATCTCAATCCGTTTCACCCGCCGGAGCGCCAGAACCATGGGAGCCCATCCCAGCAACAGCGATAATCCTGCAAAGCCACCCAGGCAAATTCCCTGCGAAGTGGGAGTCAAATTGGACCAGGGCGCAGCTAGGGCCAGCAAGACCACGGAACCTAGGATATAAAGGAAGCTCAGTACCAGGCAGAAAGTTCCACCGAAGCCACTCACGATCTTGCTTGGATTTTCTTCTTTAAAATTGGGATAAAGCACACCTAAACCCATCGCTAGCCCATTCAGTGTCAGCGTCATAATTCCCACGGCGACTGTAAAAAGGAACGTACGGTCGATGCTCATTTTAAGCATGTAACAAGACATTGTGATCAGGCCCACGGTCACCACCAGCGAGGTTGAGGTGGAAAGCCAGTACTTGATCACAACAATTCGGACCATGCCCAGCGGGGCCAGGCCCACAATCCAGATGCGTTTGCCTTCCAGGGAAAATTGGGGATAAACAAAGCGAGTAGTCAGCGTGGCCAGATTCAGCGAGCATGCGCCCAGGTTCAAATAGGCAACCAGGTGGATCCAGAATGGATTCGTAAGCTGCTGCGAGAAGTGGCGCAGGTTGAAAATGTAAACTCCAAGTAACCCGAACAGCACAATGGACTGCGCCCATTGGGTGGTGTCGCGCCAAAACATCCGGGTATCTTTCACCACCAGCGCCCGTACCTCCGGTTCCAGGCCCGGAATGAAGTCAGCAATTCGCTCGAGCCGCCCCTTCGCAAAGGCTGTTTGGGTGCGCTTCTCGGATAAGTCCCGAAACCACTGCCATCGCCCAAACACACTCGCGCGGCTGTGCACAGCGGAGGTTGCGTCGTAAAAAAGTGTTCCCCAGCGGGTAAACGAAATCAGTCCGAAGAACAAAACATGGCTCAGCAACACCAGGATGAAAAATCCAGCCTCCAGCACCGCTCCCTCTGCCCATTGCAGGACGCTCGAAGAAAGCCAATAGCTCGGCAGTAATGGATACTGGGCGAAGTTCGTGCGGGTGAGCATGCGATCCAGCACGTCATAAACGCGCGTGTCCGAGCCATTATCCGCCATCTCCGGCTTAAACCAGAAAGCAGCGCCGGTCACCATCGCGCCCATAAGCACCAGGGCAACCACCTGGAACAAACGACGGTCAAGGTAGCGAGCCACATGGATCGCCACGAACGAGCCCGCGATACCCGGCAGTACGATGAACAACGCAACCAGCAGCGGGGTCACCAGGTAGAAATGCCACGGAACGTGCTGGCAAAGGCCAAACGCCCCTAGCAGCGGCGCGATCAGGAAGACAAAGGCCCACGAAGCCAGGAGCGTGCTTTCAATGAACTTCCAGCGGAAGATTATGTCCCGCGAAATCGGCAAGGTGAGCAGGAATGTCGTTTCGCGGTTGCGAAAGAGGTTGGTGTATCCGATCACTAGGTTGCTCAGCAAAAGCAGCACGAATAGAAAGGCAAACAGCAGAAATAGCAGGCGCTCCATCAGCAATGTCCCCATTCCCGGAAAACGATAAACGAATTTAAGACCCTTAAAAAACAACCAGAAAGCCAGTACCAGGTAGCCCGGTATGAAGAGGGCAATAATAGAGGTGAGCAGCCGGGACTGGCTTTTAAGCGCCCTGAGCCGCCGCCACATGGAGGTGGCGTTGACCTTGACGAGCAAGGAAAGCGGAGCAGGCACGGCGACGGGTCCATTCATATTAACAAGTTCTCATTCACCCGCTCAAATGTTGGCTTTGCATCAGGCGCTTTCCCGCCTCGATCTTCCATTGAGCCCTCCATTTCGCAAGCGAAAAGGTGAAAGCGATCGAAAACGACGCTGTCAAACAGATGAATCTTGGGCTAATATCACCCCATGCGGATCGGGTCCCTAGAGCTGAAATCCAATCTCTTTCTTTCGCCCCTGGCAGGTTATACCAACCTGCCTTTTCGGCTCACCTTGCGTGAAGTTGGAGGCTTGGACCTCGCTACGACGGACTTGGTAAACGCCCGGTCCTTGCTAGAGAAAAATCCCAAGGCTTTCAAGCTTATTGAGACCTGCCCCCAGGACCGTCCGCTTGCGGTGCAACTCTTCGGTTCCATTCCAGAAGAGATGCGGGATGCGGCCATCTATCTGGAGTCCATCGGAATTTCCTCCGTCGATATCAACATGGGCTGCCCTGTTAAGAAGGTCTGCCGCGTGGGCGGTGGCTCGGCCATGATGACCGAAATGGACAAAACGGCGAAATTGGTCAAAGGCATGGTCGATGCAGTCAAGATCCCCATCACGGCCAAGATGAGGCTCGGCTGGGACGATCAAAATATTACTGCGCCAGACTTGGCCCGAGCTTTGGAAGATGTCGGAGTCGCTGCCATCTTTGTGCATGGACGGACGCGTGAGCAGGGCTTCAGCGGCACCGTCAATTTAAGCGGCATTCGAAAAGTGGTGGAAGCTGTCAAAAGCATTCCGATTGTCGGCAATGGCGACGTCACGACTCCTGAAGCTGCCCGGATGATGTTGCAAGATACCGGCTGCACCGGGGTAAGCGTGGGACGAGGAGCATTTTATAATCCGTGGATTTTCCTGCATACCCTGGAGTTTTTAGAAACAGGCGTTTTGCCACCGGACCCGGCCTTTGAGGAACGAGTCAAGGTGATGTGCCGGCACCTCGATTTAATGGTTGAGGTCTTTGGGGAAGTGCTGGGCTGCCGCATGTTTCGAAAAGTGGCGCCTTGGTATTCAAAGCGCTTTGGACCAGCCAACGAGTTCAATAAAAGAGTTGTGCAGGTCGCGAACCGAGCCGAGTTTCATGCCATTCTGGACAGTTACCTGAACTGGCGTCAGCAGTTCCTCGACGAACACGGCCAACTGAAACCGAGCTACCGCCCTCCGCCCATGGTTGCCTCTTTCATGCAAGAACCCGGTGTAGCGCAACGCAGTCAAATCCCGGTGCCCAAGGGCCCAGTGGAAGTCTGGTAGGTCCTAATTCCGCTGGGAGTTACCTGCTGACGGCAAAGAGCACATAGAACTCAAAGGAGAGTAGGGTGAAGAGCGGAAGACAGCCTCTGAACAACCATTCCGCATCAATGTTCGATTTGTTTTGCGTTTGTTTCTTTTTGTTTTACATTCAACCATATGGTTGAATATAGTTCAAGGATATTGGACCGGGTGTTTGGGGCGCTGGCGGATCCGACGCGTCGGCGGATTTTGGCGCAATTAACCAAAGGCGAGGAGTGTGTCACGGATTTGGCGAAGCCACATGCGATGTCCTTGGCGGCGGTCTCGAAGCATTTGATCGTTTTGGAGAAGGCGGGATTGGTGAAACGGCGGCGCGATGGGCGGGTGCATTCGCTGACGCTGGAGGCGAAGCCGATGCGAGAGGCGCAGGCATGGCTCGACCGTTACCGGAAATTCTGGGAAGGGAATCTCGATCAGTTCGAGAAATATTTGGACGACCTACAAACGAAAGAAAGCAAACATGATCATGATAAAAAATGAAGTGCAAAAACCGGATGATGCGACGTTGATTATAAAGCGGATGCTGAATGCTCCGCCGGAGCTGGCGTTCAAGGCGTGGACATCCCCCGAACATATTCAGCATTGGATGCGTCCCGAACCGGGGATGGTGGTTCCGATGGTGAGCATGGACTTGCGGGTGGGCGGGAAGTTTCGCATCCAAATGAAGAATCCAGACGGGGAGTTTTTCACGGGAGTGGGGGAGTTCCGTGAGGTGAAGGCGCCGGAGCGGCTGGTTTACACGTGGGATTGGGAGAAGGATGGAAGCGGCGCGGAGTTCGGGGAGGTAGAGGGGAAGACGTCTTTGATGACTGTGGAGTTTCTTAAGCGGGGCGAGCAGACGGAGTTCGTGCTCACCCACAGCCGGTTTGCCTCCGTGGAGAGCCGGGATAATCACGTGCGGGGTTGGAGCGCTGCTGTGGAAAGCTTGGCCAAGTTCGTCGAGGATCGAGCCAATAACGAAAAGTAATTATGAGCACAACTGCAAAAGCATCTGAACCGCAAAGTTTGATACGAGAACACAACATCGTATCGCAAGGGGAATGGATCTCAGCCCGCAAGGAGCTGCTAAAAAAGGAGAAAGAATCCACCCGGCTATTGGACCAATTGAGCGCCGAACGGCGCAAACTGCCTTGGGTGAAGGTCCAAAAGAATTATGTTTTCAATACACCGGGCGGCAAGGCAACAATTGCGGATCTATTCGCTGGCCGCAGCCAACTGGTTGTCTACCACTTCATGTTTGGGCCGGATTGGCAGGAGGGCTGCCCAAGCTGCTCGTTTGTCTCCGACCATCTCGACGGCGCACTCCCGCACCTGGCAGCTCGCGATGTCATGCTGGTGGCGGTCTCAAGGGCGCCGCTGGCCAAAATAGAGGGATTCAAGAAGCGGATGGGCTGGCACTTCAACTGGGTGTCGTCCCAAGGCGGCGATTTTAATGCTGATTTCCACGTGTCATTCACCGAGGAGGAGCGGGCGCAGGGCAAGGTAAACTACAACTACACCATGCAGGAGTTTCCGAGCGCGGAAGCGCCGGGCATCAGTGTGTTCTACAAGGACGCGGTCGGCGATGTCTTCCATACCTATTCCTCCTATGGCCGGGGTCTCGACCTGCTCTTGGGTACTTACCGAATTTTGGACATGGTCCCCAAAGGCCGAGACGAAGATGACTTGAAATTTGCCATGGAGTGGGTCCGGTACCATGATCGTTATAACACCAACCAGTTTGCCGACGCGAATAAACCCTATTGGCCAGAGACCGCGTCTGTGACCTGCGGCTGTGCCTCCGCGAAGTCGAACACGTGAACGCGCACCACTGCTGTTGGATCAAACCTCGGGCTGGCGATAACACTCGTCAGCCCGTGACTCGCCTGCGCCGCAGCGGGGAAATCGCCGGCTGGGTCCTTCCGAGTATTACGCTGGCGCTCATCCCCAAGTGTCCCGTCTGTGTGGCGGCCTATGTGGCGCTCGCGACCGGCCTCGGGATCTCTTTCCACATCGCCGCGTACCTGCGGATGGTGCTGGTCGGCTTGTGCGTGGCTTCTTTGGCTTTCGTGGCTGCGGCACGGCTGCGCAAGTTCATTGCGCGGGCAGGCAGCCACCAGTGAAATTCGCGGAAAGGAGCGGTTCCTTCCTTCGATTGGCCTCATCGTCAATCGGCGTGCAAGTCACTTCGGCGCTTTTGCTTTACCGTCCTCTTCAGCATCGTTGCGAGCTTTGCTCGAGGAGCCGAATCGGATCGCCATGTATTCTTTCGTTTCAGCCATGTGGAAGCCCGATTTTCCAATTTCACGCGCAATTTCCGGCATGTGCGCGGCACCCCAGGGCACCATAATGGTTTTAGAATCCGCAAGCCGGGCCTGAATTGCACCGAGCAAATGACGGTTTCGTTTCCTGAGCAAGTCATCGAACAGTTCCTTTTCAAAACCCGGCGGGGGAGGTCGCATAAGGGTCGCGATTGTCGCCGGGTCCAGACGGCCACCAGCATGTACACGCATGACCAGGTTCAGGAGATTAATCGTGTTGGTGTTGAATTCGGCAATGTCCACATCCGCGCGGATAACCTGGCCCTGAGGCTTGAAGACGTTCTGTTGTTCGGCCAACCCGAGTTGTGAAGCAACCACTTTGTAGGAGATCCGGTTAGTCAGGAGTTCCTTTTCATCCGTCACACCTTCCATGAGGGTGATCGAGTTGGTCGGAAACGACGCCGAGAGCTTTCGGTAAAACTGCGAGTCGCCAATATGAATCATTGGAATCAGGTGGATGGTGTGGCCGTCGGCCCGAACATACTTCTTAACCCGAACCGTCAAACCCGCTGGTCGCAATGACAGGAACCCATCACTGAAATGATCCACCGCAAGGCCCGCGCAAACACCTATATAAACCATGATTGCCGGTCCCAGAATCAGCAGGTTCATCAATAGAAACTTAAAAAAATTCCGCCAACGGAAGCCCGCGGAACAGAGCAATTTCTCAGGCACGAGCGGCCATTGGAGCTTCCACCCGCTTTGAACCCAGTAAAGAATGCCAATGCCCAAAAGAACCTGGCAGAAAGAAAAGGCCCAGGCTATCCACCGGATCCGATCGTAACAATAGATCAGAAAAGGAATAATACCGAGAATAACGCCCACTGGAAAAATTGTCAGCGGAAGAAACAAACGCTTGGGAATGCTTGGCAGGAAGGCCATGAGCACGTAGATCAACAAAGCCACCAGCAGCGTAAGAAAGCTCACCAGTCCACGGAGGCTCGTCAGGCCATGGAGATCAAAAAGCGCGATGAACGTGTCATCTGCGAACGAAAGGAATGCATCGACCAGGAATAAGGCCAATCCCACGCTTAAGAGAGTGGACAGGCCTGCTCCAGCCGATGGAGACTTGCGGCCACGAACCAACGGAGGCACGGGCGGAAGCGGTGGAACGCTCGGCAGCGAAGGCGGTGCCATATCGCCGGATGGCACAAGCTCATTGGAGGGTGAATTCTTTGAGTCAGGTTCCACTAAGAATTCCCTCTAACACCGTGTTTCCGGTTGGTCGTTAAATGCCTGTCCTTCATGCAGCGTAGAGAGGATCTTAAATGACAAGGGGCGACCTGTCGAACACTCGCTGGCGATCAGTTACCCCGACCGGCGCTGAAATGCATCGCACCCACCCTGCAAAGGGCGAGTGGAGCGGAACCTTTAAAACCGAATAAAAAAGCCCAAGCCAAAGGATCAGCTCGCCTCTATCGGGTTTTGCCAATTCAAACCCTTGAATCGGGCAAAAAACTGCGTCCTTGGAGTGGAGCACACAATTGTGCTCTATGGCCAGGGCGGCCAAATGTGCATCGGATACCTACTTACGCGGGGTCTTGCCGACGAAACTCGCCGCGTCATCGGTGCTGCCACTGCCCTTGAATTTAGCGACTTGGGGGAACGGGAAGAGCGGCCGCGTCCGGATGATTTTGCCGTGTTCATCGCGCTTTTCGGCAATCAGCTTGTCCGGGGCTTTGCCTTGTTCGACCCAGCGAAGAATGGCTTCGTTAACTCCAGTGGGCGTGGCTCCCGGGCCGCGGAAGCCATGATCAACACCGGGCGCCAGGAACAGGCGGGCGAATTCGGCGGTCTTCTTCTCTCCCATGAGTTGTTGAACCCGTTTGTAATATTCGATGGTGCCCGCGGCCGGAATGAGTTGGTCGGCCAGACCGTGACTGATGATGAGTTTGCCTCCATGATTGCGGAAACGCGTCAGGTCGGGATTGTCCGTGCCCAGGACCGGGCCATATTGCTCCACCGATTTGGTCCAGAGCTGTTCGAAGCCATCGTAAGTAATGGTGCTCCAGTCCCACTTGGCATCTTGCGCGAGGTAGTAGATCCAATATTCTAGCGAGATGCTGAACGGCTTTCCTTGCAACGGTGAACCGCCCGTCCCGGCGTAGGCGAACATGTCCGCGCCTCGCTCCAATCCATGCCAAATGAAACTGCCATCCCGCCCGCGTGGGCCTTGCCAGGTT
>JAQGOV010000024.1 GCA_028293425.1 Verrucomicrobiales bacterium
GCAACCATCGGAGAGCTTATTTTTCACGAAAATTTCGGTAGCGGTTTGCGCGATGGACGGAAGCTCAAGGCGGTCATTCCTGGTGGCAGTTCGGCCAAAGTTTTTAAAGCGGGCGAAAAGTTTAAGCTCAAGAAAAAGGGACCTGATGGCAAGGATATCGAACAGGAAGTCGATATGCTCGACTTGCCTTATGATTTCGATTCCTTGATGGGCGCGGGTTCGATGTCCGGGTCGGGCGCGATTATTGTAATGGATGACTCGGTGGACATTGTGGAGGCGCTGGCGAACCTTTCCGAGTTTTACGCTCACGAGAGCTGCGGCCAATGCACGCCCTGCCGCGAAGGTTCGCTCTGGATGTCCAAGACGCTGCATCGCATGACGCATGGCCAGGGCCGCACGATCGATGCGGATTACCTTTTGAAAATCGCGGACAATATTCCGGGTGGCCGGACCATCTGTGCCTTTGGCGAAGCCTGTTCCTGGCCGGTGCAAAGCTTCGTGGGCAAATTTAAGGACGAGTTCGTGGCCAAGGGCAAAGCGGACGAAGACCGTCGCGCTGCTTCCACGGTCGGCGCTGGTCCTTCCGAATCCGTCAAAATTGCCGCCAGCCCGCAATCTCATTGATTTAGTATGTCGAACGTTGCGACAACCGAAAATAAGCCTGCTGCGCCGCCAGTCGTGGAAACCATCCCGGTGAAGGTGGATGGCCAAACGGTCCAGGTTCCGAAAACGACGCCGGACCCGCTCACGGGCAAGCCAATTCCCACGACCATGATTCAGGCATGTGCGCAGGCGAAGATCGATGTTCCGCATTATTGCTATCACCCGAAGCTGCCGGTCGCCGGTAACTGCCGCATGTGCCTGGTGGAATTTGGCACTCCTGCCATGGGGCCTGATCGCAAGCCGATCATGAACCCGGATGGGACGCCCAAGATCGCCAAGTCTCCACGGCCGGCGATCGCCTGCGCCACTCCGGTTTCCCCGGGAATGGAAATCTACACTACGACGCCTGGTGTGAAGCAGATGAGGGAAGGGGTGCTCGAATTTCTGCTGATCAATCATCCGCTCGACTGCCCGATTTGCGACCAGGCCGGCGAATGCAAGCTGCAGGAATATTCAGTGGAATACGGCCAATCCAAGAGCCGATTCGTGGAGCCGAAAGTCCATAAGCCCAAGCGGGTGGATCTCGGGCCCAGGATCGTGCTGGATGACGAGCGCTGCATCCTTTGCACGCGGTGTATTCGTTTCACCAAGGATATCGTGGGCGACGACGCTCTCGGCATTGTGAATCGCGGCAGTTACAACACGATTACGGCTTTCCCCGGAAAAGCGTTCGACAACAACTACACGCTGAACACGGTGGATATCTGTCCGGTCGGCGCACTGACCTCCAAAGATTTCCGTTTCAAGATGCGCGCCTGGTTCCTGAAGGAAACCAAGAGCGTCTGCACCAGTTGCGGAACGGGTTGCAATATCGTGATTGGATCGCGTGAGAGCATAATTCATCGCTACGAGCCACGTGAAAACGATGGCGTGAATTCCTCCTGGATGTGCGATTACGGCCGCCTGAATTACAAATGGATCCAACGCGAAGATCGGCTTCGGGAAGTGAAAAGCCGCAAGTCGGGCATGACCGCTTGGAACACCGTCCTCGGCGAAATCTCTGACGTTCTCGCCAAGGCTCCCGTGGGGTCAGTGGCGCTGGTGGCTTCTGCCCGACAGACCAACGAAGAGCTTTACCTTTTGGGCAAGCTGGCAAAAAAGTTAAGTGCCGTGACCGATTCGGTCCCCCGGGTGGGCGAAGGGGACAAAATCCTGCTCAATCCGGATCGCAATCCGAACAGCAACGGAGCAAAGCTGATTGGAATTGCCCCGCCGCAAATGGGCTCGAACCTGGCGAAGATTGCGGATGGCATTCGCAAGGGCTCGATCAAGACGCTGATTGTTTTTGGTGAGGACGTGACAAAGCACGGCATTGGAGCGGACCTGCTGGGCAAGCTGGATGCGCTGATTGTGAGCGACATTCTTCGAAACCAGACGACCGAGCTCGCTCATTACCTTTTGCCTGGCTGCGCACACGCTGAAAAGCGCGGCAGCTTTACGAACATCAAAGGCCGGGTGCAGAAGTTTATGAAAGCGGTGGAGCCTCGAGGTGACGCTCGCGCCGAATGGGAATTCCTCCATGAACTCGTTTACAATGTGACCGGTCAAAACGGTTTCGCGACCATCGAGGGATTGTTCAACCAAATGGCCCAGGAAGTTCCCGCTTTCGCGGGGCTCACTTGGGCGGGCCTCGGCGACACCGGTTCGGCTGTCCCGATTTAATTTGCTGAAAAATGGACCAGTCTATCCTTTATAGCCTAATCAAGATTGTCTGCGTGATCTTCCTCGCGGTGCTGCCGATGGTGGCTTACGCGGTTTTGGCCGAGCGCAAGATTTCCGCTTTCATTCAAGACCGGGTTGGCCCTAATCGGACAGCTCCGCCCTGGGTTCTGGCCATACCCGTCATTGGCCCGTGGCTCGTTAGCTGGGGTATTTTTCAGCCGCTCGCGGATGGTCTGAAATTTATTTTGAAAGAGGACTATACTCCTTTCAGCGTTCGCAAGGCCTACTTCTGGCTTGCCCCCGCTATCGCCATGGTGCCGGCGCTGCTGACCATTGCGGTGATTCCGTTCGGCTCCCAGCTCGGCTCGGAAAAGATGGTCATTGCGGATCTGAACGTAGGCATCCTTTACACGTTCGGGATTATTTCGCTCGGTGTGTATGGAATTGTCCTCGCGGGTTATGCTTCCAATTCAAAGTATCCGTTCCTCGGCGGTATTCGCTCCAGCGCCCAAATGATTTCATATGAGATCTCCATGGGCATGTCCGTGGTTCCTCTCTTCCTGATCGTCGGTGATCTGAATTTAAGCAAGGTGATTGAGTACCAGGCACACCATGGCTGGCTGATCTTTTATGCGCCGCTTTCGTTCATCATTTTCCTGATTTCCGCGTTTGCGGAAACCAACCGCTTGCCGTTTGATCTTCCCGAATCCGAATCGGAGTTGGTGGGGGGATATCACACCGAGTATAGCTCGATGAAATTCGCGCTCTTCTTTCTTGGGGAATACGCCAACATGATTGCCTCCTCAGCGATGATGGTGACGTTGTTCCTCGGCGGTTGGACTTTGCCGTGGTTTTCGGAGCCTGCCAACAGCATTGGCGCTGGGCTCCTGCACATCGGCATTTTCATCGGCAAGATGCTTTTCTTCATGGTCATTTTTATCTGGGTGCGCTGGATGTTTCCGCGTTTCCGGTATGACCAGTTAATGGATTTGGGTTGGCGCCGGTTCATTCCGCTCGCTCTTGCTAACATCCTGATCACAGCGGTGGTTCTCTGGCTGATTACGAAATGAGCTTGCCATGATCGTTAAACGCGAAAAATTAAGCTTCTGGGAGAGACTTTATGTTCCCGCCTTGCTCGGCGGGTTCAAAGTCACCTTGAGTCACTTTCTCAAGAAGAACATCACCATGCAGTATCCGGAACAGAAGTGGGCTGTTCCACCCGGATATCGCGGCGCGCCATACCTGGTCAAAAATCCGGAGGGGCGCACCAAGTGTGTCTCCTGCCAGCTTTGCGAATTCGTATGTCCGCCGAAGGCGATCCGAATCACACCGCCGGGTCCCGGGGGGGCTCCGGAGGTTGGCAATGTTGAGAAATCACCCAAGGCCTTCGAAATCGACATGCTCCGTTGCATCTTCTGCGGCTTCTGCCAGGAGGTGTGCCCGGAGGAGGCGATCTTCCTGATGAAGGATTATTCTTTGACCGGGCTGAGCCGCAAAGAAATGGTCTATGACAAGGAGAAGCTCCTTTCGCTCGGTGGGGTTCACCAGGATAAAATTCGCAAATGGGAACACAAAGCCGAGGAAGCCCTCGAGCAAGGAATGAAGCCTTAAGATGCAGGATATCCTTTTTTATATATTCGCCGGACTGACGCTTCTTTGCGGGTTCCTGGTCATTGCCAATCCGTTCAGCCGAAACCCCGTTACCAGCGCGATGTTCCTGGTCATGACGATTGCCTCAATGGCAGGGTTGTTTGTTTTGCTGCACGCGTTTTTCCTGGCGGCTGT
>JAQGOV010000031.1 GCA_028293425.1 Verrucomicrobiales bacterium
AACCTGGAGCACGGTTCAGAACGTGCCTGCTCAAGGTTCAACGGGAGATTTCCCCGTTACGGATAACGCCGCGAACGGAACCACGAAGTTCTACCGCATCGTCAGCCCGGCACAGTAACGGTGGGCGAAATGCCCCCGATGGATCACTTGTGATCCATCGGGGCGTTGAAACATTTTATTGGATCGGTGCTGTTGAGCCCGCCAAGCCATTTCGTGCGCTTGCCAACGATTTTAAGATGCTCGTGCATTCACCGGTAGCCTTCCGGTGAATGATTTGCCATCTTTCCCGCATGACGCCGCTTATAAGCCCTAATCTGAGGCTATGGCTTTCCCAGATATCCTTTTGTCTGTCGCTGGCTGCTCTTGGCTTAGGATGCGCCCATCCACTCAGGCAAACCGCGAAAACGCTCCAGGCACCACCAACCTCGCCGAAAACAAATGGCCCGTTGCGTTTTGAGGTTAGCTTTCCAGCCAGTGTTCGGACAAACCCGGTGACTGGCCGCGTGTTGCTCTTCCTGTCCAAAAACGCCGGTGCCGAGCCGCGTTTTGGCGGAGGCTTTTTTGATCTTCAGCCGGTCTACGCGATCGAGGTGACGAATCTGGCCGCTGGCAAAACAGTGGTGTTTAGCCCTGACAAGTTCACGGCGCCTGATGCCCTGGCTTTTCCAGGTCCTTTGGACCGCCTGGCTTCTGGAACCTGGTTTGCGCAGGCCCTGATTGATTGGGATAAAACTGCCCGCGACTACAACGCAGGGCCCGGCAACCTGTATAGCAAGTCTGTTCGATGCGAGCTCCGCGGCTCATCGAGTGGCACTATTGAACTCGTCGCGAATCAGGCGATTACAAACCGCCCGCCAAAAGACACGGAATGGGTGAAGCTGGTGGAAATCCACAGCAAGCTACTGAGCGACTTCAATGGACATGAAACCAAACTTCGCGCCGCCGTGATCGTGCCCTCCTCCTATAAGACCAATGCAGAGGCGAAATTCCCAACCCTTTATGTTGTACCTGGATTCGGGGGACGCCACACCTCCGCCTGGAGTTGGATGGACTCTTCGGCGGGGCACAAGTGGCAGAGAGGCGAAGTGCCGCTCCAGATGCTGCGCGTAGTGCTCGATCCGGATGTGCCGCTCGGCCACTCAGTCTTTGCCAACTCCGCCAACAACGGTCCCGTCGGCGATGCGCTCGTGCAGGAATTGATTCCGGAGATCGAAAAGCGATTCCGAGTCATTCCGGAAGCCCGGGCTCGCTTCGTGACTGGCCACTCCTCGGGAGGATGGTCCTCGCTCTGGCTTCAAGTCGCTTATCCTGATTTCTTCGGCGGCTGTTGGAGCACTTCACCCGACCCTGTGGATTTCCGCGCTTATCAGACGATGAACATTTACGAAGACCGCAATGGCCACTGGACTCGCGAAGGCTATCCACGTCCGGTGGCTCGCAGTCGTGATCAGGTGAAGCTCACCTTCCCGCAGCTAGACCTTTACGAATACGTAACCAGCTACGGCGGCCAGCTCGATTCCTTCGATGCAGTCTTCAGTCCACGCGGCAAAGACGGAAACCCGCGCCGGCTGATCAACAAGTTAAACGGAGCTATTGATCGTGAGGTAGCGGCTTACTGGAAGCGTTACGACATTCGTCTTTTGTTGCAGGAAAACTGGACCCAGCTTGGTCCGAAATTGCACGGGAAGCTTCACATCATAGTAGGCGGCTGGGATACCTTCTACCTGGATCCGGCGGTGGAGCTCCTTCGCGATTTCCTGAACACAACTTCCGTTGGCGGCTACGTTGAAATCCTCCCCGGCGACCACGGCAGCGTCATCACGGAAAAAGTGCGCGATCGGATCGAGCATGAGATCGCTGAAAATTTCACCAAAGAGACCCGCATTCCCGAAGCGCATTCCGCGAAGGTGCACTGAACTCACAGCCCGAGGTCCGAAAGGCCTGGATGGTCATCGGGGCGCCGCCCGAGGGGCCAATGATACTTGCGCTCACTCTCTTGGATGGGCAGATCGTTGATGCTGGCCAGGCGTCGCCGCATAAAGCCGTGATCATCAAATTCCCAGTTCTCATTGCCGTAGGAACGAAACCAATTGCCTGAATCGTCGTGCCACTCGTACGCGAAGCGCACGGCGATCCGGTTTGCGTGAAACGCCCAGAGCTCCTTGATCAAACGATAGTTCAGTTCCTTCGTCCACTTGCGGGTCAGAAATTGGACGATCGCTTCCCGGCCCGAAAGGAACTCGGAACGATTGCGCCAAACACTATCGGGTGTGTAGGCCATGGCCACCCGTTGTGGGTCACGTGTATTCCAGGCATCCTCTGCCATCCGCACTTTTTGCGCGGCAGTTTGGGCATCGAAAGGCGGCAGCGGTGGTCTGGGCGTTTCAGGGTTGTTCATCGTTTTCTGTGGGGTGCTTTTCGGCAGAGAAGCAGCACTGATCGAAAAATGCACGCGATTTATTCCAATCGATATAACAAAATGCCTCCAGCCTCCCCGTCGTTTTCTCCGTTCCCCCCTGCTTCCTTTGTGTAAATTATTTACTTCGGCCGAAAGCCAGGAGGGAGATTGGATTTGGGGGGTTCGTTGATTTTGACAGGTTCGGGTTCGGCCACCGGGGCTGGGGCGGGCTCTTCGACAGGCTCGGGAATGCCGATGCGCTCGAGAGCTTTTTTGGCGGAGAGGGTATGGCCGTAATCGTTGACGATCCGGTTGAGCAACGCCATGGCGTCGTTTGGTTTGTTCAACCTCCCGGAATAAAGATTGGAAAGATGGATCGCAGCCCAGCCCCAGCGTTCCGGCGGCAGCTTGTTTTTCAGGACCTCTTCGTACTCGAGCGCGGCGGCAAGGTAGTTCCCCAGGTCCTTTTCGTAAATTTCCGCGATGCGCAGGGCAACGTGGACTTCACGTGGATTTTTCTTGAGGAAATCGCGCATTAATTGAACGGCCTCAAGATGCTGGCCGTTCGCCCAGACCTTTTCGGCTTCGTCATATTCGGGGTCCTTGACACCTTCAAGATTATCATTGAAGACAACGTCATTCACCTTGTTGGCAAACATCCGGCTGAAGTCGTAGGCGCCAAAGCCTGCCAGACCGAGAACGCCAATCAGCATCATCCCAAAGCTTCCCCAGTTCACTTTGGCGGAACGCGCTTTGACCACTTTCGGGACGCTAGCCGCGTTGGTGACAGCGACCACGTTCGTATCGCCAGCAGCACTGGCCGTGGTAAGGGCATTGGTTTCGCCAGCCGCATTGGTACTTAGGGCAGTCACGGCCGCGTTCGTTGCTGGGGATGCGTCATCTTCCTGCTGGGCCTGCTCCTTTTTGGGAGCAGAGGCGCGGGAAAGGCTCGAGAAAAAAGAATACCCGAACCAGAGGGTCCAAATGGTGAGCACCGCATACAGAATTATTTTAGCTTGCTGGTTCATATCGGAACACCCCCATTCTATAATTCCCTCCCGATTGGGAAAGCCAAATTCATCCCAAAGAATCACCCTAGCAATGGGAGCGGTCAAGTAGCAGACCAGCAGGCCCAATCACGGCCAGAACCCGAGCCATGCCAGATCGGCGCGCCGCTCCTGAGCTAACGCCCCGATATCCCCAATTTAAACGGCAATGCTTGCGATATTCGCGAAGCCACAAAGGGCGCGGGTTGCGAGGGGAATGGCCAATCAACTGACCACTGGATTTTTCCAAATCGGCACAACCCGTTTCATCTCATCGATAAGATACTGACAGGCCGCAAAGGCTTCTCCTCGATGCGGCGCAATGACCTCGACCCAGAGAGAAGCCTCATTTACTTTCACAAGGCCCGTTCGATGGACAAGGCGGATGGATTCGATGGGCCAACGCTTTTCAATTTCCTGAAAAATGGCTTCGAATTGGTGCCGGGCCATTTTTTCAAATGCCTCGTAATCGATGGCGGAGATGGTGTCCGCGCCCTCGGCAGCCCGCACAACGCCCGCAAAATAAACAGAGGCTCCCATTCCATAAGACATTTGCCGGCGGGCGAGCAGTGAAGCCTCGTCAATCGGCTGGCTACTGAGAGTGACTTCGCTCCTCATATGAACACTTACCCACCCTGCACCGGTGGAAATAGTGACACCTCGTCGCCGATATTCAACTGGTAGGTTTTAGGCTGATAATCGAGGCCAACAGCGATCAGCATCGATTTCTGCATTTGCACGAGCTTTGGGAAATCCAAAAACAGTTTTGCGAGGAGGTCATTGATCGTAGCCTGTTCAGCGACCGGCACGAGGGTTTCTGGGCAGCCGGTCAAATCTTTGAAATAGGAATAAAAATGGACTTTAATTTCCATAGTCGGACGGCAATGACATTTTATTTCGCGCGGCTTTCCGACGCAACCTTCTCTGGTTGCGCTGTGTAAAGCTCGGGACGCAGCACCGCAACAAAAGGCAGGTTGCGGTAACGTTCGGCATAATCCAAACCATAGCCGACCACGAACAAATCAGGAACGGAAAAACCAACGAAATCGGCTTTAACGTCTTCGACCCGGCGGGCTTTCTTTTCCAGGAACACACAGGTTTTGATCCGCCTGGGTTCCAGCTTCCACAACTTGTCCAAAACGCGTTTGAGCGTTTTGCCTGTATCAAGGATATCATCCACCAGCAGCACGTCGCGGCCGCGCACGTCCAGCCGCAATTCCTTGGTAAAGACGAGTTCTCCCGAAGCGGTGCCTGCGCCGTAGCTCGATACCCCCACAAAGTCCAGCCGCATGGGAAGCGGCAAGTGGCGCACCAAATCTGCCAGGAACAAAACCGTGCCGTTCAGCACGGCAACGATAGTTAATTCACGACCTTCGAACTCCTGCTGAATTTCCTTTGAAAGGGATTTGATGCGCCGGGCGATTTGCTTCTGAGAAATGAGCAGGCTCTCCATTTCACCTCGCCAATGCGCGGGCACCTGCAGAGGTTTGGCTGAACTGGATGTTTTTTTGTGAGGAGGCACTATTTTAAACAGGACAAACCGTTTAGGGGACTTTCTGCGTCCGATACAGATCGAGCAGCCGGTCTGGTTGCCCAATGGATTGAGGATTCTAGGGGCAAGAACCGGATGCAAGCCAGAAGTAGGAAGGAGTTGTTACGTTGATGAGGATAGAACTACGAGCATAATTGGGAATAAAATGGGGAGGTTCACGACCAGGAAAGGAAACTTTCCCTCCTCACGTTTTTTGGACGAGAGGAGGGGCTTCAGCAAACTTCCTTGGCGTCTGTCGCCCTTTCGGGTGGAATGAAGGACACCTTACAGGTTTTTCCGTGCTCTTTGCTATACCACATTCGTGGTATTGACATCAGGGCAAAGCTTCTAAACTCTTCTCACCTGCATTTTCGCAGTTCCCCCAAATCTCGGGTAGCTGATTTCAATCGAATTAGACCTGCTTAAGATGATAGCTATTCGGCTATGCCGACAGGGGTTCGTTGAAGGCATTCACAAATTCCGAGGTTTAATCATCAGGTTCGCTACTCGCATAGGGAATTCAACGGCGAACAATCTCTTGAAACCGGCCGTTTTCGCGCGAATAGAGAAAATGCGCTTTGACCTTCCTTCCTAGAGTCGTATACAAAGCAGCATGAAATTTCTCGCATTAGGCGGGCCCGTGCTTTGGCTGATCGTATTTGCCAGCGCGGTGGCGTTGGTGGTGTTTATCCAGCGTGTGCTGCACTATCACCGTGCGCAAATCAACTCCATGGAGTTCCTGAATGGTGTGCGTAACGTGCTCAAAAGGGACAACGTCGTGGAAGCGCTCTCGATTTGCGACGCAACGCCAGGGCCCGTGGCTCGATTGGTGAAGGTAGCCATTCTGAACCGTGAAAAAGGCCGCGATGGAGTGCGCGAAGCGCTGGAAGAAGCAGGCCTCGTGGAGGTTCCGCCCCTTGAGGACAAGCTCAACCTCATCGCCACCATTGCTCAAATTGCTCCGCTGATTGGATTGCTCGGGACCGTGCTCGGCTTTATCCAAATTTTCAGCACGCTTCAAACCAAACAAACTCTGGCAACGATGCAGGATCTGTCGCAGGGTGTGTGGCAGGCTTTAATCTGCACGGCAGCGGGCTTGACTGTGGCGATCCCCTGCTACGCTGCCTATAATTACCTGGTCAGCCGGGTGAATGCGATCGTGTTGGACATGGAAAAGGCTGCTACCGAAATTGTAAACATTGTGATCGATAAATGAGATTTCCGCGCAGCACCAAAGTCTTTCGCGGCCAGCTCGAAGCAGCGCCCTTTATCGGGGTGTTCTTCCTGCTGATTATCCTGCTGTTATTGAAGTCCTCTTTCGTGTTCACCCCAGGAGTACCGATTGAACTCCCCGAGGCAGTCAATCTCCCTGGGGCGGCCGGCCCGGTTTTGATGGTCGCGGTCGACCGGGAAGGCCAGCTTTATTACCAAAACCAAGTTACCGATGAGCCCAGTTTGAAAGAGGAATTTGAAGCGGCGGTCAGCCGAACCACGGGTTCGCTGACTTTGATTATTCAGGCGGACAAATCGGTAAGGTACGAAACAATGGTACGCCTTGGGTTGCTTGCCCGCGCGGCAGGAATCAAGGTTGTTCAGCTCGCCACCCGGCCTCGTCCATTGCCAGTCGTTGCACCAGCCCGCTCATGAGCCCAGGACTGAGCGATTTTCCCCAGTGGTCGAATCGGAAATGGCTGCTTACCGTTTTCCTGGTTTTCCTGCTGCAAGTCGCGCTCATTCTTTACCTGGGAGAACGTCCATCCCTTCCGATTCCACCACCTCGATTTCAGACTTCGATTCAGCTAGCGGCAGACCCATTGTCGGAAGAGCAAATGGCCAGCTCGCCCATTCTGTCTGACCCCACCCTCTTCGCCCTACCACAGCCAAAGAGTTTTTCAGGCGATGCGTGGTTCACCTTTTCTCCGATGGAACACAGCTTTGCCAACTGGGACGAGCCCCGCCGCTGGCTTGAACTGGACACGAATCGGCTTGGGATGGATTTCTCCTCGCTGGTTGAAAGGCGGGAGGACCAGCCCTGGCTGATTGCAGACAAACCTATGCCACCGCTCGCTGGCATTGAGATCCTGACCGCGCCTCAGCTCGTTCGCACACATTCCGAGCTTCGCCTTGAAGGGGACCTGGCTCGCCGACCGTTGGTGCGGCCGATTGAACTGCCATCCTGGGCGAACGGAGACATTTTGACGAATTCGGTCGCGCAGTTAATTGTGGACTCATATGGCTTTACCGTATCGGCCATTTTGCTGAGCGGCAGTGGTTTTCCGGAAGCGGACCAATTTGCGTTGCGGTTTGCGAGCAGCGCCCAGTTCGCACCCCTGCCTTTCAAAGCGGGTGAACACCCCCGGGCCGATTCGCTCTCGTTCGGCCGGCTGGCTTTTGAGTGGCACACGATCCCGCCCAAAATGACAAATACCGCACGGGCTGCACCATGATGTGCAAACCTTACCGACAACATGGCTCCATCGACTCGGAATGATCTATGCCTCCTGAAACACTTTTAGCAGGGTATGTGGTGATTTTTTTAGGCGCGGTGAGTTTGCTGGCGCTTTACACAGAACACCGGCAGAGGCGTTTTGGCCCAACCCCAAGTAAGGATCATATCTTCCGGTGCATGAAATGCGGGTTCGTTTACACGGATGACGGGGATGTTGATCGGTCGCGCTGCCCGCAATGCAGTGTTTTGAACGATGCGATCAAATTTTAGCCAGGACGGACGCGGTTCACCCGCTTCGTCACACTCTGCCAAGTCAATATCAGCTCTGGTTTCCAGCCTTCACTTCAATCACATCATGCGGTGAAGCCTCGCGGACGCCCGCGGCGCTGACCCGGCTGTAGCGGGCTTTCTCGCGGAGTTGCTCCAGGTTAGCGGCCCCGAGGTAACCCATGCCGGACTGAATTCCACCAATGAGCTGAGCGAGAATGCGATCCACGGAAGCAGAAACTTCTTTCAAGGCTTCCACGCCTTCAGGGGCAACCTTTTGGGTGTTTGCGCTGCTGTGGCCATAACGGGCGGCGGAACCGGCCTTCATGGCTGCCAAACTACCCATACCGCGGTATTGCTTATACATTTTACCGCCGATTTCCATCATTTGACCCGGGGCTTCCGGACAGCCCGCAAAAATTCCTCCACAGATTACCGCCTGGGAGAGTGTGAGAGCCTTTACGATGTCGCCGGACTTCGTGATGCCACCGTCGGCAAGAATTGCGACCTTTTTGCCTTGGGCGGCTCGTGAACAAACGTAAAGCGCGGTGAGCTGAGGAATGCCGACACCCGCGACGATCCGCGTGGTGCAAATCGAACCGGGCCCCTGCCCTACTTTGATGGCGTTGGCCCCCGCGTCTGCCAGGTAATCAACCCCGGCGGCGCTGGTGACGTTACCCGCAATGATGGGGAGCTTCGGATGCGCGTCACGGATCATCCTCACCGTTTCGCCTACGCCCTTGCTAAAACCATGCGCGGTGGAGACCGCGACCACGTCTACTCCACGCTCCACGAGGGCATCGACGTGATTCAGGATCCTTCCACGGTCAAGTTCGCCGAAAGCGTTTCGGGTTGCCGAGACAGCCGCCCCGCAAATAAGGCGAAAATTCGAGTCGCGGGCCGGCTTAAACTGAGCGTTCCGCTCTTGAATAATTTTTTCCACATCACTAAGGGTGAAAAGGCCATGCAGAAGATCATCCTCGTCCACAACCAGCAATTTATGAATGCCAGGCTGGTCGGTAAAAAACTTATCCGCGCGGGAGATGGCATCGGCGCCGAGTTCTTTTTTGCTGATCGTATGGACCTGGCTACGCGGGGTGAGAGCCTCAGCAACTTTGCGCTTCGCGTAGCGCTGTTTGACAACATGCCCAGGCAACAAGCCGAGCAGCCGCCCGGCACCATCCACAACCGGGAAGGTGCTAAAGGCAAACTTCTTCTTCTCGATCATGCTCAGGACTTCGCCAATTAATTGATCCGCGCCGACACGGACCGGATCCTGGATCAATCCATGAACGTGATTTTTTACCCGGCTAACTTCGGAAAGCTGTTCCTTTTCCGGCATGTTGTAATGGATCAATCCGAGCGCGCCGTTGAGCGCCATGGCAATGGCCATACGGGACTCAGTCACTGTATCCATGTCCGCGGAGATGACAGGAATGTTCAGGTCCAGCCCCTCGGCTAAAGTCGTGTCGAGTTGTGTGTCGCGAGGGAGGATCTCTGAGTAAAGAGTGGCTAACGTTACATCGTCGTAGGTCAGCGCAAGCCCCGATTGGGAACGAAAGAAGCGGTCTGCATTTTGGTAAAAATGCTCATCAATGCTGTTAGGCTCTGGATTGACTGCCATGGGATATATTGAAGCCCACCCACCGGGGCTGGCAAGGCGAATTCAAGAGAAGGGAGAATGTTAAAACGGGGCCAGTACAACACCTGCTAATGGGCGGACGTATGGGCCTGGGTGGCCTGGCTGACAAACCGCTCGAGGTCTGCGACCGACCGGGCACCGGAGATCCGGGCCACCTCGCTGCCGTGGGCGAACAGAATCATGGTGGGAATGGATTGAATGGAAAAGCGCTGAGCGAGCCAGCCCTGCTCCTCAGTATTCACCTTAGCCACCAACAAAGCGCCAGAGTTGCTTTTGGCGAGCTTTTCCAGTTCCGGCATGGCCATGCGACAGGGTCCGCACCAAGAAGCCCAGAAATCCACCAGCACCGGAACGGAAGAACTCCCAACCATGCTTTGAAAAGTCTTCTCATGCGGCACTTCAACAGGCTTATCAACGGCAGGAAGCTCGGTTTTACATTTCCCGCATTGAGTCGCGCGTTCCAGCCGCCCAAAAGTAATCCGGTTTTTCTGCCGGCAGTTGGGGCAATCCATAACCACCCCTTTTTCGTCCATGACCATTGCGTTCATGCGAAGGAAAGATAGCACAATCCTGTGGAAGCAAAACAGGCGGATCGTGCCTGCTGTTCAAACAAAGGTTTCTATGTTAGCAGATGGGGCACGGATGAGAACGCCAATTTTGAAAACCGCTCGATTAAGCCTGGTGGCAGCCTCAGCGAGTTTGTTGCGCACGGAATTGGCGTGTCGCGAAGCGTTCGCGCTGGAAATCGGCGCTGATATCCCGGCAGGCTGGCCTCCTCCGCTTTATGAGCGCCAAAACATACAATGGGCGCTTGATCAACTCATACGCGAACCGAGCGCAGAGGGTTGGCTCACCTGGTTTTGGTTGCGAAATACCGGAACAAAGCCGCTCGTGGTCGGCCTGGGCGGCTTCAAAGGGAAGCCTAGTCCATTTGGGGTGGTCGAAATTGGTTACACTGTTATCACTGACTTCCAAGGGCAAGGCATTGCTACCGAGGCTGTAACCGCCCTTGTGGAATGGGCCTTCCGTTATCCAGAGGTCGCCAAAGTGGTCGCGGAAACTCTCCCTGAATTGCCTGCTTCGGTCCGCGTACTCCGAAAATGTGGATTTGAATTTGTGGGAAATGGTTCGGATATTGAAGTGTTACGGTTCGAACGGAAACGCGCAAACGAATGAATTTTTCAAACACAACGGCTTGGGCGATCCTGGGACTGCTCGTGCTGCGCTGGGTTGTGCAACTCTGGCTGGATCGTCTGAACCTGGCCAATGTTCGGGCGAATGCTGCCACTGTGCCTGACGCTTTTAAGAACATCATGGACGAGGCGACCTACCGAAAATCAGTTGCCTATACTTTGGCGAAGGGGCGTCTGCGCGGATTTCAACTCTCCTACGATTTTGTTGTTTTGCTGATCGTTTTACTGAGCGGCCTGCTCCCTCACGTTTTCGAGGCATTCACTCGTGCCTGGGGTGCTTCGGCCTGGGCAGGAGCGGCATTCTTGTTCATTGTCACAATTGCTCTTGCCATACCTGGATTACCTTTGGACTGGTATGAACAATTCCACCTCGAGGAGCGGTTTGGATTCAACACCACAACCCCAAAGCTCTGGTGTCTGGATCGGGTGAAAGGTCTGCTCCTGGGCTTGATTCTTGGCTATCCACTCATCGTGCTGGTCCTGAAATTTGTGGAATGGACTGGTTCGAACTGGTGGTTGTGGGCCTGGGGCAGTTTGATGGCTTTCCAACTGCTGATGCTCGTGTTGGCCCCCATCATTATTATGCCCTTGTTTAACAAATTTACTCCGCTGCCGGAGGGGAGCTTGCGCGAGCGATTGCTTACTCTTGGTCAGAAGACGGGCTTTCACTCGAAGACCATCCAAGTGATGGATGGGAGCAAACGTTCGAGGCACTCAAACGCGTTTTTTACGGGCTTCGGACAATTTCGGAAAATTGTGCTCTTTGACACACTGGTTCAACAGTTGAGCGAGGTGGAATTGGAAGCAGTCCTGGCGCATGAAATCGGCCACTACAAAAAGAGACACATTCCGAAAATGCTGTTGGCATCCGCGGCAGGTTCGTTGGTCGGGTTCTATGCTCTTTCGTGGCTCGCGCGGCAGCCCTGGTTTTTAGAAGCTTTTGGATTCGCTCCGGGACAGCTTTCACCTGCCGTGCTCCTGTTTACGCTTCTGAGCGGCGCGGTCACTTTTTGGCTTTCACCGCTGGCCCATTTTTGGTCGCGACGTTATGAATACCAAGCAGACCGATATGCGGCCGAAACCATGGGAGAACCTCTATCCTTGACCAATGCATTGCGCAAATTGAACGAAAAAAATCTCAGTAACTTAACTCCGCACCCGCTCTACAGCGGATTCTACTATTCGCATCCCACCTTATTGGAACGCGAGCGGGCTTTGAAGTCGCTGAGTAATTCCGCGCCTGCGTAATATTGTTTACCGCACTTCGCGTATGCAGTTTTCCGCACCGAAGCTGTTCAGGCGGCGATTCTGGCACTCCTGATCATTGTGCCATTCACCATCCACCAGGAAACGATATTCGTAAACGCCGGGCTCAAGGGGAACAGTCGCCTTCCAGGCGCCGTTCTTTTGCTTCTTTAGCGGAACGGCATTTTGTTCCCAATCGGTGAAATTCCCCACCAGTGACACACTTTGGGCCTGAGCATCATTGTAGGAGAATGTTTCTTTTTTGGTTTTACTCCCACGCGCTGCGTTCGGCTTCACCATTACCTGTTCGATCATATAGTGTTTTCCTTTCCGTGGACGGAACCACTTGTCCGCCTTTCTAAGATGAGTATGAGAGCGCATTCGTCAAGGCGCAAAACCCCATTTGTTGGAAAAAAGAAGGGCAAGGATTGTCTCCTCGCCCTTCATTCTTACGTGGTGTGACGGATTTCTGAACTATAGATTCATGTCTGTGACGGCGCCCAAATGTGCGGAACTGACTGTCTTCGCGTATTTTGCGAGCACCCCACGAGTATAACGAGGAGCTGGCGCTTTCCATTTTGCCATGCGGCTTTTCATTTCCCTGACAGAAACATCCATCGAGAGCTCCCTCTTCTCCGCATCGATGGTAATCGGGTCGCCATTCTTTATGAGAGCTAAAGGGCCTCCGACATAGGCTTCCGGAGTGATATGGCCCACCACGAAACCGTGGCTGCCGCCCGAAAATCGCCCATCTGTGATGAGGGCGACATCCTTGCCAAGGCCCTTGCCCATAATCGCGGAGGTTGGGGAAAGCATTTCGCGCATACCAGGCCCGCCCTGGGGCCCTTCGTAACGGATGACGACTACATGGCCTTTCTTGACCGTGTCATCAAGGATCGCCTGCAGGGCTTTTTCTTCGCTTTCAAACACGATGGCTTTGCCGCTAAAACGGAGACCCTCTTTGCCGCTGATTTTGGCAACAGCTCCTGTCGGGGCCAGATTGCCATAGAGCACCACCAGATGGCTGTCTTTCTTAATCGGATTGTCGAAACCACGCACCACATCCTGCTCCGGAGGGTAAGGCTTCACGTTCTTCAAGTTTTCGGCCATGGTCTTCCCAGTCACAGTCATGCAATCACCATGGATAAGTCCTTTATCCAGCAGCATTTTCATGAGTGGCAGTGTCCCGCCAATTTCAACCAACTTAGCCATGACATATTTTCCACTGGGCTTAAGGTCGGCAAGCACG
>JAQGOV010000065.1 GCA_028293425.1 Verrucomicrobiales bacterium
TACTTCGGAACCCGCCGTAAAATCCTTTTACTCCGAAGATTCAAGACTGGTGCGGACTACTTGGCAAATTAGACCCTAGCAGTTCGTTGAAAAGTCCGAGGCTTGCCGTTTTCGTCAAAAGGTCGGATGGCACCACGTGTCGCGACAGCGATAGTCTCCTTTTGGGGAACTGGCTTGTGGAGGCTTGGGGAGCCACCGCGCGACGACTGAGCATACCCGCGGCGGTCTGTGATGGAGACTTCCTTCTGCTGGGGAGCAGAAGAAAGGAATGCACCGCCGAGGTGCAGGCCGTTAGGCCGAGTGCTGTGGGCACAGCACGAGTCAACCAACAACGCCAGATGGCCTTTTTCACGAAAACAATTCCCATTATCCATTCTCCTCTTAGGCTAAAATTGAGCCCCAGTGTTTTTTTACGGCATGCCTAGCAGTTTTTAAACGGGCTGTTAGGCAGGGCGCGCTGAAGCCTTGGGCCGTTCGACGGCTCGACCGACCGTATTTTGATTGGCCTTCCGCGCACACTCTTTTAAGCTGCGCGGGATGTCCTGGCTCCGGATCCTGTGGCTATTGCTTTTCTCCGCATTCCCGCTCGCGGCGGAGCAGGTGGTGTTTAGCAAGATTATGTATCACCCGCCCGAAAACCGGCCGGAATACATTGAAGTCTTCAACAATACTGCCACTCCTTTGGACATCGCCCAATGGCGCCTTTCCGGCGGTGCTCATTTCGAATTTCCCGACTTCTCCACCAACGAACCAGCTCTGATCTTTTTGAAACCTTTCGAGCGAATCGTCCTTTGCGGCGAAAGTCCCGAAAAGGTTAGGGCGGCTTATGGAATTCCCGCGGACGTCCGCGTTTTTGGTCCCTGGTCAGGCAAGCTCGACAACGCTGGCGAGCGCATCACCCTGAGGGATAAAAACGGGGTGACAGTATGCACCGTGCATTACGGAACACGAGGTCATTGGCCGCTCAGTCCCGACGGCGCGGGGCACGCGCTCGTCCTCCGGAACCCTAATCGCTCCATCGATGATTGGCGTAATTGGACCGGCAGCCGCATCCCTGGTGGAGCTCCGGGCAGGGCCTTGCCGCTGGACGCCGAGGCTCCCGCGACCAACCCGGAGGAGGACCTGGCGCAGGGTGTCATCCTGGTGAATGTCGGCAGCACTTATAAATACAACGACTCAGGAACGGACCCCGGACCCCAATGGACCACCATGGCCTTCGATGACAAGCCTTGGCGGTCGGGCAAGGGTTTGCTCGGTTACGAAGATGCCGTGCTGCCTGCTCCCGGCATTCGCACACCGTTGAAGAAGGGAGTGATTACTTGTTACTTCCGCAAAAAGTTCGTCTTCCAGGGAGACCCCAAATCGGCCCGCGTTTCCATTGACCAAATCGTGGATGATGGCGCGGTTTATTATCTGAACGGACGTGAGATCGGCCGTTCCCGCATGCCTGCCGGAGTGATCCGTCCGAACACCCTCGCCAGCGAGAGCGTCGGCGATGCCACCGATGAAGTCGGGGTGCTCACGATCGATGGTAGCTACCTTAAGCAGGGCACCAACATCCTGGCTGCGGAGGTGCACCAGGCCGCCGCCAATAGTTCCGATTTTGTCTTCGGGATGCGGCTCCGCATCCGGCCCTTGGTCGCGCCCAGCAGTCCGGTGGTGATCAACGAGATCGCCATGGGTCGTGGTGGCTTCGTGGAATTCCTGAACACCAACGCGGAGGCGGTAAACCTCAAGGGCTATTACTTGAGCGACCAATCCGGCGATTACAATAAATACAAATTAGCGGACGACCTCCCCATTCCCGCCGGTGGTTTGGGCGCTGTCGCCTGGCCCGAAAACGTGCTGACCAATCTCTCCGCTCTCTATCTGACCAGCACGGACGGCTTCACAGTGTTGCAAGGCCTGCGCCTCCCCACCATTCCCGAGGGACTTTCCCTGGGCCGCAAGTCCGCCGGCCTTTGGACGATCCTGGCGGAGCCTTCGCGGGGAAAGCCCAATGTTGTGGCTGTGGACACCTTGCATTTGAACGAAGTCCATTTCCTGGGTCAAAGCCGGGTCGATTGGATTGAGCTCTTTAACCATTCGCAAAGCCCGGTCTCGGGCGCGGGATTATTCCTCGCTTCGAAACCGGATTTTTCAGACAAGGTTCCCATCCGGGCTGTAATCCCCGGCCGCGGCTTCGCCTCCCAGGCTTGTCGCTTTTTTGTTAAGAAATCTGGCTTGGAATTGTTCCTGGTGAATGCGTCCGGGACGGTCCTCGACTCTCGGTTCTTTGACATTCCCACTGGCGGTAATTCTTATCAGGCCTTTCCCGACGGGTCCCAGGAATGGTACCTCGGCTCCACTGACACACGGGATGGCCCCAATCAGCCTTTGCGTAACCGCGACGTGATCATCTCCGAAATCATGTATCACCCGCCTTCCGTTCTCTCGAACGCGGTGCAGTTCCTGGAATTGTTTAACCGCGGCCAGGCTCCTGTAGACCTCTCCGGCTGGCGTTTCACTGACGGCGTGCAGTTTCAATTTCCGCTCGGAACCAAAATTCTCCCCGGAAGTTATCTGGTAGTCACGGGCGACACGAATCGGTTTCGAGCTTCTTACGGCGATGTTGCCGCGCTCGGAAATTTTCAAGGCCGGCTGAGCCACAAAGGAGAATTGGTCCGCTTGGTGGATTCCATGGGGAATCTAGTCAATCAAGTGGATTACCGCACGGGCGGCGATTGGCCCGCGCTCGCCGATGGCCTTGGCAGCGGCCTGGAACTGCTGAATCCCGCCATGGACAACGAACTTCCTTCGGCCTGGGGGGCCAGCGATGAGACGCGCAAGGGCCGCTCGCGTGAATACACCCTCACCGGAAAATACGAGGAACTCCACACCAAGGGAGCCCCCACGGACTACAAGGAATTGCACTTTCATCTGGTCGGCGATGGCGAGATTGCCCTGGAAAATGTGGTTTTCCGCAAGCAGGGCACGGAGCGCAACTTCATCCGCAATGGCGATAAGCTGAGCGACGACGGATTAAGCGCCAAAGGCTGGCTTTGCCAGGGAAACCATGCCGAGAGCTTTTTAACTAACGGTCAACTGCACATTGTTTCCAGCGGACGGGGCGATAATCGCGCGAATCGCGTGGAGATTGATGTCACGGACATGCGGAAAGGCGATGAGTGCGAGCTGAAGTTCAATGCTCGTTGGATTTCCGGCAAGCCACGCTTGATCGCCCAAACCTGGGATCACAGCATCGCGGGCTCTTTCCTCGTGGATGTCCCGCAGAACCTTGGCACCCCCGGCGCTCCCAATTCTTGCGCTGTTCCAGCGCCTGCCCCTCAGGTCGATGGCTTGGTCCACAGCCCGGCCGTGCCGAGGTCCAAGGATATCATTCGCATCACCGCCCGGGTTTCCGTCGGCACGCCGCTTGAGTCGGTTCAACTCTGGCATCGCCTGGACAACGAGCGGGGAACGAACGCCTGGGTCAGCGCGGTGATGCATGACGATGGACAAAACGGCGATCTCGTGGCGAACGATGGAGTCTACACGGCGGAACTGGCCAAAACTTATCGCAACGCCCAGGTGGTTCAGTTTTACGTCACCGCCACGGCCCGGAATGGCCTGGCAGCTTCGCAGCCTCGCTTGGGACCCGAGAACCCCGCCATGCTCGTGATCGATGACCGCAACGTGCCGCGCGATTTGCGCATCGTGCGCTTTATTGTTTCGCAGCACGATCTCAGCGCCATCGCCGATGGCAACACCGCCAAGTACGGCTTCAAATACCCGCGCCACTCCAATCGCTACGTCAATTGCACGTTTATCTCGAACGAGCAGGACATTTTCTACAACGGCGAAAGCCGCAACAGCGGCAGCCCCTGGACGCGGGGCGGGGGACTGGACCGCCCCAAGTTCAAGTTGCCCGGGGACCGCTTGTTCCGGGGTCATGACCATTTGTATTTCGATAACGACCCGGCCGGCGGCAATTTTCACAACCGCGTCACTCGCTATTGGCTTTATCTCATGGGACATCCGGTCAATGAAAACGAAATTGTCCGAGTGGTCGTGAACAATTTCGGCATCGACCTCCGCGAGGATACCGAGCCCGTCGGGAATAACATGGTCGCCCGCAACTTCAAGAACGGCAACCAGGGCCAGCTCTACCGCATCGATGATGAATGGTGGTTCATGGACAATTGGGAGCGCGATTCGCGGGATGCCGATTGGGGCTACAAGGGCTCCGACAACCCGGGCCGTTACCGCACCGAATGGATGAAGCGGTCCAACGAAACCGAGGACAACTACCAGGACCTGATTGCTTTCTTTAAACTCGTCTCGGGCGACAAATACACCCAGGAACAGATCGAGCGCGTGCTCGATCCCGATGCCGTGCTTAAATATGCCGTGGTCCGAGGTTATATCGCGGACTGGGACACCTTCACCATGAGCCGTGGCAAAAACAGCTTCTTCTACGAACGGCCGGACGGCAAATTCCAGTTCCTCCACTGGGACAGCGACCTGGCCTTCGGCGATCCGAACGCCGGTTTTTATGGCGGTCGCGTCGCTCCCTGGCTGGAAAAGCCCTACAACAAACGGCACTTCCACTATTACCTCGCCGAGTTCCAGGAGAAGGTGGGCAACAATTTATCCCGGTTCCAGTCCTGGCTCCAGGCGGAAGAGGACGCCAGCAAATCCTATTCGCCCAACCCAAACTTTTACCTCGGCTTTTGCAGCAACCGCACCGCTGCCGTCACCCGGGAACTCGGCAAAACGCTGTCCACGAAATTGGAATTCAAGCCCCTCGCCAAGGGCAACACCGTCACCAACGAAACCATCACCCTGAGCGGCACCGCGCCCGTCAGCTTTTACTCCGTCCAATTCGAGCCCAACCCCGGCACCAATTTCGTCTGGCGCGATGAACTGACCTGGCGCGCTTCCAAACTGCCCCTGCGGGTCGGAACGAATCGGTTTACGATCAAAGGTTTGGATATCTCCGGCAAAGTAACTGCCCAAGTCACCACCGAGATTGTCCGGACCGCGAAGGCGAAAGGGGAGTAGCAGCCGGAGGAAGAAAAAAAGGAACCGTATGTCAAAATTTAAAAGAATTAGTCAGGGTTTACTGACAACTCTCCTTTGGGCGACCCCCGTCGGCACGGTATGCCTAGCCGTCACCGTTTTCGTTTCCACTTATCTTAATCACCATCCTCCCCAGATCCCTTCAGGGAAGCAGCTCGAGCCGAGGGTGTTGCAGTTTCGTGTGCTGGGTTCTGATGTGAGTATCCCCTGCGGCTACACCCTGACGCAAGCGGGAAGTAAATCAGATAGTGTGGCTGGTACGCTGGCCTGCGCGGCCTTCCTCGATACCTGTCAGGGCTTCGGGCGGGCGAACCGCGCAAGCCGGGGAAGTTAGAATAATGAATACTATGGTTTGACGTCGTACCTCTGATAAATGCGGCGCGGGTTATGGTAACTGCAATGAATTATGTATGAAATATTCAGTTTTATTCTTAATCCTTTTATTGCCGATCTTGTGTCAGGCGATTGAGCCTGTTAAGCCTAACCCAGACTGGATCTTGGTCCCTCCAAAAAAAGGGATCAAACTCGACGTTTCTGAGATGAAGGTGCGTGGAACGCTCTCTAAGGAGGAACTTCAAACGATTATCGAGCTTGTCGGTAGAATACAGGATATACCTACAAAGGTTTACAGTATCGACGTTAACTTCACAGAATTTCCTGTTGCGGCTAGAGTGAAAGTTGGGGTCAAAACGGTATACCTCGTGAAGTTTAAGAATAATTGGGAAATAGTTGGTATAATTCAAATCGAGACGTGAGTTTGCGTAAGTGTATGCTTGGCCGCAGCTCGGGACCGATGCGAACCTTCTTGCCGCGACCTCAAGTTGGTTCCCGGTTCCCCGAAGAAGCTTGGAAAGCTCGTATTACTTTTTGGAAGGCTGCGGGGTGAACCATCTTCCTTTTAGGCTCACGCCTCGGTGCGTCATCGGCGGCAGCCGACGATGATTCTGTGAATCTTTGCGCTACCCCGACCATCTGCGGAGCTCCAAATAAAGGGAGATAATGATCCGATATTTGTCGCTTCAGGCGGAGATTTTCTAATTCTTCGTTTCCGAGGTAAGGTATCCTGGTCCGTTGCCAGGCCGGAGGATCCTCGACAGCCGCTTTGAAATCCTCAGGGATTTTGAGCTGCGCCATTTTTTGTAGCCCATGAAGGGGACGTGAAGTCACGCAGCCAGTCGAGTGAGTCAAAAATTGAAGTTGGCATTGTGCGGTGCAGACCCCTTTAACCTCACGCATGGCAGTCAGCGGAGGTTTCTGGCCGCGCCATCCACTCACATTTTTGAGATGGCTCCGTCTGCAGTGAGAGGTCAGGTGTGGTGTGCCGAAGGCTGGAATCGGTTTCCCGTGCTGGTGACCGCGAAACTGCCCCTTAGAGGCAAGTTCCGGCCTGGGTTCCTGGCTGGCCCAGTGCTCAGCATGCAAATAGGCCCGAAAACTCGTGGTAATGAGCTGTTTAAAGGGCGGGATAGCTTGCGTTGGGGGAGCATGCCCATGAGGATCATCCATGAAGTTGTTTTTCGGCCTGCTGGTTGCCCTGGTGAGCATTCACATGGAGACGGTTGGAGGGGCGAAGCCGGAGGTTTATTTCTCACCCAAAGGGGGAGTGACGGATGTGGTGGTGGCCGAGCTGGCGAAGGCGCGGAGCTCGGTGCTGGTGCAGGCGTATAGTTTTACGTCAGCGCCAATCGCGAAGGCTTTGGTGGATGCGCATAAACGAGGAGTGAAAATTCAGGTGATTCTGGATAAAAGCCAAAAAACGGAGCGGTACAGCTCAGCCACGTTCCTGGCCAATGAAGGCATTCCGCCCCTGATTGATGCCAAGCATGCCATTGCGCATAACAAGATCATGATTATCGATCACCTGACCATTATCACCGGGAGCTTCAACTTCACGAAGGCAGCCGAAAACAGTAATGCGGAAAATCTGCTGGTGATTCAGGACACCGATTTAGTGATTAAATATACAAAGAATTGGCAGGAGCACCAAAAGCATTCGGATGCATATACGCGATGAGCCCCTGAGGCGGCAGGACGCGATTTATCTCCAAGCAGCCGAGGGCGGCCGGAACTTGGAAACCACTTGGAGGCGGATGTTGGAGATGCAGTAGAAGCCTTGCGGCCTTAAAGCCGTGTGCTCCCTTGGACTCCCGGGGCCAAAGGATCCGTTGCTGCAACAAATCTGTAAAATGTCAGGCTTAGGTTTGTGTGCAAGCCTGAATGGCGCTTCACTGGACCAGGCTACGGCACGGATTCGTAGAGGTACTTTTGGAAGGTGGTGAAGAGGGTGGAGATCTATTGGGCTGGCCGAGATCGGCGACAGCGTCGGCGATGGAGTTGTGTTACTTGAGCCGCAGGAGCGGCGTGAGTTTGTCTTGCTCAAATTCTTCAACGCCGCCGTCGACGTAGTGGGGAAGACGAAATCGAGGAAGATCTGCTGCTTGGCGCTGAATTGGGTGTTGATGTGGACGCGGGCGCGGGCTTCGCGATGTTCGCAGTCCCTCACCTTTCCCAGTGGATAACGTTGGTGCGAAAGATGGTGGGTTGGCCGGAGAGTTCGACGATGATGGAGTGCTGTACGGCGAAGGTTATTTTCAGTTCCTTGGATTCGGGTGCCACTTGCAGTTCATAGCGGGTGGATGCTTTGTCGTCTCCTCCGCGGTAATGGTACAAGACATTGGTCCCCCTTAGATCTTCGGCATGTACCAGGAGCGCGGTGTAGCTTCCTGCTATCAGCGGCTTCGGTAATACCTGAGCATTCTCGTGCGAATCCATTCTGAAAATTGTTGGGGGAACGAGGCCCGCCTTCGCAGGGTCTCGTCCGATGGATTGCAACTTAATCGTAAAAACCTCAATTTGCCCGGTCTGCCGCAGGGGCAGGGTCTCGCCCGGAGCAGGCACAGGGATGGTAGTTGTCCATGTATGAAGAGGATCCGAAACAGCAAAGCTGGTTTGGAACTCCGCGCGCACATTCCACCTTTGATCCGGCCAAGCGGCTCCGGGGATTAGGCCGATGCCATCATCGCTTCGGCTCATATCATGATCCCCCATAGGGAAAATTCGACCAAGCGGTTCTCGCTCCCGGATGAAATTTCCGAATGCATCCCGGAGTTCCAGGGATTTCAAGGCCCACTTGCCTTCAACCAGCCGGTTGGTTGTGAGTTGAGCTGGTTCATTGGTGCCGATGCGAAAGCGGAATTCAGTCCATTGGTTGCTCAGGGAGCGGTAGGCCAGGGTACCGGTCGCTTCCAGGCCCGTGTTTATACCAAGAAGCGTGAACTGCTCTCCATCAAACTCTGCGCTGGCCGGCCAAGGAGGCAGGATGGAAGCGGCTTTAGGTGTCAACCAGGGATTTTTGACTCGGAAGAAGGCTGCCTCTTCTCGGACCATTAGGTTGGTGGGACTGCAGCTAATCCATTCAAAGTCCAAAAAGGGTTGACGCCTCGGAAAACTCGTCAGGAGAAAGGATGACCAGGTGGTATGGTTGGATAAGGAGACCTGACGATCGATATAGATGTAAGGAGAGGCCAAACCATTGGCATCCAGGACCCGAAGGCTTTGCGGGAAAAGCTGTCGGCCCGAAGGATCATCTCGCTCGAGCCATACGACCAAGGTGTCCTCCGGATACCAGGCTGGGCGGGAGTTGACGCCAAAAATGCGAGAGATCCTGGTGGGGGCTTTGGTGAGCAACCGTTGCCAGGCTGGGCCCGGAGCATAACGATGTTCCTTGCCATAGCTCATGTGGGCTAGCCGGAGCTTGGTGCCGTCCTTCAAGCGGACTGTAAGCGTTTCGCCTGAAGGCGAGAGGAACCACAGGAGCAGTACTGTGGAGAGGGCCAACCCCAGCCCTGCAATGACCTTTTGAAAGCGTGTGCGCATCAGGAAAATGTGAAAACTGTTTGTTTAAACCCAACCGCTCTAAAAAGTTTCTCCCTGTGGCAGATTTCCACTTATCTCAATCACCATCCTCGCCCGATTCCACCCGGGAGCCAACTCGAGCCGAGGGTGCTGCAGTTCCGTGTGTGGGGCGGTGATGTGCGTATCCCGTGCGGTTACACCCTGATGCAAACGGAAGTAAATCAGACACCGTAGACCTTGACCTTGTTTTCGAGACTAGGTTTTTCAGCAGCCTGATAGGGAGCCTCCTGCTTGGAATGTCGCTCTGCTGGGCAAGGCTTGGACCAAAAATGCGGGACCGACGGTAAAGTATGGATTCAGGGCGAGAATTGAGGCATACTTTTCCGATGCTGCCGGATGAACAGCTTAGCCCGAAACAAGTGGCCATATTTAAAGCCATGCAGGGAGAGAAGCGACTGCAAATTGCCGGAAAGCTTTATTGGATGGCACGAACAATCAAGTTGGCTGGCTTGCGCGCTCAACATCCTGACTGGTCTGAGGAAAGACTTAAAAGCGAGGTCACTCGAATTTTTCTCCATGCTCGAAGCTAACCTCTTTTTGTTGTTTGCCCGCCCGTTGAACCGAGCGGGTATTCGGTATGCAATGACCGGGAGTATTGCCGCCATTTTCTATGGGGAGCCTCGGCTGACTCACGATGTGGACTTTGTCGTTTTTCTGAATGCCTAGATATTCAGTCGCTGCATCGGCTTTTTCCATCATCTGAGTTTTATCTGCCGCCTGCAGATGTGATCTCGATTGAAGCCGGTCGAGAACAAAGGGGCCACTTTTACATCATCCATATGGAATCCGGATTCAAAGCGGACTTTTATCTTTCGGGCAGGGATGAGTTGAACGCCTGGGCCATTCGGGAGAAACGTGATTTTCAGATTGAAGGGGAAACAGTAAGCCTTGCACCACCAGAGTACGTGATAGTCCGGAAACTTGAGTATTACCGCGAAGGGGGTTCGGAAAAGCATTTGCGCGACATTCGTTCAATCCTTGCCATTTCCAATGAGCGCTTAGACCAGCAGAAAATGTTGCACTGGATTCAGCGGTTAGGATTGGAACACGAATGGAAACTGGGATCCGAGGCTTGATGGGGTAAGCCGTTGAAAAGAGAGCCCGTGAAGAAGTTGCTTCTGCTTTGAAGCTTAATGGCTGCCAGTGAGGGAGTGTTCAAACTACAAATGCATCATGATGCTCCTGAAACTGCTGGCAAATTCTGTAAGGCAGGCCACTGGAAATTTACCTCATGGTGTGCGGGCCACCTGGGCCGGTTGGAGCCCAGGAGATGTCAGGGTCTTGAGAAAAGCCACGAGCGCTTCCTTGTCCGACGCCGAGAATTGGATTCCGCCCGCAGGATGTTTGGCCAGGTTGGGGTCGAGGCTTGGGCTGCGCTTTAAACCGCTGCTGTAATGTTCGACCACATCGTCGATGGTTTTGAAGCGTCCGTCGTGAACGGGTCACCCATTAGGGCGTGTGGTCAAGTGACAAAAAGCTGTCCTTCCCAATTTTCTTTCTTCTTTCCAATTGGGTTCCATCGTCTGCTTCCCAGAGGGTTCTCTTCTGCACACGACCCGAACCCGATATTTCTTTTCCTGATTTGATCGTCTCCAATGAGGCGATCCGTTCAGTCACCCATCTGGTTCTAGCGCTTGGTCGAAAGCTTCGGGTGTCCCTGCTTCCTCGGAGAGCTGGCGTTGCCGCCGGGCCGCTCCTCGCGCCCAACCCACTTTTGTGGAGTCCAGAAAATCTTCAGTGCCGGTCCGTGTTCATTCAGCTTAGAAGAGCTCTGGTTCACTAAAGGCAAAGCCCAAGCGCCCAACCCCTTTGTGACTCACGGCACGGTCGAATCACCTGCAAAAGTTCCTTCTCTAGAAGCTTTCCTGTTTTTCTTTTTTTCAGAGGAGCGCGGCCGCCTCCAATCAGCCCCGAGGGTGTAATCCAACCCCTTGCACTGGCTGACGGCCGCACTCCCAAAATTCATTTCTTAGAAGCCTTCCCTTTCCTCTCTGCTTTTTTAGTCGGCTCCTTGGCTTCTTCTTTCTTAACTGCCCGGGCTCCGCCGGCCAGTTCCGGAAACACCTTTTTCGGATCGTAGGCAACGTCTTGGCTCATGACATACCAGGCCGCCTTGGCCAATTTGCAGGCCAGGGCTTTAGTCGCAATCATGTTAGTCGTTCTGGCCGCCTTGCGGTCAAACCACCGGCGACAAGAATCGTCGAAGCGTTTGGCGAAGTTGGCCGCCTCAACAAAAGCCCAGGCCAGATACTTGTTCCCGCACTTCTGGTTATTGTCTTCCTTCTTTTTGCCATTGGACTTTCTCTTGGCATCCACCGTCCGGCAATAGCTGGCAAAGTCCCCTGGGCTGGGGAAGCGCTTCACATCCCCCACTTCCATGGAGATAAAGAGGACCAGGATTTTTCCCACCCCGGGAAGGCTTTGCAACCTGGCATAGAAAGGCAAGAGGGAGGCAGACTCCTGGACCACTTTCTCAATCTCCTTTATGCTCTGGTCCAAAGCCTCGATGTGTTGCAACTGGATAGAGGCAATCAATTGGTTGGCTGGATGAGTGTAGAGCTTTTGGGCTTCCGACACCTCCATGCCCTTGAGCTCTCTGAGAGGCAGCTCTTGGCCCGTGGTGCGGGTAAAGAGGCTCTTAAAGGAAAGCATGAGTGCGGTCCGCTGGTGCACCAGATTCATGCGCCGGCGCAACAGGTCGCGCACTGGCCGCAGCTTGGGATTGTAGATGTAGCCGGTGGGAAGGAGCTTCAGACGCAATTGGTCGGCCAGGAAGAAGGCGTCACTTTTATCATCGGTGTGTTTAAGTCCGTCCCACTGTTCCATGGCAGCCGGATTGGCCAGAACCGTGTTGTAACCATTTGCTCGCAGCCCATCAACTAACCAATACCAGTTGAAGGTGGACTCCACCGCGATGGTGTCGACGCGTGACTGGTAAGGTTTGAGAAACTCCAAGACCTTCTTCAACTCACAGGGCAGCTTCTGCGAGAGCACTCGTTTACCGTCTGGCTCCACCAGGCCGACCATCACATTATTGCTGTGCAAATCCATTCCAATCATTAGTCTTTTTTTCATAGCGGCTGTCTTTTGTTTTTGTTGTTCGTTTTTATTGATACTGGGAACGAACAACTTTTACTGAAAGATAGCCGCTTGCTTCAACGCCCTTAATGATTATCAGCCCCGCACAATGTAACATTTGGAGTTGATGGCCCAAGGTTAAAGAACAGCCTTCCCTCACATGGCCAAGAAACTTCGCGTGCATTGACGGGAAACGTATTAACCGAGCACTCAACCTCCAAACATTGAGGAAGGAGGATGAACGCTCGCAACGAAATTGACCGCGAGCCCAGCAGCGGGGATGCTCGCGGGCTCGCCTCGCGTTGCTCGAAAGTGAGGGGTGATTCATTCTGGTTTGTGAACCCAGGGTGGCGCGCCGGGAACCGCATCGGCGCTGACCCTGGGCTACCTTCAGGTCACCCCGGCTGGGGTTTGGGAGCAAGGGCAATGACGAAGTCAGAACCCAGAATGACCAACGACAAAGGTGTGACGAGGGATTGGCCACGACCTACTTTCGATCTCTCAATCCATAACCAATATCCAAATTGCATCTGCGGCAAACAAACGAATCGGTCTCATCTTCGCTGCCAAAAAGGATCAATCAGGGAGAGGCGACGAACATGGCTGTCCTGGGCCACCAGACCTGCCCACACCGAGGACAACGAGCTTTCGAGTACCCGAAAACAAGGAGTGCTGCCCAAGCGAGCACAAGGAAACCGAGTCCGAAATACCAATGTGAAGCCGAGCCAATCCGCAGGGCAAAAATCGCAGCGATTCCCACCAACGGCACCGAACCCCACTTCATGAACGTGGCAGCTCGGAATGCTTTCTTAATCTTTGAATGCTC
>JAQGOV010000077.1 GCA_028293425.1 Verrucomicrobiales bacterium
TGGAAGCCATGGATAACCTCTTCCCGGACGTAAATTATCACTATTGGGCCTGAGCACTGGTTCTTTGAGGGTTTATGAGTCTGAATTCGTTCCGCCTGTTATTTTCTATTTTCTATTTCCTCCTCCACAGGCTTACCTTCCCGCAGTGACGAACAACCGGCTGAACCGGAGCTTGCGCGCAACCTTTTTGGGACTTGCCGTAAATGCCCTGCTCGCTGGCGGCAAACTTGCCGCTGGCATCCTTGGCCATTCCCAGGCTTTGATCGCTGATGCGGTCGAGTCCTTTGCCGATGTCTTCAGCTCCGTCGTCGTCTGGAGGGGGCTGGTGATCGCGGAAGCCCCGGCCGACGACGAGCATCCTTATGGGCACGGCAAAGCCGAGCCCATCGCCGCGGCTATCGTTTCAACCATGCTTCTCCTGGCGGCGGCTGGAATTGCCGCTCATTCGATTCGGGAACTTACCAGTCCTAAAACGGTCCCGCAGCCTTATACGCTGCTCGTTCTGCTCGCCGTTATCGCGATCAAGGAAGGCCTGTTCCGCTTCGTCGCCCGCGAAGGCCAGGCCGTGGAAAGCACCGCCGTTCAAACCGACGCCTGGCACCACCGCAGCGATGTCATCACGTCCATCGCCGCGGCCATTGGAATTTCCATTTCCCTGCTCGGCGGTCCAACCTATGCCACGGCCGATGACATTGCCGCCATTGTCGCCGCTGGAATTATCGCCCGCAATGGCTGGGTGCTGCTGCGCCCCGCCCTCGACGAATTGATGGACCGGGCACCCAGCGCCGCCTTCCATGAAGATGTTCGTCAACTCGCCGCAAGCATACCGGGTGTGGACTGCGTTGAGAAATGCGTGGTTCGCAAAGTCGGCTACCATCATTTCGTGGATATGCATGTCCAGGTGGATCCCAAAATGTCTGTCCAGCGCGCGCACGGGATCGCCCATTCCGTCAAAGACAAGATCCGAAGCACCCTACCCAGCGTTCGGGACGTCCTTGTCCATATCGAGCCCAGCCGCGCGGCCTTATAGAGCACGGACCGCTCGTGCTGGAATTACACCGGACTTTAGCTCGTATTGATCGGCATCCCTACTTCGCCGCAGTCCGCCGGGCACGATCCACCAAATCCAGGTTCCCCTGCGCAATTTTGTCGCCCGGGTTAAGCCGGAGCACTTCCAGAAAATGACCGGTCGCCTCGTCCCACTTTTGCTGGTGCAGACAACAAAGCCCGGCGTTGTTTCGGGCTTTGTAATCTTCAGGAGCAATGCGAGCCGCCTCCAGGAACTCAGCCTCCGCCTGCGGGAAAATATGTCGCTCGAAAAGAAGGCTGCCCATGCAATAATGGGCATCGCTGTAACTGGGCTGTAGGGCAATCGCTCGCCGGAAGAACGGCTCAGCCCCATTCAGGTTGTTTTGCATCAGAAGAAACTTGCCCAATTGCACCATGGCAAATGTGTCTGCGGGGTTCTCCCTGAGCTGACTCTTGCTTAGCTCCATCGCGTTTCTGAGCACCTGCCGATTAGCCACATTCCACAATTCTCGCTGATCCCCGGATTTGTGCGGCAGCATCTGGAAATAAATCTCTGCCATCTCGTTGGTTGTTTGTAATCCGTATCTGACGCGGGCGGGCGGCTGGGTGGGATTACGGAAATTGCCCTCTGAATTATCAAATGTGTAGCGCATCCCCAATATGGTGCCCTTGGGAAGAAACACAGGATTTGCAAAACGGAAGTCGCTCTGCCAATTGAAATCCCATTCCGGAATCACCAGCAAAGTTCTTTTCGTGCCGTCCGGAAAAGTCGCAAAGCTCTCCAAACGTTTCCCCAGGTAATGAGTGTGAGGCAAAAGCGCGAGGACGTCCGTATCCACCGGAAGCGTGAATGATTCCTCCACGAGGTAATTTGTAGCTCCCACTGGAATATCTATATTATACGAAGCAAGGCCAATTTTAACCGGCTCATTCGTCGGTGGAACATCGGTGAAGTAAAATCCAATTGAAGGCTGAATACGTTCCGGCTTCCCTCGGGGCTGCATGTGCATGAGAAGGACGATGTCGGCTCCTGCGGGCAAAGACCACTCCAGGCCTTGCGGAGAGTGCGAAGCGCCGCGTCCGGGCTGCCAGCTTAGAAAGTGCCCGGCAGGCGTCTCCTCCGTAGGCGGGATCTCCATTCCGCCGAATCCCAGGCCCGGGTCCTGTTCATCCAATTGCCGGCACTTGCGACTTCCATCAAGCCGGATGAAGGCGTGATGCACGGCCTTGCTGGAGGGACGGAATTCGAACGCGCGAACATATCGTTTTTCCTTTGTGGGCAAAGGAATAATGAAATTGCGATACACATCTTTGCCCTCCTTGGACAAGGTGTAAGCTTCGGGCATGGTGACAACGAGGTCAGGGGGACCGAGTTGCCAGCCATCCGTCCACTTCGGGCGGGGCGGAAGGTCCGAAGAACTGCCCTCGGGTGCGCCTTCGGAGGCCCATTGGTTGAGGAGTCCAATCTGCTGCGGGGTCAGGCGGCGGCTGTCCAGGAACTCCTCGTGACCATCCTCCGGCAGCCAGGGAGGCATGACGCGCAACCCGGTCACTTCAGCGACCTGTCTGGCTCGCTTCTTCACGTCGGCATAAGTGATGAGATTGAATGGGCCGGATTGCCCTGGTCGGTGGCAACCCGCGCAGTGTTCCAGCGTAATAGGCGCGATGTCTTTGTTGAAGGTAATCGAACCGTGCGGACGCGGAGCATAATGGCCATGTGGACTGGCAGTGGAGGGACCGAGCCCAAACCAAAAGCCGTAGCCAACACCCGCAACGACCAAGGCCAGCAAAACGGCATGCGCCGGATGGATAATACTTTTCGCGCCGGGCTGGGGCTTGCCGGGCTTTCCGGCTTTACGACTTTTGCGCATCGTTAACACTTTACCGACTGGTAAGTATTTGCAAAGCCGAAACCAGCCGGCTCCCGCCGGTTAGAAATGGACAATTTGGGACAGGAAAAGGTTTTTAGCCCAATAAAACACGGGAATGGTTCACCCCAACCCCACGGAAATGGAGAGACTCAGGAAAATCCTGAAGCAGCAAACGCCGGGTCTAATGCGAAGAATGGTAAACCACATTAAAAGTGAACAGCCCTATCATGGCCAGGCAACATGCCATCTTCCCCAGGGCGCCCGCGATCAAGCCTAAAGTGGCCCCTGCACCGGCTTTGCCAGATTCCTTCCAATTACGACCACCCAGCATCTCAAACCCGAAAGCTCCAACAAAAGGGCCCACGAGCAATCCAGGAAAAGCAAAGAACAACCCAACGATCCCGCCGAGGACGGCACCGAGCGCTCCACGCCAGGTTGCCCCAAGTTTTTTCGCCCCGTAAATGCTCGCCAGGTAATCCATAACCATCGAGAAAACGGTCACTGCCACCAGCACGGTCATCACCACCCACCCGACGCTGTTCTCACGAAAGTAAATTTTGTGGCCGATGGCTGCTGCCAGCACGAGAGGTGTGCTCGGCAAACCGGGCAGAAAGCTGCCCGCAAATCCCAGAACCATCACCAGCAAAGCCGCGGTTAAACCCAAGACTTGATCAGCACTCATAAGCGTAAGATAGCCCGATCCGGCCAGCGGTGCGCTTATAATTTTGGAGCGGTTTTCGACGCGGATGCCCACCCTATTTGACCTCGGTCTTGGAATCTTCCAGCCACATCGCCAGGTAAGGTTCAATTGCCTTGGCCCAAATCTCGTAACCTTGTTCAGTCGGATGCAGGTAATCGAACATGACCTCCTTTGACAGTGTGCCGTCAACTTGCAGAAACTTTGCGCCGATATCCAGGTAGGTGATCCCGTTCTCGCCATGCAATTGAGCAAGCATGCGATTTATTTTAGTTAACTTTTCCCGCATGGCATCAGGTTTAGGACCACGAGGAAAAATTCCCATGAGCAAAATCCGCGCTTGGGGCAGGCGCCGGTGCACCACGTCGCAAATCGCGTGGATGCCCACGGCGATTTCCTCTGGCGTATTTTTCCCGGCGTTATTCGTGCCGATGTGAATGACGACCGCTTTTGCTTTGGCACCTTCCAACTCCCCATGCAGCAGCCGCCATAACGTGTTTTCCGTAAAATCGTAGCCAAACCCCAGGTTCAGGACGTTGCGGTTCCCATAGAATTTCTCCCAGACATTTGTCCCAGGCTGAGAGCGGTCATGCGGCTCCCCGCCAAACATGTGGGTAATCGAATCGCCGATAAAAATGAGTTCCGGGTGCTTGTTGGTCGCTTGAGCAACCAAGGCGGCATGACGCTTTGCAAAGTCATAAATGGGCCAGTCCCGGTCTTGAGTCAGCGGGACGACGGTATTTGGACGCGGCTTTGATCCGGGCAAGGGCTGGAATGTCATTTGCGCTACAGCGCTCATGGTTTTTCGATCAGCGCTCACAACCCGCGCCTTCAGGACCCCGCCTTGAGGCAGGAAGATGGGCGCGAGGTACGGGCCTGCCTTGGGACCTGGCTCAGAACCATCGAGCGTGTAGCGAATGACCGCGCCTGGGGCAAGGGAATCAAGCCAGATGAAGCCCGTGGTCTGTCGTGCCATGGCAGGAGGAGCCAGTTCCTCGGGTTTCTTTTCGGAAACCGGCTCAGCCCCGATTGCCGATTGGAAGAAGGCAAGAGCGACCACCCAAACTAAATGACGCAGACTCATGGCCCTGAGAATGAACAACGGCCGTGGTTTCGTCAAAGTGGCAAATAGGTGGCAGATAGGTTGATGCACATGAGATTCTTGATTACCCTCCCAACATGCCGCACTTCATCTCCATCCATTTCATCATCGCTGCTATCCTTTTAGCAGCAACCACTGACGTCACTCATGGAGAAGAGGCTTTGTGGAAGGCGGACCCATTCACGGCTGAGAAATCATTTACAGCGGGCATTGAAGGCCCCGCCTGCGACGCAGCAGGAAATATCTATGCCGTTAATTTCGCCCGGCAGCAGACCATTGGAAAATTTACACCGGACGGCAAAGCAGAAGTCTTT
>JAQGOV010000697.1 GCA_028293425.1 Verrucomicrobiales bacterium
CGTACCACCAAAAATATTATCGGCAGAACCCGGAGCATTTCGAAGCGTTCGAACGAGGTTCGGGTCGCGTTTCGTTCGAGAAGAAAACCTGGGGCGAAAAACCCTGATTGCCGCGCAGTTTTGCCAATCCATCTTCGGTAGGAGGGACGAATGTCTGCCAAAGGATTTATCTATGGCAGGCAAAATTAATTTTCTCGGTCATCCCGTTCACCCAATGGTGATCGTTTATCCGCTGACGTTTTTCACCCTCACGGTCGTCTTGGACGTCATCTACTTGCTTCACCCAAGCGCACTGGTGGGAACCCTATCGTATTGGTCGATTGGCGCCGGTGTAATCAGCGGCTTGGTTGCTGCTGTTTTTGGGACGGCTGATTGGATCGGATTGCAAAGCGGGACGCGGGCAAAACGGATCGGCCTTTGGCATGGTGGCGTCAATGTGGTCACGACACTCCTTTTCGCGCTCAGTTGGTTGTTGCGACATGGGTCGCCGGCGTCGCCAGCACTTGTTGCGATGATGGTCAGCTTCGCTGCTTTTGCTTTCTCTTTGATCGCAGCGTGGCTCGGGGGCGAATTGGTTTATCGATTGAGCGTGGGAGTAGACGAAGGCGCGCACGTCGACTCGCCCAGTTCGTTCTCCGACCGGCCAGCCAGCGCGGACAAACGGAGTTGAACTAGTTCCGCAAGCGGAGCCGAAGCCGCTGATATCGAAAGGTGCGACGACGAGGAGAGGCGTTCTCGAGATCACCCGGTTTGGTATCCCCGCGCGCTCTTCGGAAGTTGATTTTATTTGATCGAACGCCGCCGTTCCGCGCGAACATTCGCGATCCATCGCTTCAAGGCATCCAACGGCATGAAGTTTACGATTCGATCCTCTGGGATTTTAGCCTTTAACGCCGCCGCCAATCCCAAGTCGATGAACTCCAATTGCCAGGGGTGATGCGCGTCGGTCCCGAGCGAGATCCGCATGCCTTCCTTGCGCGCTATTTTGAGCAGCGACAAATTTAAATCCTGTCGATCTGGGTAACAATCAATCTCGAGAGCTTTGTCCAGCTTTGTCGCTTCAGCGAATACGCGCGTCCAGTCCGCTTTTAAACCGAGCCGGTAATTGTAAATTCGCCCGCGCGGATGACCAAGAATCTGCACATCGGGGTTGCGAATTGCGGAGAGATATCGTTCGGTCTGCTCTTCCTTAACGCGCAGAGCCGAGTGAAATGAGCCGAGAACAACGTCAAGTTTTGATAGCTCCCGTGAATTCATATCGCCCTGGCCGCGCGGGTTGAGATTCATCTCGATCGATCGCAAAACGGTTAAGGTCCCTCCGCTTTTGCAAGTCGCGCGATTGGTTTTGTTGATCTCGGCAGCTTGCTTGCGCAGTTTCGCCTCATTAATCCCCCCAGCGATCTTCAAGCCCTTGGAATGATCGGTGATGGCAAGATATTCATAACCACGCTCCTGCCCCGCCGCTGCCATCTCGAACACCGTCCCGGAACCGTCACTCCAGGTGGTATGCATTTGCAGATCGCCCCGCAGAAGCTTCGACCAGCCCGGTTTTTGCGCGAGCACGCTGCGTGCATCCGCCATAGTGAGGAAGTCGCGACGCTCCGGCGGGATGTTCGTCGGCATCGGCGGCGGCTTTTCGAGCCAATGCATCAGTTGCTTCGCAATAAACGGTCCAATTCCGTGCAGCTCAGTTAGGGAGCGCCCGCTGGCCAAAATGCCAACAGCTGTTTCCGGCCAAAGAAACGCGCTCCGGGCGGCACGGCGGTAAGCGCGAACCGCCATTCCGGTCTCTTTCCCTGCTTGTCGCGCGAGAAGATCTGCCAGGTCCGCGTTCGTTAGGGCTCGTTGCGCCATCCGTGTTCAGCCACGCGGCTTGATTGGCCCGCGGAGTCGACAGCATACCTCACTCGCAACTGCCGTCGAGAAGGATGGGAACGGCGCAAGACCATAATGGCATGGCCGGTGCTCCTTAAACAAACGCGGAAGTCCGAAGGATCAGCAAAGCAGAAATGAAGTGGGGTTCAATTCCTTCAGCTTGTGCGAGCGCGATCGCTAAGGGTCGCGCTCTTTTTTTGCCATCTAGGTGCGTCAAAATCTATCCACGCACCGTCCTGCCATTCCGCCGTACGCGCCGCTTCTAATATTTGAAAACTTGCGCCTGCTTGGATTCGACAAACTCGGCGCGGTTGACTGAAAGCGGTTCGTTGAGAACGCGAGCAAGCTCCTGAGCCAGGACAATGGCGATGGCACGTGCGTCGCGGGTGTACACCGGAATCGGGAAGGAACCGGCGTTACGATCATAACCGTAGATAGTGCCTTCCGTTTCCCAAACGCAATAGGCATGGCCGGCTGGATGATCGTTGTAGCGGACGAGAAGAATTTTGGCCCAGAAATTTTGTTCGAGACTGTGCTGGGTTTTGAGGGCGCCGAGGTAATTGCATGCCGAAACGACGCAGCCGTTGAGAACGACGAGATCGTTCTCGCCCGGGGTCAGGACAACGGGCTGCTGGGGGCGGGCGCCGAGGGTGAAACAGGCGAGGAGAATGGAGGAGTGATAGGCGATTTTGGAGAGCAGGCCGGAATTCATGAATGGATAGTAAATATAACTGTTATGGTTTTTATAACACCGCCTTCTCCGTTTTGTGAAGCTTTATTTTGGAATACTCAAGAAAAAAAGGTCAAAACCCGCCTTACACTCCCGGCGGTAGAGCGGAATCAGGGTGCCAGACTTAGGCGCAGGAACTTACGCACAATTGGGCCCTGATTGATCGGCGTTTTTACGCGTACCGTCACGATCTCGGTGTAGCCGTCCCCGGATCGAGTAGGGCTCCCCACTTGTTCAATCTGGCTCTGAGTAATATCCCAAGTCACCAAATTGTCCGAGACCGCCACGACGGCCGCGTTTCCCGTCCACCCTAAAAGTCGGTGATAAGTGAGAGTGAGATAGGACGAGTTGCCGGTCGTGTTGATGCTGATCCGAGGCAGTAAATTTTGGTCCGAACTCGGCGATCCCGCGGTCGGGCTGGTATGGAAGAAATACTCGAGCCCGTTCGGAACTCCATCTTGGTCAGGATCCTTGTTCCAACCAGACACGTTGGCATCGGCAACTTGTTGGGGCGTGAAGTTCGCCATCTGCCACTGAATAAACGATGGTGGCTGCGGCAGAATGGACACGCTGTCCAGCATCAGGTCGGCGAACGGATTGTTGCCGACGAGATCCGTAAATTGCACCGTCGCGGTGGAACTATTCGCCGTGAACGTAAAATGGTAATGCATAAAGCTAACCAAAAAAGGATGGTAGGTGCCCGCGTCAGGTGGGGTGACGGCTTGAGAGAAGAATGGAGAACTTCCCAGAATCTGGGCCTGTAACTGCAATGGCGCACCACTACGTTGGCCAAAGACGCCAGCATCAAAATCCAGGGTGTAGATCTGACCGTTCGTGGTCAGGAAAGTTTGGGATAGTATGTTATTTAGCGAATCGCTCCCCGTGCTAAATCCAGCCGAGTGGATCGGACTGGTCGCACCCTGAGAAATAGTCTCGATGTGGCCGCTTCCGGAAACCGTCCATCCGGCCACTGTCCCAGGATTATTGAACGGCCACGTTTCGAAATCACCATTCGTCAGCGGAAGAGTTGTTGGAGTCGGAACAGGCGTCGGGGAAGGCGCGACAATCACCGAAACTGAGTCCAGCACGACGTCCGCGGACCCATTGCCTAGGCCGACATCAGTGAATCGTACCGTCGTCGTGCTGCTGTCCGCCGTGAATGTCCGAAAATAATGGTGAAATTCGATCCCACTGGGGTCGGTAGGGTCGGCGATCGGAAGCGGCACAGTTCCGTCGACTTCGCTGCCCGCCCCAAAAACTTGAAAATGTATCTGAGGCGTGGCGCCACTTGGTTGTCCCCAAACCCCGCCGTCGAACTCGAACACGTAAGTTTGACCCGCCATGGTGCTAAAACTCTGCGAGAGCACATTGCCCTCGGAATCGCCATCTACATTGAAGGACGCGGAGTGAGTAGGTCCGGTCGAGCCCTCCTGGCGCACCGCGATATGAGCGTTACCGGATACGATCCAATTCGCGACCGTGCCATTGGTCTGGAAAGGCCCTATCTCAAAATCTCCATTGGTGATCAGGTTTTGCGCGGACAGATGGCAACTCAACCCCACTGTGGCGAGAATAGATCCCAAAAGTTTGCCGTAGAGCGGCTGGCGCGACATATCTAGATGAGAAAATTAGGGGTCGCCATGCGAACGACCTCCCGAATAGCACCTATTCGGTCAGCTTTACACGCAAAAACTTGCGGGGGATCGGTCCCTGGTTAATGGGCGTTTTCAAGCGGACCTTCACGAGTTCGGTGCATCCGTCTGCCATCGGAACCGGACTTCCGACCTGCTCGATCTGACTTTGTGTTTCGTCCCAGGTCTGAAGATCGTTGGAAACGCCAATCACTTCAGGGTTGCCGGTCCAATTGATCAAACGTCGATAGCTAAAGGTGAGATATTGCGAGGGCCCAGTGGACTCAATGCTCACGTGCGGCAAAAAGTCTCTTTCGGAATACGGTATTCCTGCCCTGGGATCTGTCTGAAAGAAGTACTCCAACCCGTTGGGGATCCCGTCCAAATCAGGATCAGCACTCCAACCGCTAATACCGGGCTCACCCGGGAAATGTAATGCTTGCCAATCCGCAAAGGAAAGAGGCATGGGCTGAACTGAGACCGTGTCTATCACAACATCGGCGAAGACATTGCCCAACCCGATATCGGTAAACTGCAACGTCGTGACGCTGCTATTTGCCGTGAACATAAATTGGTAATGCTTCCAAGGCACTGCGCTTTGCACAAAATTGTGGGCCGATTCAAGATCAGTCAGGGTGACATCAAGGAGGAAACTGTCACCGACCACTTGCGTCCGTAGCTGCTGCAATGCGGAACTCGGGTCGGGTTCGCCGTAAATGGCTGCGTCGAACTCGAGCTTGTAGGAACAACCGGCCGTCGTGAAAAATCGCTGTGAAAGAATGTCCCCTTCGTAATCGCCCCCCGCGCTCAGTGCAGCGGAGTGAGTCCCGCTGGTCGCGCCCTGATCAATATCCGCCACCTTACCGGTGCCGCCCGTCGTCCAGCCCGCAACGGTGCCGAGGGTGGTAAACGGGGGGGTTTCAAAATCTCCATTGTTTAGCGGCAAAGTCGTAGGTGCGGGAGTGGCTTCAGCGTCTGCGGGAAAAGAAACGCCGCTCGTCGACGCCTGCGTTAGCGGCCTTACGGCTGCGGTGAACGCACGTTTCCGGGAAGTGTGACGATTAGCGGTCAATGAAAAACGTCCCGAGTGGAGCGTTGTGTCGCTGCTTTGTTCTTCGTTTGCCAGGCGAGTTTGAGCGAGGGCCGAAAGATTAAGGCCGACACCCAAGGCGCCTACCAGTAAAGGGAGAACAATTTTCATGCAAAACGTGTGGATAGTTAATATCGCTAACAGAGTCAAACATAATAAGTCGTTGATTGACTAGAAGAATTAGAATATCAGGCAAAAACCGTAAACAGCCGTCCGGGGTACCTTTGAGCCCGTTGCCTCAAAAGTGAAAGCCCCGAGGCGAGGGGAATCCGAAACTCCTCGTTGTTGCCAGTATCGTCGTCACACGATCGACCAATAGAAATTTAACCCAGCCAGTTAGCTCGATGCGGTCGATCCGAAGAAAACTACGCCTAAAGTATGGTTCGCCTGTTTCACACATGGACCGGATTCGCAATCCGCGGAGTCACGCGAGGCGATTGGAGCCATGAGCAGCGCGAGTCTGATGGTTTGGTCGTGGCTAACGCGTGCGAAGTTCCAGCCAATCAGTCAGGCGAGGTGCTGCATATCAACGACCATGGAAATGCAACTCTATACGCGGCTGGACGAGGAAGGCTGGTTGAGTTACTGGCTGCGTTTAGTTCGACCGCAGGTTCGGCTAGGGGAAATCGAAAGTCAGAAACGCATTCCTCGATGTCAGTCAGAACGGCAGGAGACGGCATGGTAGAGCATCTCGTTTACACCGAGTTTCGGGCGATTTTTACTCGTTAGGCGTTTCTCCCTCTAAAGGGGCTGAAACCTCTCGAGAGTGTTAACTACGCCTACAGCACTTGGCACACGTGTTGCTATTCTTGGCACACAACTCGCTAAAATGTCTAAAAAGTTAACAAAACACGTAATGAAAACTGATACCGACAGTCCATTCGAATTTACCGTTCTGCTTGTTGATGATGACGACAAATTCCGGAAACAGCTCGCCCAATACTTACGGGATGAGGGCTTTCGAATCGTCGAAGCGAATTCAAGTTCGAAGGCTTGTGCATTGATCCGGAAACGCACGGTTTCACTCGTTCTCCTGGATTGGGATCTTCATAAAGCCAATTCCTCACCGGTAGATGCCTCTACCGGCTTGGAAATTGTTCGAACGTGCCACGAAGTAAATGTGCTTTTGCCAGTCATCGCGATGAGTGGCGCCCTTGGCTTCGATGCTGGTGCTGATGCGCTGATGGCAGGGGCAGACTGCTTCTTTAAAAAGCCATTTCCGCCGTCATTACTGACTGAGCACTTGCACC
>JAQGOV010000708.1 GCA_028293425.1 Verrucomicrobiales bacterium
CTGCACCAAGCTCAGCCTCAGCCAACGTCAACAGCATGAAAAACTACAAAAACACGATTCTCCTGGTTGAGGATGATCCAAACGACCAATTTTTGCTGGAGCGGGCTTTCCGTAAGATTGGAGTTACTGATCCAATTCATTTGGTGAATGACGGTTCAGAAGCAATTGCCTACATGAAAGGAGAAGGCAAATTTGCGGACCGTGGTATATACTGTTATCCGACTTTTGTCATGACGGATCTCAAAATGCCGGGAGCCGATGGCTTTGCCGTGCTGGAATTTCTCAAGAAGAACCCTGACTGGGCCATTATTCCGACCGTCGTCCTCTCAGCTTCCATGGATTTGGATGACATCAAACGAGCTTACCGGCTGGGTGCCAGTTCTTTTCATACTAAACAGTCGAGCCCGGAACTCTTTTTGGACCAGGTCAAGGTCTTGCATGCTTACTGGATGACCTGCGAGGTTCCGCAGGTCGATTCAACCGGCAAGCAGGTTGCGACCGAAAGCGATGGAAAGCTCGGGAAGAGGTTTGAGGAGCATCCTAAATAGCGGTTATACATTATGCACTTTATCAAAAATGTTGGGTTGACCATTCTCAAACTAGCCGAGCAGGTCCTGTTCCTTCCCCGAAATGTTGCGACCGCACTCAAGGAGCGAAAACTCCGTCTGGCACACGTCGACAACGAAACCGAAAGACTCGACCGCATCCGCAACCCCTCGAAATACCGAGGCAAGTGATTCTCTTTGACCTGTAGCAGCTGACGTAAGGAGGTTGTCCCCAGCTCTCAAAAATTCCAAAGTCCCCCGCCGCGAGAGAGCCTCACAGCCAAGCAAATCCATCTTAGACTTAGGATCTATTTGGGCGCCCCAAAACTATCGAAGCGTGTTCGAGAGCCGCGTCCAGGACGTGCATGAACTCGGTGACCTTGATCGGTTTGGTGAGATAGGAAAAGAACCCTGCCTGCAAGCCCTTCTCGACGTCGTGCGGCATCGCGTTTGCACTGAGCGCAACAATGGTGATATGGGCAGTGATGGGATCGGCGCGAAGAAGCGCAACAGTTTCAATACCGCTGATGCCAGGCAGATTGATGTCCATCAGGATGATCTCTGGCGTATTTTCGCGGGCAAGTTTGAACCCGGTCATGCCGTCACCCGCGCTGAGCAGGCGCAGTTCGGGCCGGCGCGCGATAAGTTGCTGGACGAGCTTCAGGTTGGCCGGGTTGTCCTCGACGTAGAGCAACGTGCGCAGCGGCGCGCCGCTCTCGACGTGCGAGCGCAGCGGCGCGGTGGGTTCGCTGCTTTCAATCGCAAGCACTGGTTCAGCGGCCGCCTGCAGCTCGAACCAGAACACGCTTCCACTCCCCACGGCGCTCTCCACGCCGATGACACCGCCCATTAATTCGATCAATTGTTTGGCGACCACTAAACCGATACCCGTGCCTTCCTCCCCGAGGCTTTCCTGCCCAAGACGATTAAACGGTTGAAACAATTGCGCGACGTCTTCGGGTGACAATCCCGCCCCGGTGTCCTTCACGCTGATGCGAATTCGTTCGGGAGTGGTGGCAGTACAATCCACAACCACAGCGCCTCCGACCTGGTTGTATTTGATCGAGTTGGAAAGCAGATTGATCAGCACCTGCTTCAACCGTGTCCGATCGGCGATCACAAAATAAGGAACGGCGGAGGTAGGGAACGTCATGACAATGCCCCCCTTTTGCGCCTGCGGTTCAATCATCGCCTGGCATTCGAGCAGGACCTCGGCAAGGGCCGTTGGTTCGAGCGAGAGCGACAACTTGCCGGATTCAATGCGGGCGAGGTCAAGGATTTCATTGATCAGCGTGAGCAGATGCCATCCGGCCTTCAGGATTTGATCGATGCTTTCCTTCTGGGAGGGATCAGGCAATGGCAACGCTGTTTCCATCAATTGAGCGAACCCCAGAATGGCGTTCAAAGGGCTGCGCAGCTCATGGCTCATGCTGGAAAGGAAATCTGATTTTGCGAGATTGGCCTTTTCGGCAGCAGACTTGGTGCTCTCAAGCTCGGCATTTTTTTGCTGGAGTGTCTGCTCATAGCGCTTGAGTTCCGTCACGTCACGCGCCGCGGCGAATACACCCTGAAGTTTCCGGTCGCGATCATAGAGAATAGCGGCGTTGTAGGAAACGACAGTTTCTTTGCCGTCGCGGGCGCGTGCGGTCAATTCGTAGTTTGTAACCTTTCTCTCGCTCAGCACCAATTTGATCGCTGCCTCGGCGCGCTCCGGATCGGTGAAGAAATCCTTGAACGGTGCACCGATCAATTCATCGCGCGTGCAGGCGGTCAACGCCTCCATCTGCTTATTCACGTCCGTGATGATTCCCGAGGGGTCGGTGGTCATCAGCGCGTCGATGTTGGATTCAATGAGCGAGCGTGTGTAAAACTGTTGGTCCCGCAGGCGTTGATCGAGTTTTGTCTTATCGGCCTCGATCTGTTTGCGCGCCGTGTTGTCCGTGCCAATCAACAAATAGCC
>JAQGOV010000129.1 GCA_028293425.1 Verrucomicrobiales bacterium
AGTCTGCCAACAGGCTTGAGTTGCTCATCCGTGATCTCCTCGCGTATAGCAAGATTGCCAAAAGCCAAATTGAAATTAGGCCCGTTCCGCTAGGCCCGTTCCGCTAGGCCCGCTCCACCAGAATCCAGCCTTTGACAACGCTCATCAATTTATTTCGGTTCACCGCCCTTTGCACATTGTTCTTGGAAATGAAGCTTACCTTACACAGGTTTTGACGAACCTGATTGAAAATGCTTTAAAATTCATTCCCGCTGGCACCGTTCCACAGGTCTGCATTCAGAGCTTCATAATTTCCGGCAAAGTCCGCGTTTCCGTCTCTGATAATGGGATCGGAATTCAGGACGATCATCACGACCGGCTTTTCCGGATCTTCGGGCGGATCCATTCCGAAAATCGTTTCCCCGGCAATGGCATCGGTTTGGCGATTGTAAAAAAGGCCCTCACCCGCATGAACGGTCAGGTCGGTTTTGATTCCAAGCTCGGCCAGGGGAGCACTTTCTGGTTTACTCTGCCCACCGGCTCCCATGCTTTGGCTCAACCGGCGAAGGCCAATCTCTAAACACTCTCAGATGCTTCCAGTGCCGCATGCGTCAAACAGTGAACCGCTTCATTTACAAATGGACGACTCTCCTGCCTGTTAGTAGGGTATGCTGGTTCGCCGAACGCTCGGAAAGGTTTTTAAAGCATAGGTCCATTTCTGTTGTGAGCAGCCGAGCTTGTAGAAAGTGGATGAAAGCTGTGAGTTGAAGTGAAAGCAGCCGAATTAAATCAGCCGATGTCGAACTGCCGGATTGTTGCTCTCGGAGCTTCTGCAGGTGGTCTCGAGGCCTTTCAGCTTTTTTTCAAGCATATGCCTGCCAACAGTGGCATGGCATTTGTCCTCATTCAGCACTTGGATCCAACTCATCCGACGCTGATGCCGGAGTTGCTCACGAAGCACACCTCCATGCCAGTCCGGGAAGCATCCGACAACAGCAAGCTGGAGCCAAATCATGTTTATGTTATCCCGCCGAATGCTGCTCTCACCTTGGAGGACTGCTCTCTTAAAGTAAAAGTCGGCCTCCGGAGCAAAAAGCCTGATCGGGGAGCCATCGACCATTTTTTCTGTTCCATGGCCGCAGATCAAGGGTCGAATGTCATTGCCGTGATCCTTTCCGGCTGTGGCGAGGACGGCATGGTAGGCTTGAAAACGGTTAAGGAAAACGGTGGCATCACCTTGGCTCAATCGGCCGACTCTGCCAAGTACCCCAATATGCCAAGAAGCGCAGCTTTGGCTGGATTTGTTGATTACGTCCTGCCCATCGAGGAGATGCCGGCAAAAATCCTGGGATATTCCCGCTTTCTCGACGAACTTCAAAAACGCCAGGAGCCCTCTGTTCTTGAAGAAATTGCTCAGCATCTGGGCAAAATCCTTCCCGCCCTGCGTGAAAAGAGCGGGCATGACTTCAGCCGTTATAAGCAAAGCACCTTGGTGAGGCGGATCCACCGCAGGATGCAGGTAACGCATGTGGATTCAGTCCCGGCCTATGTCGATCACCTGCAGGGGCCCTCCAAAGAGGGTCAGGAGTTGTTCAAGGACTTGCTCATTGGTGTCACCCAGTTCTTTCGTGATCCCGAGGCGTTTGAGAGCTTGCAGCGTCAGGTAATTCCTGCCCTATTTACGAATAAAGGCCCGGAACCGCACTTGCGCATTTGGGTCCCTGGCTGTGCCAGCGGTGAAGAAGCTTATTCCTTGGCCATCCTCCTGGCCGAGCACGCCACCGCTCAAGGCATCGCCCCCAAAGTGCAAATTTTTGCCACCGACCTCGACCTCCAATCTTTGGAGTTCGCTCGCAAAGGTAGATACAGCGAGGACATTCAAGATCAGGTTTCCGATGCTCGGCTCAAACGGTTCTTCGTAAAAAGAGGTTCAGCTTACGAGGTGAGCGAAGAACTCCGGGCCATGTGCGTCTTCTCGCCCCATAACTTGATTAAAGACCCTCCTTTCTCCAGGCTGGACCTCCTTTCGTGCCGGAATCTGCTTATTTATCTAGAAGCGGATCTGCAAAAAAAATTGTTGCCCTTCTTCCATTACGCGCTGAACCCCTCTGGTTTTCTTTTTCTGGGCCCTTCAGAAAATGTCGCCAGCCGCACAGAGTTGTTCCGCACGGTCGACAAGCGCCACCGTTTGTTTCAAAGGAAACCAGCCCCGCTCAGAACCGGCATGCCCGTCCCCATCTTGGATTCCCCTCACGAAAACAAGACTCTCGCCCTTGCCGCCCCTCAATTCATTGTCGGCAAAGACCAAAATCTGACTCGCACCATCGAAAGGGTTCTTCTCGAGGATTATGCCCCGGCCAGTGTCATTATTAATGAACAGGCAGACGTGCTTTATTTTTCCGGCCGCACCAGCAAATTTCTCGAGCAATCCGTCGGCGTGCCAACGAACAAGATTCTCAATCTGGCTCGCAAGGGACTTCGTCTCGAATTGCGCTCCGCCATTCACAAAGCTATCACGACCCGCCAGGAAGTTATCCGTGAAAACGTTACAGTCCAGGCTCTGGAGGATGTCAGGCTCTGTAACCTGATTGTCCGGCCCCTCACCGAGGTGGGTAAAGAAGCTGGCCTTTTTATCGTAATCTTCCAGGAAATTCCTCGCGGTCCGGTGCCGTCAAGCCTATCAGGCGCCCATCAGGATTTGGAAGCCGAGGCTCCCCTCATTCAGCAACTGGAGCATGAGTTAAAAACGACCAAGGAGGATTTACAAACTACCATTGAGGAACTGGAAACCTCCAATGAGGAGTTGAAGTCGGCTAATGAAGAACTCCTCTCCATGAACGAGGAGCTCCAATCTACCAACGAGGAACTCCAAACCTCCAAGGAAGAACTCCAGTCCGTCAATGACCAGTTGCAGCGTAAGGTGGAGGAACTGGATGACGCCAATGCGGACCTGCAAAATCTCTTTCAAAGCACTCCCGTTCCCACCATCTTCCTCGATACCCATCTGCGCATCCGCCGGTTTACTCCTGCGTTTGCCCGCCTCGCAACCGTGTTCGAGCGCGACTCAGGTCGCTTTTTCATCGAAGCAGCACCCCGCTTTGCCAGCTCAGAAATGCTCGCGGATCTGGCTCATGTTTTGCGAACTCTGGAACCAAAAGAGCGCCAGCTCACCTTTGACGGCATCCCCGGCTGGTTCATTACCCGAATCATCCCTTACCGCTGCACGGATCAGGGAGTTCAAGGCGTTGTCGTCACTTTCCTCGAAATCACCGAACTCAAGCGTGCCGAAGAACAAAGCTCCCTCTTAGCCTCCATTGTCCAAGGTTCTCAGGACGCCATCATCGGCCAGACTGTCAACGGTACCGTCACCAGTTGGAACGCGGCTGCTGAACGGATGTACGGTTTCTCGGCTGCCGAAATTATTGGCCATTCCGTTTCAATCATTGTTCCAGCGGATCGCTCCTCCGAATTGCCGGCTCTTTACAAAAGGCTGCAGAAAGGCGAAACCCCTCCATCCATCGAAACGGTTCGGGTTCGAAAGGATCAACAAAAGCTTGAGATTTCCCTGACCGTCTCGGCTATTCAGGATTGGCAGGGCGTAATCACCGGTTTTTCTTCTATTGCACGGGATATCACCGATCGGAAGCGGGCGGAAGCCGAACTCCGTCGCAGCCAGCAGCTCTTAAGCGACTTTGTCGAGAACGCCACCGAAGGTCTCCATTGGGTGGGGCCCGACGGGACTATTCTCTGGGCTAACAAAGCCGAGCTGGATTCGCTTGGTTACGCTCGCGAAGAGTATGTCGGCCGCCATATCGCCGAGTTCCACGTCGACCAGCCGGTGATCGATGATATTCTGCAGCGTCTTTCAGGTGGCGAGAAGCTGGAAAGCTACGAGGCCCGCCTCCGTTGTAAGGATGGTTCCCTTCGCCATGTGCTCATCAACTCGAATGTTTACTGGGAGAATGGGAATTTTGTTCATACCCGCTGCTTCACGCGCGACATTACTTCCCGCAAAATGATGGAGCAGGCCCTCCAGGAAAGCCAAACCCGCTTGAACATGGCCCTGGAAGCCGGCCGTATGGGCGCTTGGGATTGGAACATCGAGAAGGGCTGCATCCAATGGTCTCCTGGGCTGGAAAAAATTCACGGGCTTTTCCCGAAATCTTTCCCTGGCACCTTCGAGTTTTTCAAAAATGAAATTCATCCCGAAGACAGGGAGCGTGTGCTTGCCGCCCTGGACACAGCCCTTCGCGATCGATCCCTTTACGCCATTGAGTACCGTATTCAGCGAGCCGATAAGCAGATCCTTTGGCTCGAGGCTCGCGGCCGGCTTCATTTTGGTGAAGATGGTCGTCCGCTCCGCATGGTCGGAATTTGCATGGAGGTAACCGCTCGCAAGGATGCCGAGGATAAATTGCGCGAGGAAAGCAGGGTGCTTGGGATCCTTAACGATATTGGCTCCAAGCTCGCTGCGGAATTGGATTTGGAAAAGTTGGTCCAGGCTGTCACCGATGCGGGCACCCAGGTCACAGGAGCTCAATTTGGTGCTTTCTTTTATAATGTTCTCAATGAAAAAGGGGAAAGCTACACGCTCTATACCATCTCAGGCGTCTCTCGAGAGGCTTTTTCTAAGTACCCCATGCCCCGGAACACGGCTCTTTTTGGCCCCACTTTCCGGGGTGAGGGCATCATTTGCTGTGACGACGTTCTGCAGGACCGGCGCTACGGAAAAAATGAGCCTCACCGTGGCATGCCGCCCGGCCACCTGCCCGTTCGCAGTTACCTGGCCGTTCCAGTGGTATCCCGCTCAGGAGAAGTCCTCGGCGGCCTCTTCTTTGGCCATCCGGAGCCCGGTGTCTTTCAGGAGCGAGCCAGAAAATTAGTGACCGGCATCGCCGCCCAGGCTGCCGTCGCGGTCGACAATGCCCGCCTCTATTTGGCCCGCACCAGGGTGGAACAATCGCTCCGCATGCAAGCCCGTGTCCTGGAAAGCATGGCCGAGGGGGTCAATGTTTCGGATGAAAATGGCATCATTTTTTATACTAACGCCGCCGACGATGCCATGTTCGGCTATGGACCAGGCGAGCTCATTGGAAAGCACGTCTCCGAGTTAAACACCTATGGGCCGGAGGAAAATCAGCGCATAGTTCAGGGGATTATAGCCGAATTAAGGAGCGTGGGCGGCTGGATGGGCGAGTTTAGCAATCGGCGCAAGGACGGAACTCATTTTACTACCCTGGCCCGCATCACTGCCTTGGAATCAGAAGGCCGCAAGTTCTCGGTTTGTGTTCAGCAGGATATTACCGAAGAAAAGAAAAAAGAAACCGCCTTGCGCTCCGCCGAAGCTCAATTGCGAAGACATGCTCAGGACCTGGAGCAACAGGTCGCTCAAAGAACTTCCAACCTCAAGCAAACACTTCAATCGCTCGAAGGGGTGTGTTACACTATCGCTCACGATCTACGCTCCCCTTTGCGCTCGATTCAAAGTTTCACCGGAATTATCCGCACCGATTATGCCCCTCAGTTAGATGCCGAGGGCCGGCTTTACGCAGATAAGATCGTGGCTGCCGCAAGCCGCATGGATACGCTCATCCATGACTTGTTGGAGTTTGCCAGGCTTACTCACGCCCCGTTACCGGTCGAAAGCTTGGCTCTATCCCTTGAACTGAAGGAGGTGCTTCAGCATTTGGACCACGAAATCACCCATCACAATGCGGCCGTTGTGGTGCAGGAACCCTTGCCAGTGGTATTGGCCAACCGGGTCATGCTGGAACAGGTCCTCACAAACCTCATGGTCAACGCTTTGAAATTCGTTGGTCCTGGCACCCAGCCTCGCATCGAGATCCGGGGCGAAACGGCTGGAAACCTCGGAAAACTTTACTTGAAAGATAACGGTATTGGAATCGCCGCCGAACACAAAGAACGAATCTTTGAACTGTTCCAGCGCCTCCACAGCAACACTGCCTATCCAGGTACCGGCGTCGGCCTCGCCATTGTCCGCAAAGGCCTTGAACGGATGAACGGCCGTGTCAGCTTGGAATCGGCTCCTGGCGAGGGAAGCTGCTTTTGCATCGAATTGCCTCTGGCGAATCAGGTATGAATAACGCTCTGGTTCTAAGTGTGGATGATAGCGAGGACGATGCTTTATTGTTGCGGAGAGCTTGGCGCAAGGCCGGAACGACTTTGGACCTGGAGGTTTTGGATGACGGTCAAAAGGCAATTGGCTACTTGGAAGGTTGGGCTAAGAATTCCGCTCAATCAAACACAACCCTGCCTCCATTCGTTCTCCTCGACCTGAATATGCCGCGCATGAATGGCTTCGAAGTGTTGCAATGGATTCAATCTCGCGACGCTCTCCGCCAATTGCCCGTTTGTGTTTTTACCTCCTCCGGAAATGTCCGGGATATCGAACAAGCTTACCAAAAGGGGGCTCTCGCTTATGTCACCAAGCCAGGGGCCTATGAAGGCCTGCTCGAATTTGTTGCCCATCTGAATTCATGTCTCTCACAGGACATTACGAGCGGGTGCCTTAAAACGTTGCCGGGCTTTCAACCGAAGCCGAGATCTTGATGAATGTTCAATTGAACCGGGAGCGAAAGCTCTAGATGACACAGGATTGAGAAGAGGTATATCGGGTTTTTGAGGGATTGTTTCCGGCCATATTTCGTTTGTGTGTGACTCCTTTATTACGTGCAACTACCGGTTTGTGCTCTATCTGGCTTGGTGAAAGCCAATGTTGACGAAGTCACCAGCCAGTCACAGGTGCGGAAGTATGTCGAGCGACTCGAACCTGGCCAGACTCATTATCGTATAGTCCACAGCCTCGGAACCGAGGATGTGATCGTTCAGGCCAGAATAGCGGGGCGTGTCCGGGAAGGCGGTATTTCGATCGTGGACGCAAACACCGTTGGATTGACCTTTGGGGGCACGCTGAACGAGCCACTGGACGTGGTGATCCTCGGTTAGACTTAAAAACCTGCTTCAAATAAGACTGGCCTTTTTCGCGAAAAATTCCCGCAACCTGATCTTCTGAAACGGTTCTAAATTGCTGCGGTCGTCTGGAAAGAACGGGTTTTCGTCGTTTTAAAAAAGGCCCTTAAGCAAAAGTCCCCACTGTATAAGCAAAGCGTGCAGCTTAGTGTAGCCGTATGATAGTCTGTTACAAAATCGAGCACCTCAGTCCCATCCCGACCTTCCCGAGCGTAGCCACACAGTGTTATGATTATTCAGCCCTATCCTCGATGGCGGAGTTTAAAATGCTCGCAGATCCTGCACAGGTCATCATAGCTGTTGATAAAAACGGTAGAGGGCAGGGCATTCCCTATGGGAGGGAAATGATCAGGGCCATAGCCCATGAAGTTGTGCCACCACAGTCCCTTCCTGTGCTGGCGTTGGCTGTCGAGTTCGGCACCGATGAAGTGCAAGACCTTTGCACAGACGTTGAGACGGTAAAAGGCTTCCACGAATGGGATTGACCAGCCTCACATCACCCCCGGCGCGCCAGCACAAGCCGCTCGCAATAGTTGTTCGCTTCGTCCTGCGTGGAGAAGGCCCCCAAAATGAGCCAGTGCCCTGTTGGCCTCTCCTCTTCCTTTTTAGCGTAAGCACTCTGGTCGATTTTGATCCACGCTTCTAGCGTGATTTGGTCGAACTTGTTGTTCTCCCTGGAGTAGGTGACCAGGAAGACTTTCTCGGGGCTAAAATTTATCATTCTCTTTTGCCCAAAAAACCAAATCCGGTTGAATTAGGCCAGAAAAAATTCATGGAGACTTTTCTTATGCTTCTTCTCCGCAGTGGCCTCCAGTAAAGATCACTCGTACCAGTCCAGAGCGGCATGTGGAATGCTGAGAAATTCAGGGATTAGTTTGTGCAAACGCTAAACTCATACCCGAGCGCCTGTTTAACCAAGCGTCCAGAGGCTATGCCCTTTCCGCGACCTAAACCGGCTGGTTTTTCGAACCGTGCGAACTAACAGTCAAGTCAGCTCCTGGTTTGTCGGCGCTTTCGTCAGCGTGGTTTGGCTGGCTTTGGTTGTGCTTGGGCTGACCCTCTTGTTCCGCAACCAAACGGCTCCGGGCTTTACGGCAGACGCCCCCACGAACTGGCCCCACGAAACCCGCCTCAACCCCGTGCCTGGCCAGTCCACCCTCCTGATGATGGCCCATCCCCAATGTCCATGCACCCGCGCCAGCATGAGCGAATTGGCCCTTCTGATGGCTGCTTGTCAGGGCCATGTGCGGGCGTATGTGCTTTTTTATGCGCCTGAAGGCTCCGCCGATAGCTGGATAAAAACAGACCTTTGGGCGAACGCTGCCCGCATTCCCGGAGTAGTGGTTCAGGACGACGCGGATTGAGAGGAAGCTCGGCGGTTTAATGCCATCACCTCGGGCCAGACGATTCTCTACGATCAGAAAGGCCGTCTGCAATTCAGCGGAGGCATCACTGCCGGGCGAGGCCATTCCGGAGATAACGTGGGTCGCGCGGCAATTGTTTCCCTGGTTTTGGCAGGAAAAAGCGAACAACGGCAAACCCATGTCTATGGGTGTTCTCTGCACGGTACCTTTCCCAACTCACCCAAAGAAAAGATATGCTGCAAGAAATGACGCTGCACAACGATGAAGCCACGACTCGGCGAACCAAGGAAATCTTTACCGATCACCGCCAGACAATTTTCAAAAGCATCGACCGCTTGTTCGCCCTCCTGATGGTGCTCCAGTGGCTCGCCGGCATCGGGATGGCTCTGTGGCTTTCACCCAGGACCTGGATGGGGCAGGTCAGCCAAACTCACATTCATGTCTGGGCTGCCATTTTCCTCGGGGGCCTCATCAGTCTATTCCCGTGCGCCCTCGCGCTGGTTTGGCCGGGCCGGCCTTTAACCCGTTACGTCGTTGCCGTTGGCCAAACCCTCACGTCGGCGCTGCTCATCCATCTAAGCGGTGGAAGAATCGAAACCCATTTTCATGTCTTCGGCTCGCTCGTGATTTTGTCGTTCTACCGCGACTGGAAGGTCCTGATCCCCGCCACGTTCGTGGTCGCATTGGATCATTTTCTGCGCGGCGTATTCTGGCCTCAATCGGTCTACGGAGTCTTGGTGGCGGAACCCTGGCGATGGCTGGAGCACGCCGGGTGGGTGGTCTTTGAGGATGTCTTTCTTTTTCTATCCTGCGTGCGGAGCCAGAAAGAAATGTGGTTCATCGCCCAGCGGACAGCGCAGCTCGAAACCACGAACAAGATTGTGGAGGAGAAAATCATCCACGTCTCGCGCGAGATTAACGAAAGGAAGCAGGCAGAGGTCGCTTTGCATCAGGCCAAGGAGGAGGCCGAACGGGCCAACTCCGCCAAAAGCGAGTTCCTTTCCAGAATGAGCCACGAGTTGCGCACACCGATGAATGCCATTCTGGGTTTTGCCCAATTACTGGAGCTGGACGACCTCAAGCCCAGCCAGCGCGAAGGAGTGACGCACATTTTGAAGGGCGGCCGCCATTTGCTTGCCTTGATTAACGAAGTGCTCGACATCGCCCGGATCGAATCCGGCCGGCTATCCCTTTCCAGGGAGCCTGTGCGCCTGAACGAAGTTTTGCAGGAAACATTGGACCTGGTGAAACCGCTTGCCGCTCAGAAACAGGTCCGGATTGTGATCGATGAGGCCCTATCGCTCGACCGTTATGTGATGGCTGACCGTCAAAGGTTCAAGCAAGTCCTGCTCAATCTGCTTTCCAACGCGGTAAAATACAACCAGCCGGGGGGCAGCGTGAAGCTGTCCACTCTCGAGAGTGCCTGTGAGGCTTCCGAAAACGGCAGCCCTGGCAAGTTGCGCCTGATCATTGCCGATACCGGGTTGGGCATCGCCCAGGAAAAGTTCAGCCGCCTCTTCTCTCCCTTTGAACGCCTCGGTGCCGAGAACAGCTCCGTGGAAGGAACCGGCCTTGGGCTCGCCTTGTCCAAAAGGCTGGTCGATGCCATGGGTGGCACTCTTGGCGTGGAGAGCGTCGTTGGTCAGGGAAGCGCTTTTTGGGTGGAGCTCGGCCTCGGCCAGGCACCCGGCTCCGGGGAGAGCGAAAAAACGACCACGGCGCTCCCGGAACTCAGCAGCACCGGCTCGGCGCTCCGGACCGTGCTCTATATTGAAGACAACCTGTCCAATTTGAAACTCGTGGAGCAGATCCTCACCCGGCGCCCCGCCCTCAAGCTTGTCTCCGCCATGCAGGGCGGCCTTGGCATCTCGCTCGCGCGCGAGCGCAGCCCGGAATTGATCCTCTTGGACGTGAACCTTCCGGACATGGACGGAAATGCTGTTTTGACGCAGCTGCACAAGGACCCAAAGACTTGCGGTATCCCGGTGGTTGTCATCAGCGCC
>JAQGOV010000135.1 GCA_028293425.1 Verrucomicrobiales bacterium
TATTTTGGCAGTCCATCTCAGCATGGGGAAGTGCAGCCCCGGTTTACTTGGTGATTGGTTCAGATTCAGCGATTTGGAACGCCGGAACAACGGTTGACGTCACCTCCAGGCATCCGCATTACCCGCAGGATCTCTACAGCAACCCAAGCAGCGTATCCTACAAAGTGATGGAGACTGCTTTTCGCAATGCCTTCAAGGACTCCTTTGGCCAGCCTCTCAAACTGACCTGGTGGATGCACGGAGGGAACATTTACCGCGATGCGGACAACCTCAATGTGCCTATCCCGAACACCATGACGCTCTATTTGATGAAAAAGTATCACGGTGCTTCCATAGCACAACTCGGGGACGAGCTCTCCCTCCATTATCACACCTTCTTCTGGAGCGATTATAACGGAGACGGAAAATTTTATTGGAACCAATCGAAAACCTATCATGAAAGCCGCGAGGATTTCGACGTCACTGTCGCACAGTATTTGCTGGACGAGGGCATTTTTCCGGTTTCCTTCCGAAGTGGCTGGCATTACATGGATAATGAATGGCAGCAGGAATTGGACGAATTGCTCCCTTACAACCTGCATAACGCTTCCCCGCGCAAAAGCAGCGACACCATCGAACCCCTCGATAACATTCTGGACTGGTCGCAAGCCACCACCAACTTCGTGCCTTTTCACCCCTCACCCACAAATTATCAACGGTCCGGCACCTCCAAAAGCTGGACAGTGCGTTCCATCAAGATGCTGAGCCTGGCCCAAACGGACTTGAACCAAGTGTTCGCCCGGGCAGCCGGGGGCACAAGCCAAGTCGCTTGTTTATGGGGACATCTGCCCGAAAGTTTTCTTCAGGCCATCACGAATATGGCCTCCTTCGTTAGCGTGGCTTCTTCAAACTATCCTTCCGTGCAGTTTCGTTACTGCACCGCCGTCGAGGCGATGCAGCGCTGGCAAAACAGTTCTGACCTAACTCCCCCACAACTGGACGTGACCCAAACCGTTTCCAACCAGACGGTCACTCTCACCATCCAAACGAGCGAACCCATTTTCCAGCCGCGACCGTACGTCGCGATGCGGGACGCATTTCAGCAATACAGCAACCTTACTTCGCTCTGCGTCCCGACCGGGAGTAACACCTGGTCCCTCGTCTTGCCCATTCCCAAAAATCTTTTGGCGAAAGTTGGGGTCGCCGTTACTGATGAGTCGGGGAACACCACCAACCGCATCCTTCGGTTTTTGCCAGACGATCTTTATCTCGACACCTCGGATTCGGGCTACGCTGAATTGCAAGGCACATGGTCATCCACCACGAGCACAGCGTGGGGGACAAACGCCCGAATAGCAGTGGTGAACGCAACGAACACCGTCCGGGCCAGATGGGCGCTTCCCATCACCCGCTCCGGGATTTACAATGTGTCGCTCCAAGTCCCAGCGCTGACGAACCGCGCCAGCAATGCGGTGTTCCATATCGTTTCAGGAACTTCCAACATCATGTCCGTAAGTTTTCCTGAACGTCTTCCAACCAACCAATGGGTTTTCATCGGTGCCCCGCTTTTGGATGCTGCTCAACCGGCGTTCGTCGAGATGATCGTCAGCAATTCACCAAACAGTTACGCTCTCGCCAACGTTCTCCGCGTCGTGCCAGTGCCGGACAGCAACGCGCCGGTTGCCTTCCCGCGGGGTTTTGCCACCTCGATGAATCAGCCAATCACCTTGGCTGTGGGAGAGATCATCGGCCCGGGCTACGATCCGGATGGTGACGCGCTGAAGGTTAGCGCCGACACCACGAGCGCCCAAGGCGGCAGCATCGGCATGATTGGTTCCAGTTTCGTCTACTCTCCTGCCACGAATTTTACGGGCATCGACTCGTTTAATTACATCCTCGATGACAATCGCGGCGGCGCCACATCGGCAACCGTTCAAGTGCTGGTCATCTCAGGCACGCTGCCGATGGCGAATCATGTGACGCTCACCCGGACCGCAAACAAATTCCTCATCCGCTTCGCAGGCACTCCGGGCGCTCGTTACTCTATCCAGCGGTCGGCTGACCTCGTGAACTGGACTACCCTCGCGACCATGGAGGCACCCGTTTTCGGAATCATTGAGCGCGAGGATGATGGCACCGCTGCGGCTGCGACTTTCTACCGGATCGCTCGGGAATAGCCCATTTAGCCCAACGGAACCCTCGTTAGGCCGAGCTAAGCCACGAAAGACCGTTGTCTAAGGGCGGGCGAATCATTATCATACCGGGACATGAATCCCTACCGCCTGGCATTGCTCGTTTTCAGCATGTTGGCCAGTCCCCTCCTTGGACTGAGCGATGCCGCGAACGCCGCTCACACTTCGAGCTTTGCGGATTTTGATCGCCGTGCCAAATCGGGCGAACGGCTGAGCGTCGTTTTTTTCGGCGCGTCGTTAACCTGGGGAGCAAACGCAAGCGATCCGCAGCTGACTTCATTTCGTGGCCTTCTTGCTCAACGCCTCGAAGCCGCTTACCCAAAGGCGCGATTCCATTTTTGGGATGCAGCCATCGGCGGCACGGGTTCTCAATTAGGGGTTTTCCGGCTCGAACGCGATGTTTTGCAACGGCACCCGGATTTGGTCTTCCTCGATTTCACGGCCAATGACGGCATCAGTGAGGCCACTCCAGAAACACTCGCTTCCTACGAATCGTTGGTCCGTCGCATCATCGTGGAGGCTCATGCCCCCGTGGTGCAGGTGGTATTCCCTTTCATGTGGGATGTGCAGCGCGGCAAGCTGGATGGACTGAAGCGGCGGGACGCACATCACAAAATCGCCGGGGCATATCACACTGCCATCGGCGACGCCGTTCAGCTGTGCTTGCAACGCGTGCAAAGCGGAGCGACCACGTTGCAAAAGCTGTGGCCATTCGACGGAGTGCATCCTGGCGATGCCGGCTACGAAGTGTTTGCCGACGCTGGATGGCAGGCATTTGAGGAAGCAGTCAAGGCAAAGCAGGTTTGCGCTGCCCCGCCCCGGAGCCTATACGGGGAAACCTATGGGAAGAATGCCCGTGTTCGCATTTCTTCTTTGAGCCCGCTGCCAGATGGTTGGCACATTGGCGTACCGAACCCGGTATCCGCTTACTTCGACATGCTCATGTCGCGCTGGCTCAACGATGAAGTGATTGTATCTCGCAAGAAGGGCCAAACGAACTCTGCTGTTCCGCTCAAGGTGGAATTCAGCGGCAGCATGGTCATGCTCTTTGGCGAATCCACCACCAAATCGGTAAAGTATCGCGCCTTTATCGATGGCAAACTTGTCGAACACAAATCCGGGGACGGCAAACAGACGTTGAAAGAATTTGATGGAGGTTCGCTCGCAAACCTTGTTAAGGGCAACTGCCATCATGCCCAGGTAATTGCCGAGGGATTGGACCCAGCCCATGAGCACACTCTGGAAATTCAACCTTTATTTACTAGCGAGGCCGAGCAGGAATTGCGTCTGGAAAGCATCTGCGTGGCAGGCGGCGCAGCGCATGTCCGTTTGCCAGCAACCAAGTAAAACTTTATCCTATGACGAAAAACGGAGTTCCCCCTCGCGGAATCAGTCGCCGAAACATGCTCGCTGCCACAGGGTCAGCCGCCGCCGGCTGGATGCTCTTGCAAGATGCCGTCGGTGCGGAAAACCCAGCCATCCAGGTGGCAGACCGTGCGTCCAGCATCAGGATAACGGCGTTCAAAACATACCCTGTCGGCAACAAAACGTTGTTGAAGATCGAAACAAACCAAAAGGTTTCGGGCTGGGGCGAGATTTCGCAATTGCCACCTACGGTGGTTGGTCCGCTCATGCAGTCGATGTATGAAATGCTCGACGGCGAGAACCCGACCCGCATTGAGCATCTTTGGCAGAAGCTTTACCGCGCGCACCGGGACTTCCGCGGCGGCGCGTTCATGCTGCACACGATTGCAGGAATCGATATGGCGCTTTGGGACATTACGGGCAAGCTCCACGGCGTCCCTGTCTATCGTTTGCTGGGCGGGCCAACGCGCGAGAAGATTCGAGTCTATCCGACTCCCAAAGCCTACAAGGTTCCCGCCGGAGGCCCCAAGCCTGCCTCAGCCAGCCCGCGCGATATCGAAGGCTATATCCAAAACATTAAGGCAGCGCGTGAACGGGTCGGCAAAGACGGCGCCGTCATGTTCGACGCGCATTGTTGCTTGCCGCCTCCATTCCTCATTCAGCTCGCCAACGCCATTGAGTCCTACGACGTGCTCTGGATCGAGGAGCCTGCCGTGCCAGGGAACATCGAGGTCTTCAAGCGGATCAAGCAAGCTGTGAAAGTTCCCATCGCCACGGGCGAACGGGACCGAACGATTTGGGATGTCATTCCATATCTGCAGGAGCGATGTGTGGACATTATCCAGCACGATTGCGCCCACGGCGGAGGCATCACCCAGATGAAGAAAGTGGCCGTGCTGGCAGAGACGTATTTTGTTCCACTCGCGCCGCATTCTGTTGCCTCGTTCCTGGGGATCGCGGCAAGTTTCCACGTCACAGCGTCGATTCCCCTGTTCCTCATCCACGAATTTTATGTCAATGATTGCGCAGGCACGCTGCACAAGAGTTGGGAGGTAGACAAGAATGGCGACTCGTCTCTGCCCCAAGGACCTGGACTGGGCGTCGAAGTCGATGAAGCGGCGCTCGCCAAAATGCCCCCCTCAAAGTTCAAGTGGCCAGGCGGAAAAAATCCGGACGGCTCGGTGGCGGATTATTAAAACCTCACACACTGCACTAATTTTTTAAAGCATTTCGATACAGTCAGTTTTTTTGAAGTCATGAAAAAATCATTCTCTCATCTCGCATGCCTCGCCGTTGGCTCAGTGGCCGCCTACGCTACCCCGACAGAAAATGTCAGCTTCCGTGTCCTTCCTGCCCCAGCGAAAATGGTGGTGGATGGCAAGACGTCCGATTGGGATTTGTCCGGCGGCATCTTCGCCTGCGACGATGTCGAGGAGCAGCGCGACCACTTTAGCGTCTGGCTTCATGCTCAATACGATGCTGAAAATCTTTATCTCCTCGCGCGCTGGAACGACGACACACCGCTGAACAATCCCGGCCAAACTATCGCTGATTACGGCTTTGCCGGTGACAGTTTGCAATTTCGCACCGTCACGGCGCCGGGCACCCCGCGGGAACGAGGACAACATTTCACGGCCTGGCGAGGTCGCGATGGCGCGGACGTCATCAAGATTGAGCAAGGCAGGGATTTCAAGGAAGGCGTCGTTGCCGACGCCAAGAAATCGGACGGCGCGCAGCAGGCCTTTACCCTCTCCGCGGATGGAAAGGGTTACGTGCAGGAACTCGCTATTCCCTGGAAACTACTTACCCGGGATGGCAAGCCGCTCCAGGCTGGCGAATCGTTTACGCTCACATTCGAGCCAAACTTTACCATCGGCACAAAAGGGCGAGCATCGGTCAAAGATTTATTCAAATCCGGCATTACACCCGACCGCGTCTTCACCTTTATGTCGAGCCCGAGTTGGGGCACTGCCACCCTTGAATCCAAGGGCCACCTCAAGCCACAGGCGGTGCGCCTGGCGGATGCGCGAGAGTTCAGTGTAATTTTGGAGAAAGGTGTGCCCGTGGTGAATTGGACGGGTTTAATCAAGAGCGAGACACTGGCCGGCTTTAAGCCGATTGAGTTCACGATGCCGCGCGATGGTTACCTTTCATTGAATGTCCAGAACACTGACGGGCAGGTCGTTCGGCAGTTGCTGAACGCCGCATTTTTTATCAAGGGCAAACACACCGTGAAATGGGATGGCCTCACCACACCGTCATGGACGCGGCCCGGTGAACCAGTGCCTCCTGGCAAATACCAATGGAGCGCCCTCATGCATACAGGCATTGGACTCAAACTCCGAGGCTGGGCCGACAACGGCGGAGTTGCCCCCTGGGACAGCGCGGACGGCAAAGGCAATTGGGGTGGTGACCACGGTGTCCCGGTAGCAGTAGCGACTTACGGGCAGCAGGTATTTTTGGGCTGGAACGGTGCGGAGGCAGGCAAGGCCGTTCTTGCGTGCGACCTCGAAGGCCGTCCCCAATGGGGCAACAATCGCGGTGGTATCGCGGGCGTCAAGGGGCTCGCGGCTGACGCGGGTGTGCTCTACGTCCTCGGCGGCAACGCCGGGCCTGATGCCGATGGCGCAAACCTCTACAAGCTCGACACCAAGGACGGCAGCTACCTGAAATGGGAAGGCCCTGACAGCGCCGATTTAAAAATTAAATCGCTTTGGACATCAGAATCTAAGTTCAAGCCAGAGAAGGCGGATTATTTACAAGTTGTGAATAATGAACTTTGGGTAGGCTTTGCCCGACCTAGGATGATCGCCAAGTTGGACATTAAAACCGGAACACTCACGGGGAGAGTCGAAATGCCCCAGTCAGATGGGGAACCATTCCCAAAGGCGACGGCACGTGGCGGCGTGTCATGTTTTGTAGACCCAGGTTCCCAGCAAATTGTGGTTAATGTTCCGGGACCAAAGAAGTATAGGCTTGGCCGCAAAGGCGGACGCGCTTTGCTCGGCCCCTGGCAAGCAGACGGCTTCCGCTCTATCAACAGCATGGCCTTGGATGCAGCGGGTCAACTCTGGGTTGCGGAAGCCGACGGCACGCCGAAGCGAGTGAGCGTTTGGGATATCAAAACGGGCCAGTTGGTGAAGGAGTTTTTCGGAGCGAGCGGTTACGGCGCACTCGGGGGCGCAATCCTCCCGCAGGATCCCAATGTGATGGTTGGCCAAGGTTGCGAGTGGCGGCTGGACCCGCAAACCGGCCGCGCCCGCGTTACTGCGGTCATCACGCGCGATGGCATGGAGAATTCGCGTTTCGCTACTGGCGCAAATGGCAAAGTCTATTTGGCCGTCGCGAGCAAGTGGGCTTTCGAAACAGGCACGGTGAAAATCTTCGAACGCCTTGCCGACGCCGATTATAAGCTGCGCTGCACCTTCCGCTACGAAGGCAAAGATAAAACAGCGAAAACAATTCTGTGGACCGACGCCAACGGCGATGAGCAGGAGCAGCCGGAGGAAATCACCAGTGTCGATGGCACCGTGCGTTTCAGTGGCTGGTATATGAACTTCGGACCAAATCTCGCGTTTACCGCCGGTGATCGGCTGTTCCGGCCCGAAGGCTTCACCACGTGTGGCGCTCCGAAATACGATCTATCCAGGCCCGTGAAAATGCCTGCACCCGGCATGGCCTCGGCCGACGATTCTCTCGTTCTCCAGCCCGGCACCTACGGCGAAACACACACCCTGCTCAACTGCTTTGAGGTTGCCACCGGCAAAAAGCGCTGGAGCTATCCCGACAATTTCAACGGTGTTCACGGCTCGCACAACGCCTGCCCGGCTCAGGTAGGCATGATTCGCGGCTCTTACGGTCCCTGCGGCAGCGCCAGGTTCCCAAAGCCGCTCGGGAACATCTGGGTAATTCCAACCAATGTCGGCGAGTGGCACATCGTCACCGAAGCGGGCTTTTATCTGACCCATCTCTTCGAGGGCGATCCTTTGAAAGTAAAATGGCCGGATGCGGCTCTTCCAGGCGCGGACATGAGCCACTGTCCGCCCGGCATGGGCGGCGAGGATTTTGGGGGAAGCATTGCCCAAAGCCCTGACGGCAAGCTCTACTTTCAAGCCGGCAAAACGGCCTACTGGAATCTCGAAGTAACCGGTCTCGACACCGTCAAAGAGATCCCTGGCAGGAGCCTCACGGTTTCCGACAAAGACGTGACGGAAGCTGGGAAGTTTCGCGATCAGCAATTGCAGGCCGCGGTTGGTCTCCGACGCCTGGGCGTGAAGAAGCTCTCTCCTAAAATGACTGGCAACATCGAAAAAGATTTCGCTGGCGCGGAAATCATCCGTTTCCAAAAGACCGATGACACAACAGTCCGCGCTGCCGCCGCGTGGGACAAACAAAACCTCTACCTTGCATGGGAAGTGCGCGACAAAACCCCTTGGGCAAACGGCGCGGCAGAGCCAGAAAATATGTATCTCAGCGGTGACACTGTGGATTTTCAACTCAGCACGAACGACAAGGCCGACCCCAAACGCGATAAAGCTGCTCTAGGCGATTTGCGCTTAAGCATCGGCAATTTCAAAAGCACCCCAACCGCCGTGATTTATCGTCCGGTTGCTGGGAAAAACAAAAAGCGCCAGCCCAAAACGTTCAGCTCGGGAGTGATCAAATCATACGTCGTTGCCGACGTGCAGGTCCTCACCGATGCCCAAATCAAAATCACCAAACGCAACGATAGCTATCTGGTCGAGACAGTCATTCCACTCACCACCGTGGAATTCACGCCCACGACAGGGCAAACCCTGCATGGGGATTTCGGCGTCACTTACGGTGACCCCGCCGGCCAGCGGACTCGCCTTCGCTCCTATTGGAACAACCAGCACACCGGCATCGTGGACGACGCCGTTTTTGAACTCATGCTGGAGCCGAAGAATTGGGGCGAGCTTGAGTTTCGTAACTAACGTGTTGTAGCCACTCCTGAAAAGCCGAAGTTCAGAGCTTGAGACGATTATCCTGAGGCCAAAGCATTTCTTCCCAGGGCAAGTCGTCCAGCGGCCATTTGTCGGGGAGCAGCCGGAGGATGCGGCGAGGGCGAAAGCCTTCGAGCAGATTTTCTGGCTTAATAACAAGCTGGAGGCCGCTGCTGCCCGGAGCTATGGGATCGCTTTTGATTTCTACAATTTCCGCATACATGCGGTCGTTGATCTGATCGTAACAGCGGAGGGAATCCTCTGCGACCAGCGCGGCGACACGCCCTTTCAGCCTGAAGTCATTGGTTAGCGTCGTATCGAATCCTCCAAAGAGCGTGACCGTGAGCAGGCTTTTTTCGTTATCCACTGCGTCGACCCAGCCCGGCAAACCGTGCGATTTTTCGTAAGCACGATGTACCTCGAGTTGATGTGCCGTCGCGAGTTTCCGGCTCTCCTCATCCACCCAGATGTCCGTGCAGCGTCCGGGGCCCTTCAAGGTCGCTACTGTGATATTGATCTGCGCGAGCTGCCCGGTGGAGAGGTTGGTCAGCGTCGCATAGCCGATTCCTTTCCAGACACGGGTGGCCGGATTCACCTTAAACACGGTGGGCTTCGGATCGGGTTTATCCTCCTTCGTTGAAATCCCTGTGACTGTTATCGATCCTTTCTCCAGGTTCACCACATCCAGGCGCCAGCCGCGGCCGTTGCTTTCCTGAAAGCTAAAATCATCCTCCAGCAGAAACGCCCGGCTGTAAGCACCTTTCCCATCCTTGCCAGCCTTCTTGTCGTAATAAAATTGCCCGTGCAGATGGGTGCCAATGGGAATATCCCGCAACTCCGCCGGTGCACCATGGTACCGAATTGTGCCGTACGGCAGCAGGGTAAACGGCATCGGACGATCGTAATCATCCGTGCGCTGGTCATCCCTGCGATCCGGGCGAAGCTGCCCAACCCGGTTCACGTGATCCATGAAGATCATTTCTCCCGCGATGTAATGCGATGACCCTTCAGGTGGAAACTGGCCCGGTTGCAGTTGAAAGGGCTCCGGCTTCTTTTCCGCGGCAACGGCCAGGGTGAAGGACGAAACCAGAATGACGCAGAGCCGAACTACGGCAAGGCCGACCACAGGCATGCTCGCCCCTTTATCCAACTCAGCTTTAATCATTGGTCGGTTAAACAATTTCTGAAACCGGCCCAAGACTGTCCACAAATCGTTCCGCATTCACTTCCATTTTCTGGAGCATGGTCAGCAGGAGATTACTTAAATGCGCTTTGTCGTTCACCGGCTTGCCGCAAATTCCGTAGTGCGTGCCGGCGTTCGCCAGGTCATAAGAGTTGATTTTGGGCAGGTTGTAATCGATATGCTGACCGTGTTTGAAGCCAAGTGCCCGCGCGCCTGCCACGATCGTCGGCAGATTTGCGTTCCCGTGGCTGTGCCCATAACTCATGCCGCTGCCGAAAAGAACCATCGTTCGATCCAACAGCGAATCCTCTCCGTCGCGCGCGGCCGTAAGCTGGTCGAGGAAATAGGAGAATTGCTCGGTAATGAAGGCGTCGCTTTTGCTGAGGCGCGCCATGATTTCAGGGTCCCCGTTGTGATGCGAGAGTTCGTGTCGAGTTTGCGTGATGCCGATCTCCGGGATCGCCAGGCCATAACCCTCTGTCCCGCTCATGTAGGTGATGACTCGCGTCATGTCCGTGCGCAAGGCGAGCACGATCAGGTCGTACATGGTTCGGAAATACTCACCTGCCTGCGCTTTCGAGACATCGCGTTGGAAGTGCCCGGTCACCGAAGGCTCAAGTTTCGGCTTTGGCACATTCAGCCAGGCATCCAACCGCTCGGTACGCACCTCCACCTCCCGCACGGCGGTCAGATACTCATCCAGCTTGGTTCGGTCGTCCTGGTTGAGCCCACGCCGCAGCGAACGGGCATCATCCAGCACCAAATCAAGCACACTGTGACGCCGATTGAGCCGGCGACGACGCACTTCAACCCCGCCGGACTCCTCACCGAAAAGCCGGTTGAACACGTTCTTAGGATTATCCTCCGCCGGCAACGGGATGCCGTCTCGCGACCAAGAAAGCGTATTAATCACATTTCCTGGCGCACCCGTCCCGCCCGCAACGGAAAGTTCCAGGGATGGGAAGCGCGTATGCACCGACGTGACCTCCGCCATCAGTTGATCGCAGGAGACGCTGTTGCGATAAGCTCCACCCTCCTGGCTCAGCTTTGCTCCGGTCAACCACAGGTCACCGCAAACGTGCGCTGTTCCGAGGCCACCCGGGTGGTGCAGCCCACTGATCGGAGTGATGTTCGCGCGATGCTTTTCCAGCGGGCGCATCGGCGTGCTGAACTCATAATCGCGTCCCGCCTTGGTGATTTGCCACGTCAACACGTTGACCCCATTGGGAATATAAACGAAAACAGCCCGGCGCGGCTTGGCCGCTTCAGCCGCAACTGCCCGAAAGGGCTTCATGCAGTCGAGCAGCGGCAAAGCCACCGTCGCACCCAGACCGCGCAGAAAGTGGCGGCGGTTCAGGAGCCAGCGTTTACTTTGGATGTTGCTCATAAAGGCATTCTAGCGTTGTTGAAAAAGATCCGAAACCACCAAAGCTTGGACTATGTCCTGCAGCCGATAATTCATACTCTTGCATTCGTTGGCCAGTGCGGCGAGCGCCCTCCGATCGTCAATAGTCACGGCCCGTCTCAGAGCGTAGGTGGAAAGTTTTTCGACAAAAGCGGCGGCAAATTTGTCCGTATCAGCTACCAACAATCGTCTGAGTTCCGCGGCATCGGCAAAACGCCGTCCATCGGGCAACACGCCGCTCGGGTCCACGGGAGGATTGTCGCCCTTCCCATCTCTCACAACTTCCTCCGTCCGCCAACGGCCAATGGCATCATAGTTGTCAAAAGCCAAGCCGAGCGGATCGATTTTGCGGTGGCAGGCCGCGCAATTCGCATCACTCTTATGGGCTTCCAGTTTCATCCGCAAAGTCGCCTTAAGTTGGTTGGAAGGCGTCGGCTCGATCGGCTTAACGTTGGCCGGGGGCGGCGGGGGCGGCTTGTTGAAAATCGTTTCCAGCACCCATTTGCCGCGATGCACCGGCCGGTGCCGCTGGCCATCCGAAGTGAGGCTCAGCACGCCCGCTTGAGTCAGCAATCCGCCACGATGGTCTTCAGGCCGTAAGCTGACTTTCATGAACTGATCACGTTCGACACCTGAAATTCCGTAGTGCTCGGCCAGACGGGCGTTTAACATCGTCCAGTCCGAATCCAGGAATTCGCGTATGCTCAGGTTCCGGTTCAGCACTGCTCCGAAGAACTCAGTGCCTTCCGCAATCATGCTTTTCTCAAGGTGCGAGTCGTAATCCGGGTAAAGTTTTTTGTCGGGCGGGAACATGCCCACGTGCTTTAATTGCAGCCATTGCTTCGGAAAACCGATGGTAAACCGCTCCGCTTTGGGATCGTGCAACATCCGGTCGACCTCTTCGCGCAGGACTTTCGGATCGTGCAACGTCCTTGCGCGAGCCAGGTCAAAGAGCCGGTCGTCCGGCATCGTGCTCCAAAGGAAATAAGAGAGCCGGGAGGCAAGCTCCCAATCGTTCAGCCGCAAGTTGGAATGTTCCGGAGAGCCCTCAACCACATAGAGAAAGTCCTTGGAACACAAAACCGCCGTCAAAGCCGCTTTCATCGCTGCCTCGAACTTCTCGCCGCTTTTCATTTCACTTTCCACCAACTTGGCCAGGCGTTCCACTTCCTCCGGGCGGGCGGGACGACGATAAGCACGCTCGGTAAACTTTGTAAGCACCTCGCGCGCCTGCGCCACATCCTGCGTGCCGGACGGAAAGAATCTCTGCTGTTGACGAGAAGGCCATTCGGCCTGCAGCGGACCCTCCACTTCCACGAAATCCAGGATCAAAAACGGCCGAATGGGAACAAAGTTTTCATCAGTGAGCTTCCATTGCCAGGGCTGGCGTCCAGTAGCTGACTCCTTGAGGGTTGTAAAAAAACGTCCGGCATCGAACCGTCCGTGTCTCGGCAGGTTGGAAGGCCCAGGTGCTTCGCAAGTGAGACGGATGTCATGCTG
>JAQGOV010000736.1 GCA_028293425.1 Verrucomicrobiales bacterium
CTTCATCCAAATAATTTGCTCCAAATTCCATGACCCGACGCTGTGCCTCAGCGTCGAACAACCCGGCAAGTCCGCTCTTCAGGCTGGCCAAGGCTTCGTTGATGGTGAGGTGGTGAATTTTCATAACGGACCCTCGCGCAGGCGGGTAGCCTCAAGAGATGGGCTCACTCTCCTGTTTCCTAGGGCGCCGCCCCACCAGCAACTGCCTGCGGGCGACCTGTAGCCTTTCAATAATGAAGCGGACCATGCGCCTCATCAGTTCACAACCGAGCTGGTGATTCGTTTCGCAGGTTTTGCGCAGGCGAATCCCGTAAAAGAAATCGCCCTGACCTCGGCTGTTTTGATCATTTGTGAGCTCCATTCCCTTTGAGTTTAGGGTTCACATCGGCCTGGCGATTGGCGGCGAGGTTGTAACGGCTCTTAGCATTCACCTGCTGCAGGACCGTTCCATCACTAATGTCGCGGTTGAGCTCCTCGATTTTTGCTTCCAACCCCCCAAGCAAGACGGCAACTTGCGCATTGATCACCATATGCGCCCGCTCGGTCCCTCCTCAAGGCTGGTCGAGCCAAGGGCTGCAAACGGCCTAAGCCCAGACGATGGTCACATGAGCCCCTTTCCGTCCATAATATTGTCTTTAACCAACATCGACGCCAATACTTTTTAGGTTGGCTGGCCATGGTATTTGGCTATGGCTTTTTGACTTCCGTGGTTGCTTTTTCCCTGCCAATCGAGCAGGTGACACCAGCCTCCTTTCAAAGCCTGAACTCATCGTGGCTCCCCGCGCGCCGTGCCTCCGTCACGAAGTCAGAATATTCTTGGACTTCCCTGCTAAACGCCTACGGTTCTGGCAGGAGAGTTTATGACGATTATTTTCGATTAGCGTAAAAAGTGAGAGCCGACCCGTTCATGCCCGTTTAGCGCTCGACCGCGGAAGTTGGTTCAACCGGCTGCATGGTTGTTCCCCCGATGCTGCGTGCGGCATAGGGCTCGATGGACTCGCCGGAGAGTTCGGCATGGCGGTCGAGCAGCCATTGTTCCGGAGCGCCAAAGCTTCTGCGAGCTAGCGCTGCGGGCGAAGATTTGAACTGCGGCTGCTTGCTCACTGGGTCCCGAGAATACCAAGTATGCTGATTGGCCGCCTGGAGTCCGTGGCCGTAATGGAACGGAATAAACAATTCGCCCGGCCGGACAGTATCCACCACCATCGCGAGCCCTTCCCAAATTCCGTGCGGCGAAGTGACTTGCACGAGGTCGCCCAAGCCGATTGCCAGCCGGATGGCATCTTGCGGGTGAATCTCCACATAGGCGTGGGGCGCCCGCCTGTTCAACGCGGCCGAGCGGCCGGTCTTAGTTCGGGTATGGAAGTGATAGACTACCCGTCCCGTGGACAGCACGAACGGATACTCCTCGGAAGGCGGATTGGGAGGGCGACGCCATTGAGCCGGGCGTAAGAAGGCTTTTCCCTTGGGATCGATCCGCTCGTAATCCGAGCGGGTGCGATGGTTCCCGGTGAGAAAGTCCACTCCGTAGCTTTCACAGTCGTTGATTCCGGTCCAAAACTTGAGGTCCTCGTAGAGCCGCTCGGACCCCTTGGGATGCCGCTCGTTGCAGGGCCAACGAACTGCACCTTGTTCCAGGATTAGCTCGTAAGTCATTCCCGAATAATCACAGGGCCGGCCCTTGGAGACCCGACGCCATTCGTCGAAAGCCTCGCGCGGTTCGCGAAATGAGATCAAGGGTTTGCCATCCCGATCTTTGAATCCGAGCCGGTTGGCGACTTCGACAAAAATATCCAGATCGCTGCGCGCCTGACCGGGAGGTTCCACCGCTTTGAGCAGCAGGTTTACGTTGCGCTCGGCATTAGTCACACAGCCGGTTTTCTCCCCCCACATCGCGGCGGGTAAATAGATGTCCGCCAGGCCCACGGACTCGGTATCTACAAAAGGGTCCTGCACCACGAGGAACAGCTTCTTTAAGATGCGCTCGGTTCGGTTCTGGTCAGGCAGGCTGACGAGCGGGTTGGTGCCAATCACCCACATGAACTCGATCTCACCCCGCTCGGCGACCTCCAGCATGGTGATGATGTCCTTGGGAACCTCGGGATGGAATTGGCCAGGGTCCAAGTTCCACAGCTCGCAAAGCTCTTTCATGTGGCCAGGATTATGGGGATTGCGGTAACCCGGATAAGAGCCGTCGGCACCGGCCTCGCGGTTGGACATGGCGGACGGTTGACCAGCCATGAGCAAGGGGCCGGCACCCGGCTTTCCAATGGCACCTCGAAGCAGATGGACTGAGTTCACCAGAGAGCAAGAGGCCGTGGCTTCGACGCTCTGATAAAAGCCTTGGAGGGTTGTGGAGACCATTCGCTCGGCAGTCCCGATCCACTGCGCCGCTGTTTCCAGATCGGCAGGCGCAATCCCACAGATCTCCGCCACCCTCTCGGGCGGGTACGGGCGGACAGCGGCTTCGAGGTTTTCATAGCCGACGGTATAGGCGTCAATAAATTCGCGTTTAATCCAACCCCCTTTGATCAGGAGATAAATCAGGCCGTTCATCAGGGCCACATTGGTTCCAAGCTTTACCTGCAAGTGCAGATCAGCCCCTTGCCGCACGGTCGGACTCTTGCGCGAGTCGGCGACGATGATGCGCCCCTGGTTGCGGCGCTTGGCGGCAAGCATGCGTTCCCACAGGACGGTTTGCGCCTCCGCCACATTGTGGCCATAGAGGCAGAGCAGTTCCGCCTGGTCGATATCCGAGTAGCTGGCGACTGGGCCATCCGCGCCGAAATTGGCCATCAAGCCGGTGGCTGAAGTGGCGGTGCACAGGCGCGTGTTGCCATCAATGTTGGACGACTGCAACCCGGCTCGCCAGAGCTTTCCGAGCGTATAGAACTCCTCGATGGTGAGTTGGCCGGAATTGTAGCAGGCGAGGTTTTCATGACCTTGATTCCAGGCATTCCGAAATTTGGCGACAAAGAAATCCATCGCTTCGGCCCAATCCACTGGTTCCAGTGGGTCTCCTTTGCGCCGGCGAATCATTGGTCGTGTCCCCCGGCGAGGATCGTTGTTGGCTACCCAACCATTCTCCCCCTTTGGACCCAAATGTCCCAGATTCACGGGA
>JAQGOV010000182.1 GCA_028293425.1 Verrucomicrobiales bacterium
AATACTTGAATACTGGTTGGAATGAATGGTGCGCTCGCCAAGTGAGAATTGATGTGAAAGGGTTCAGGAATTTCCAGGATGACGGCCAACGTGGCGTGGCCTGTTGGCTTAATCGCTGTAGCAGACCAGGCAGTGGAAACTTGTACGGAGGGCTTGGCGAAGCCAGAGAGGGAGAACTGCGCATTGGCGGTGAAAGGTAGGCCTAAACCCGTGCCGCTAACGGCGACAAGGAAGCAAACCCAGCGTTGCAGGATCATTTGCATAGGGGAGGGTAGATTTTATTTCGAAGTGTTGTAAAGCGCCTGATGGAATCAGGAAATCACATATACATGGCGCTTTGCCACAAGACAAACGGTCCAGTAGGCAGCCTCGAGACGTAATATTTCCCTGACCACTCGTTTTAATATGAGTGGCGGTCACAATGAGGGTGTTTGTGGCAGGTTCAGAGCTCTTGAAGGAGAGAACGATTCGCAATCAGAAAAAAATTATGGCGTATTTGACCGTTCAGCATCGATACATTTATAGTGATGAACGACACGGACCTGGAACTACTGGCTCGCTACACCCGACAGCACACGGAGGACGCCTTCTCCGAAATAGTCAGGCGTCACGTGGCTTTCGTATACTCCGCGGCGCTGCGGCAGGTTCGCTCAACGCAGCTGGCCGAGGAGGTCACCCAATCCGTTTTCATCGACCTCGCCCGACAAGCCGCCATGTTGAAGCCAAACACCGTTTTGACAGCATGGCTGTATCAGGTCACTCGCCGCACTGCTATCGATGTCATTCGTCGTGAGGTGAACCGCCAGGCACGCGAACAAATCGCTACCGAGATGAATACGCTAAAGACTGATCCTGCTGAATGGACCCACATTGAGCCCCTCCTCGATGAAGCCATGCACACCCTGGAGGATACTGACCGCGCCGCAGTCCTGCTGCGTTACTTCGAGAATAAATCCCTCAAGGAAGTTGGAACGGCTCTTGGCAGCAGCGAAAATGCGGCCCAGAAGCGCCTGAGCCGAGCCATTGAGCGCCTACGGGACTTTTTTGCCAAACACGGGATCAAAGTCGGAGAGAGCGCGCTCGCGGTGTTTATTTCCGCCAATGCGGTCCAATCCGCCCCGGTTGGGCTGATGGCGGCGGTTTCAGCTGCGGCTGCTCTTACTGGAATACACGTTCTAACCACCTCAACTGCAGCAGTTGGAAAAACCATTGCCATAACCGCCATGCACAAAGCATTAATCGCTGCGGTTCTCGTTGCAGTGCCTTTGGCTACAACAATTGTCGGGCAACATCGGTCAAACAAGACCCTGGGGGAGGAAAATGCCCTGCTACGCGCCCGAACACACGAGCTTGCCGACCTGGAAGGGTTGCGTGCCGAGAACCAGCGGCTGGCACAGCTTCAAACAGATGCGAATGAACTGGCACGGTTGCGTAAAGACCAGACGGAGCTACTGAGATTACGTGGGGAAGTTGGATTGCTCCGTCGACAAATAGTTGAGGCTGCTCAAAAAGAAGCTCAGCGCACTCGAGAAGCAGCCAAAACGGTTAACCCGCCAGGCCAAGCTCAAGGCGAACTTCCCGCTGGCAGCTTCAGGTTCATTGATTCTGAAGTGGAGAGGGTCCTCCCAATTTACGCGGAGATCGCCGGTCTGGAGTTGGAACTATCCCCGGCAGCGGCAGCGCGCGTCGCAGGTGCAAAGTTCACCCTTGAAAGCGATCGATCCATGACCCGTGCGGAGGCCGCGGCCCTTTTCGAGCAGGCCCTCCGTGAACAAGATGGTTTGGATGTGAGGCGGTCCGCTCCGGGACGCGCGACAGTCCTCTTCGATCAAGCATTAGTGATTAAGAGGGTAAATCCAAAGTAAATTCGGCACTCTCGCTCCCCAACTTGGCCACCACCACATCCGTTACTCCCCCTTTTGGTGAGAAATAAACCTCTGGCTTCGCCGCACCCCCTGCTCGCTCATTCACAAAATCAAACAACCGCTTAACAATTGTGTTAAGCCATATGGTCTGATAGGAGAGGGAGTATGCGAATGACTGCAATACCAAGGAAATGGATATTGGGAGCAGTCGCTGTAGCGGCGACGCTTATCATCGTTCTATGGATGCATCAGGATTCTCCGCAAATTTCTTATCACATTTATGAACTGCGGTGGGCGCAGCAAGATGTGCTTAAGCCCCATTCAATTCCTCATTACTTCACGCGAGGGATTCGATGGTGGCTGCAGGAGCATCGTTCCAGAAGGGAGCGTGAAGAGTCAGCTCGTGTCCATCGCAAAGCTCTCGTACGCCTCGGCTATTTCGAGCGCAAACAGTTCAAGATGAGTTACGACTTGAGCACCGGCACCGATGCCGATAAAAAGTTTTCAACCATGCAAGGCCGTTTGCCTTTGAGCTGCACGCTTTGGCAACTCCACGTCGACCCAACCCCAACGAACACGACAGTGACCATTTGTGTCAGCGCCGCAGATATGAAAGTATGGGAGAAGCTTTTTGCGGAATTTGATGCGAAAGAGCAGAAGATAGAGTGATCCTGCCGTCTAACATATTCGCTCTGGCAACCAGCTAGGGGCTTCCGTTCATAACCTTTGGCTCTAGGGCGCAGTTTCGCGGTCCCCGATTGCAAGCCACTCCAGCCTGCGTCACCCACCACCTGACCTCTCACTGCGAAGTCCTATTAGCCCTATGCGCGGGCAGCGCGCCGGAAGTCCTGCTTCCTCACACCTTCTTACCCCTCCCATTGCAAGTCCCGCCTTTCTCCCTTGCCATAATTGTGTTCTTGATCTTTCACCCCCACAGTCCCGCGAGGCGCACGCGCAAGCGTACCTAATTAGCTTACTGGGGCCAATCTCGTGGAATGGCCTCAATCTTCAGCCGATTGGTGGAACGCATCACATCAAGCGACACCTTTTCTCCCCCAAGCTTGGCCAGCATCAGACGCCTGTAATCCTCTGGATTCCCAACCGGCTCGCCATCCATGCCCAAGATAATGTCCCCGACCTGTAGAAGGGAGCGGTCTGCTGGTCCGTTGTCAGCCATATACGTTATCACAGCTCCTGCCTGGCCTGCCGTCTCCCCGCCCTGTACTGGGGCCAAAGTTAATCCCATCCATGCTCCAACCCGCGGGATGCGCGGTTTCCCCTCGTAATCGTGTTTAATCGTGAGATTTTCATTTTCCAAGGCACTCACCCGCGCTACCAAGTGTACCTTCTCCCTGAGGAGATAAAGGCCTTGGTTTGAGAATTGTGCCAGCTTCAGGGATGCCGCTTCCAGTTGTTGGATTCTGTAGCTATCGAATTGATGCGCCTGCTCCAGTTCCTTTACCTTGACCTGAACTTCATGGTCCGTGGCATTTGCCTGCCGAAGGCTCTCCAGGGATTCCAAGAGATCCCTGTTCTCTGCCCGCAGAGATGACGCCATCTTTCGCCAGTAGAAAGTCGCCACGAGTAGCCCAATGCAGG
>JAQGOV010000639.1 GCA_028293425.1 Verrucomicrobiales bacterium
CATGCCCGTTTGAGAACCGCAAATGGGGCAGGCATTTGCAACCATCGGCAAGGCGATCAAGATCGACAAAGACCAAATGCGCGCCATGGGATTTCTCATTTTCCTGGGCGAATGTTCAGCATTCATAGGCTCTCTCTCCTTGCTCGCAATCTGGCACACCCAGGCGCGCCCGACAACCTCGTGCACTCCGTAGTTTTACTAGGTGAAAGCCCCGTTTATTTCGGCTGGTGGCCTCGTCCACGGATTCTGGTTGTTTTCGGTTTGGTATTGTGCATAATTGTTCTGTTCCAACAACACCGAGCAGTCCACCTGTGGCCATGGAAAGGCCGTGCAATGCTTTTGTTCCTTGATAGGTGCAACTCGAGATACGAACCGGTCACTGGCGTAGAGCGCCCGGAAGGTTTAAGATTGGAGCGTGATTTTGTAATTTGCGTCGGCTTTTCCAACTGTGTGTGCGCTGATTTGTTTCTTTTCTAAAGTTTCAAAAAGGTGCGGAGTGAACATTGTGTGATGTTCCGGCCGGCGCGGTCTTTTTAAGGTTAAGGGTCTTATTTGACGAAACTTGCCTGAATAGGCGAAATTAGCCCGTGACGAACGACTCGGCATCCCCAGCTTCTTCCCCGCATCGGGCACATCTCAAAGACATTCGTGAGGCTTTGCTGCACCTTCACAAAACCCTGATGGATTCCGAAAAGGCTGCCTACGAAGCTGTCTTTGGAACGGTTTCTTCCAGCCAGAAATTTCTGGATCTGCTGATGCGAGATCCCTGGTTTGCCTGGCTGCATTCAATCTCAGAGTTGATCGTTCTGATCGATGAATCATTGGACGCGGAAGAACCCCCGCTCAGTATCAGGGACGCAGGCCGTTTAACAGAGCAAGTGCGTTCGCTGCTGAAAACATCAGAAACCGGAGTTGGCTTTCACAAGCATTATTTCGATGCCCTTCAAAGAGATCCGGACGTAGTCATGGCTCATGCGGATGTCGTACGGGTTTTAAAGGCCTCCTGAGGGTTTCTTGGCCCAAATGGGTTAACCTGAATTCTCCTTTCTTTAATCTTTTCCTCGTAAAGCTGACTTTTAGCAAGCGCAAGGGGCCATCTCACCCCATATAGAAGTGCCGCACTTGTTCTCATACTCAACTCATCAGCTTTGGAGGTAACACCGCCTTCGGCCGATGAGCAAACTTATGAGACGAAAAATTCTCCTCCTCGCATCCGTGCTGTTAATTTCCGGAACCACTCTCCTGGCAGGTCCTGAATTGCTTGTTATCTCAAGTGGAGGGGCAAGCCGCCCTGCCGTGGTACGCGTGGATGCGCAGACTGGGAACATTCTTCAGCGATATGCGGCGGAGCAGGAGAACGTGTGCGGTGTGGCAGTTGACGCGGCTGGTGAAATTTTTCTTTCGGGGAATACCCTGGGACTCGGGGAGATTGCGCGTGTTGGGGCTCCGGTCGCTACACCAGCGCTGTCCCACCCTGCATTCACGATGCCGGGAAACCTCAAGATCGGTCCTGCGGGAGACATTTATGTCATCAGCGCTGCCTCAATTAACGGCGCCTATCGTGGCCAAGTGCTGAAGTTCGACCGCCGAACGGGAGCCCTGGCAGGTGGCTTCGTGGGGTCCGAGAATACTGGCACCACATGGACTGACCTGGCTTTTGGACCAGACGGAATGCTCTATGTAAGTGACCAGACTTTGGGTGTAATGCGGTTTGATCCCGCCACGGGCGAATTTCTCGGAGTCTTCGTTCCCGCTGGTCCCGATGGGCCTAGAGCCGCATCCGCTCTCGCTTTTGGACCGGACGGAAACCTTTACGTAGCGGACCGAGATGCCAGCAGCGTGTTGCGATTCAATGGCCAAACCGGTCGCTTCATGGACAATTTTATATCGTCCCAAACGGGCGGGCTAAAAGGGCCTGCGAGCCTGGCGTTTGGGTCGAATCATCAGCTCTATGTAAGCAGTTCTGAAAATCACAGCATCCTGCGTTACGATGGACGAACCGGCGCGTTTACAGGCAAGGTTCTGTCGGACAATCCAAACTTGCCGAACCCGACCCACTTGGTATTTGCCTCACTGCCCTGAGAAAAACAGGCTTTACACGGGCCAGTGCTCTCACAAGCATTGGCTCACTCATGAAATCAATTGCGCTGTTCACATTACTCTCTGCCATGACATTTTCCGTTGCGGCCGCCGAAAGCAAAATTATTGCACCGGGGGAAAACCCGCAAAAGTTATCGGGCGAGTTTGAATTCACCGAGGGTCCTGCTTGCGACGCCGAGGGAAATATCTTTTTTACTGATCAGCCCAAAGACCGGATCATGAAGTGGAGCGCGGAGGGCAAGCTGACAACCTTTCTTCAGCCTTCCGGAAGGGCCAACGGGCTGTGTTTTGACAACAAGGGCAACCTCTGGGCGTGCGCGGACGAAAAGAATGAACTGTGGAGTATTGATTCGAGCGGCAAGCACACTGTCGTGGTGAAGGAGTATAAAGGAAAACTTCTCAATGGCCCGAATGATGTCTGGCTGAGACCAGATGGTGGTCTCTACTTCAGCGACCCTTTTTACAAGCGCGACTATTGGAAACGCGGTCCGAAGGAGCAGGACGGGGAACACGTGTATTACCTGGCTCCCGATCGCAAGAACCTGGCCCGCGTGACCGAGGATTTGAAGCAACCGAACGGTTTGATTGGCACTTCCGACGGCAAACTTCTGTACGTGGCTGATATCGGTGCCCGCAAAACCTACCGTTTCAACATTCAGCCGGATGGCTCCCTTACCGAAAAAAAGCTTTTCTGCGAGATGGGTTCTGACGGCATGACCATCGACAGCGAAGGCAACATCTATCTGACGGGCAAGGGTGTCAGCGTGTTTGATCCCGCTGGTAAAAAAATCGAGCAGATCAACATTCCGGAAGGCTGGACCGCCAATGTGTGCTTCGGGGGAAAAGACCGCCAGACTCTTTTCATTACTGCCAGCAAGAGCATTTATGGCTTGAAGATGCGGGTCAAAGGAGTGGACAGCCAATAATTTTAATCGACGTAAACAAACTCATTCACATTGAGCAGCGCGCGGCAGAGTTCCACCAGGCTGCGGGTTTGAAGCAACTCGATACACGCTGCGCTCTCCCTTGGATCGGGCTTGCGCTGGAACGCCAAGACAAACGCGCGCTCTACCTGGGCGTGCGCCTCGTTGCCGGACTCACGCTGAACGCGTTGTGCGAAGGTTTTCGCGGATTCTGTCGCAAGAGCGCCATTCAATAACGAGAGCGCTTGGGGCGCGACCGTGGAATCCCTGCGCGCCGGGCAGGAGGTCGAGTTCTCCGGCATATCGAACGTTTCCATGAAGGGTATTCGCACGGTGCGCTTCTGCACCAGGTAAACACTCCGGGCATTTTGCTCTGGCGGAGGGGAGGGATACCACCCTTTGGTTTTGGTTTCGTTGTCATCCAGGAAGGCAGGATTGGCCTGCAAGACCTCCGGAGGGAGCTTCGGCCAAACGGGCGGCCCCCCGGACTTTTCCCGCAGCCCACCTGAGACGGCCAATAAGGAATCGCGTAATTGCTCCGCGGAGAGACGGCGGAGGTTTTGCCTCCAAAGCAAAAGGTTCGCGGAATCCACCTGCTCAGGGTTTTTGGGACCGTAAGAATTGAAGCCTGTGTCTGCTAAGGCCAGAAGTGGAGTTTCCTGTCTGCTCACAGGAAGAGAGGACGCCTGTCGATACGCTGCACTGGTCACGACCAGCCGATGCAACTTCTTTACGGACCAGCCATTGCGGATAAGCTCAGCCGCGAGCCAATCCAAAAGTTCAGGATGCGTGGGCCGCGCTCCGGCCAAGCCAAAGTCATTCGGAGTCGCGACGAGGCCTTTTCCAAAATGCCCCTGCCAAACCCGGTTTGCCAGCACGCGTGCCGTCAACGGATTTTCGGTCGAGACAATCCAATCCGCGAGGGTGAGCCGTCGACCGCTGGTCTTGGAATTGCCTGGCTTGTGGATCTTTGCCGGGTTCGGGTCCAGTGCGGAAATAAACCCGGGTTCCACCGGTTCACGTTCCTGTTTGTGATCTCCTTGAAAAAGGACGTGTGTCACTGGAATCTTTTCATTGCTGTCAGTCATGAGCAGTCCGAGCGTGTAGGTCCGCTTCGTCTTGTTAAGTGAAGTAATTTGGCGGGAGAGTGTTTCCTGTTGTTGCTTTTGCTCCTTGCTTAACGCTTTGGTTACTTCCGTGTCGTTCACTTCCACCTTCTTCTCAATGGCTTCAACTTTAACTTTGGAATCTGTGGTCCATTTCTCCCTCGGCAGGTTCAGCAGGGCCTTTTCCGCAACGGCCAAGTTCCCCACTCGTTCCGAGCGCAGGCGGTTTTTCAGCTCCGCGGTTATTTTGTCGCGCTCTTCCTTCAGCGGTTTGAGTTGGGCTTCAATTTCCGCATTGTGCTTCCGAATCATTTCCTGTTCCGCAGCCGGCTCCAGAGGGGTTTCATCCGCATATTTGACCGCTTCGAAAAAGGCCCGCAACCGGTAGTGGTCCGCTTGCGAAAGGGGGTCGTACTTATGGTCATGGCAGCGGCAGCACGACATGGTCAGACCGAGGAATGCGCTGGCAGTGGTTTCAGTCAGGTCGGCCATGAGTTCAGCACGAGCGCGTGCTTGTTCGTTAAAAAGCGGTGCGGAGTTATCCTGAGGCCCCATCCGGAGATAACCTGTTGCAATCAGGAAGTCCTGTTCCGCAGGGTTCTGTGGTGGGCCATCGAGCAGTTCGTCCCCGGCCAATTGCTCCTTTATGAACTGGGCGAAGGGCTTATCCGCATTGAACGACCGGATCAAGTAATCACGATACCGCCAGGCTTTTGGACGAAACTCGTCCCAATCGAACCCATGGCTGTCACTATACCGAACGACATCCATCCATTGTCGGGCCGCATGTTCGCCGTAATGTGGAGAGGCCAAAAGCTGATCAACGAGTTTTTCATAAGCGTGGGGGGATTTATCTGCTAAAAAAAATTCCATTTCCCGGGCTGTCGGCGGCAACCCGGCTAGATCGAAATACAAACGTCTCGCCAATATCCGACGGTCCGCTTCAGGGGCCGGTTGCAGGCCGTGTGTCTCCAGCCTTGCCAGGATGAATTGATCAACAGGTGATCGCACCCATCTTTTGTTCCTCACAGACGGCGGCGCAGGGTGCCGAATTGGTTTTAGCGACCATAAATCGAGGCGTTCTCCGCCGAAGATGCGCACAATCGGATTGCGCGGATCGGTCCAGGCGCTTCCCAGCTTTTCTCCTGGCGCGAGCGTCAGCGGAGCGGAAACCATGCTTGCAACGGGCCACACGGCTCCTTCCCGAATCCATTTTGCCAGCACGGCGATGTCTTTGGTGGTTAGCTTTTCTTTGGGAGGCATACCCAGGTCGGCCTTTGTATGCATCACGGCCTGAACGAGGAGACTTTGCTCAGGTTTGCCGAGAATTATCGATGGACCATTTTCCCCACCTTTCAAGGCCGCTCCACGTGAATCCAGGCGCAAGCCGCCCTTTTGCTTTTCAGTGCCATGACAACTGATGCAGCGGGACTCAAGCAGCGGTTTTACTTTCTCCGTAAAGAAGCGTTCCGCTGCATCCTCGGCACTTGTTGTGAGGAGGCCTGCGAAGAGAACCAAACTGAGAATGGTCCAATGCTTCATGTGAGTAGAGTGCCACAAACTCTGATTCAGAATCAAACCACGAATCCAGGGCGGCCGCGGCTGCAAATCCGACAAGTTTACATGGCAGCTAAAAATTTTTTCATTTTGTTGAAAGATCGGTCTCAAAATCCACGTAGATAGGGATAAGGACCTGCTGCAGGCAAACCTGGATAACGGAAGTTTGCGGCAGTCCTGAGCCTCGGATTACGCCCGTTGGGGTGAGAGAATGAACTTCAATCCTTAAGCTAGGGTTTGTTTTCTCGCTTCCGAGTGGTTGCCCCTCAACGGGCGTCACCGATGCCAAAGAAGTAACTGAAATGAGCCAGCGCCGGTTAGGCTGATCTCCGAGGCTGTTCAGGGTGGGAAAGTTCCCCAACTGACAGGCAATTCCCGACAAAAGATATTCGAAGTGTCCCAAGTTCCGCTTGGGCATTAGTTCAAGGGCCGGGCAGATGAGTGTCTGTTCCGGCTTTTTGCTTTAAACCACCTCCTGCGTTTATTGCTTCCATTTCCGAGATGACTTTCCTGCCGGGATGCTGTTTCTTGGAGGCGGATTGTTAGCCGAATGAAAGTGATGAAACGATGTTAGCGCGAAGAGTGATTCCATGTTTGGACGTGCATGGCGGCCAAGTGACTCGCGGCGTGCAGTTCGGCAAGGCCGAGGCTGGCGAGTTGAAAAACGTGGGTGACCCTGTGGAAATGGCCTTGCGATATAATGAGCAAGGAGCCGATGAAATGGTGTTTTTCGACATCACGGCCAGCGCGCACGGGCGAGACACGATTGTCGGCGTGATTCAGCGGACGGCCGACCAATGTTTCATGCCTTTGACGGTCGGAGGAGGGATTCGGACGGTTTCCGACATGCACACCATGCTTTTGGCGGGCGCCGACAAGGTCAGCATTAATTCCTCGGCCATTGCCACGCCGGATTTGATCCGGGCGGGCGCGGAGAAGTTTGGGAGCCAATGCATCGTGGTGTCGATCGATGCCAAGAAAGTGTCGCCGGAGCGGTGGGAAGTATTCTCGCATGGCGGCCGGAAATCCACCGGCATGGAAGCGGTGGAGTGGGCTCAACGGGCAGTGGCGCTTGGGGCAGGGGAGATTGTGCTGAACAGCATCGATGCTGATGGGACCAAGGCAGGCTTTGATATTGCGATTACCCGGCGCATTAGCGAGACCGTTTCCGTGCCGGTTGTGGCGAGCGGCGGAGCCGGCACGCTGGAGCACATGGCTGAGGTGTTGATCGACGGGAAGGCTGATGCCGTCCTTGCAGCGAGTATCTTTCATTTCGGGACCTACACCGTGGGTGATGTGAAGCGCTACCTGGCCCAGAGAAAAATCCCCGTTCGTTTATGAATGAGTTTATGCAGTGGCGTTGGACGGCGATTCTGCTCCTGACGGCTTCCAACGTTTTCATGACGTTCGCCTGGTACGGGCACCTGAAATTCAAAAGCGCCCCACTCTGGCTGGTGATCCTGGCGAGTTGGGGCATCGCGCTGTTCGAGTATATCCTGATGGTTCCTGCGAACCGTTGGGGGAGCGCTCACTTCAGCGTTTTCCAGCTCAAAATCATCCAGGAAGTGATCACACTGACGGTGTTCACGGTCTTCGCCATGGTTTTTCTTGGCACCCGGTTGAAGTGGAACTACTTGGTGGCGTTTTTATTCATACTGGCAGCGGTATTTTTTACGTTTTTGCCTGATGCTAAGAAAGAAGACAATAAGGTTTATTCAAGCCATGCGCCGCATGAAGGGTAAGGACCACGGTTTGCGGTAAGCAACGGAGACAAGTCGGTCAGCGTCCGGGTCATTAAGAATGCGCTCATGCTCCCCATCCCACTGAATCTTTCGCCCGCACCGGAGAGAAATATTTCCGAGATGAGCGACGGCGGAGACATGGTGGCCGAGTTCCAGATTTTCATTGGGCTGTTGGCGGGAGCGGACGCAGTCGAGGAAGTTCCGCACATGGGGTAAGCGTTCATCCTCGCTGAAGGGAACCTTCCTGGATTCCAGACCCTTCTTCTTCGGCTCTGAGATGAGCTCCCATTCCTTATTAGTGAGGATCAGGGTGCCTTCGGTTCCGGTGAAGGAAATGCCCCAAGGCCGGCCGTTCAGTCCCACGCTCGTTCCAACTTTGTGCTCCCAAATCATGGTGAACGTGGGGAATTCATAAACTGCTACCTGGGTGTCTGGTGTCTCAGAATTGTCGTTGAGTACATATTTCCCGCCCGAGGCGCTGACGCTTTTGGGATGAGAGACGCCCATGGCCCAAAGGATAATATTGATTTGATGCACGCCCCAATCGGTCATGAGACCGCCTGCATAATCCCAAAACCAGCGGAAATTGAAATGAAACCGGTTTGGGTTGAAAGCACGTTTCGGTGCCGGGCCCAACCACAGATCGTAGTCAACCCCCGCCGGAGGCTGGGAGTCCGGTGGGTTTCCGATGTCGCCAAGCCAGTCGTGATAAGACCAGGCGCGAGCGAGGCTGATCTTTCCAAGCTTTCCAGAGCGCACGAAATCAATGGCTTCCTTCCAATGCTGTCCGCTTCGCCATTGTGTTCCCATTTGTACCACACGCTCGTGACGTTTAGCTGCTTCAAGCATGGCCCGGCCTTCATCGATAGTTGTGGCAAGGGGTTTTTCCACGTAGACGTCCTTGCCATTTTGACAGGCATAAACGGTGGGCAAGGCGTGCCAATGATCTGGCGTGGCAATGAGAACGGCATCGACATCCTTGCGATCCAGCACACGGCGGAAGTCTTTAGCGGTGTCCGGCCGTTTGCCCCGGTTCTGTTCCACCTGCGCGACAGCCTTTGCCAGCATGGCATCATCCACATCGCAAACGGCAGCACACACTATCTCCGGGTGCTGGAGAAAGACGCCGAGCACATCACGGCCGCGGCCACCGCAGCCCACGACAGCGAGCCGGATTTGGTTATTCGGGCCCGGGCTAGCAGCCCGCGCACGACCCGCCTGAGAAAGCAACAGGCCCCCGCCGGCACCGGGAGCAAGGCTGGCTGCCAAGGCCGTCTTGCCCAGAAAAGCGCGACGGGAAAGAGGGGATGATCCTGCCGGACGCGGAGCTTTGGAGGAGGAGTGCATGACACCGTAATGCAGGAAAAAGAAGAGTACGTCAATCGCTTAGGGCGAAAGCCCTATTGAGGGCGAGGAGGGCATGATCATAATCGCAGGCACCAACAAACTGCGTCTGCGTATGAACATGAAACTACTGATTGCAAGCCTCGGTATTGCTGGACTTTTGCTTTTTGGTTGTTCCACGCCGGAGAAAGTCGCCCGGATGGAAGGGCAGGGGCAGGCGAAAATCTATAACGCGCCTTATCCAGCAACGTGGAAAGCTGCGGTCGATTCAGCTTGGGGCCTGGGTTTAACAGTGCTGCGGGTGTATCCGGCAGAGGGATTCATTTCCGCCAAGCGCGGGATGACGGCGAAGACTTTAGGCGAGGATGTCGGGATTTGGGTGAAGGAAGCAGGAACTGGTAAAACGCAGGTTGAGGTCGTCAGCCGCCAAAAGGGCGTTCCCGTGTTTGAAATCAAACATTGGGAAGAGGATATGTTCCACGCCATTGGAGACCGGCTGGGCAGCGCACCATTGGCACAGGGCGGAGCACCCGGCACTGCTGCCCCAATTCGTGCTTCTGGTTTCGGCAACGCACAAGACGCTCCTGCAAGTGGCCCAATGACTTTGCAGCCCGTCCCCGGTTCTGGAGGCATCGCACAGCCTATCAGGCCCACCCAATCCCAATCGTTCTCTTCCCCAGCGAAGGAGTCGCAGGCGAATTTTAATCTCACTAAGGATATGATTTTGCGGGAACAGCTTAGAAGGTATTTGGCCTCGAAAGAATCGGAGCTGAAAACGGAAAAGGAGCCCACCCGTAAGCAACTTATCCAAGGTGAGATGGATTACCTGCACGAGGAGTTAGACCGGCTGGACGCAAAACTGTCGAACGTACCGAAATGAGGTTGTTGGGTTTCGAATGCAGGGGTCAAGGCCCCATTGAGATTAAGAGTTTTCAGCGGAAGTTTCTTTAGGAACCGGGCGGAACCAAGATCGTTCAGGTTTCCCAAAAGTTTCTTTAACCCGTATGAAAATTCCGGCATTCTCCATCCGCATTTTGACCATCATCGGACTTGCCAGCGCGGTTAGCTCCGCGCAACCAGTCCAAACTCAGCCCAGCTTTCCTGACTCCAGAGGTCGTCCGGCCGATCGTGGCCAGGTGTCCAGTGAAGCTAAAAATCCGCTGGTTGTCCGAATTGACCCTGCCAGGGTTCTAGACTCTTCAGGCCAAGCTATCGGAAAAGTGGAGAATATTGTTCTCAACCCATCTGGTTGCGCGGAAGCGGCAATCATCACCGGTGATCGGGGACGGATGATACCAGTTCCCTGGCAGGTGGTAAAGGTGAGCGGGGAAACTCGGGGCCAGGGGGAAGCTCCAGGGTCCGGCCTGACTTTTACCGTCAATGCGAATAATGACAGGATCATGGCGGCACCGAGCTTTGCTCGGGATGAATGGCCTAACGTGACCAGCGTTTCATGGCTTCAGCCTTCGGTCCAATTTTTCCGGTCTGACACTGCGGTAGGTGGCACTACTGAAAGCTCAGGCACCCTAGGTGGGACAGGTGCATCGACAAGCACCGGAACGGTCGGGACGAATTCAACATCCGTGACGGGACCTGGCGCTGCAATGCCGCCAACGGGGCGTCCAGGATCGCTTAATCGTCCACCGCTCCCGCCGTCCATTCCGGAGCCCGTGAATCCTGGCCCACCGAACGTTGTTCCGCCGGTCACACCGCCTCCGGGCAGCATTCCACCGCCAGTCACGCCGCCGCCGCCCTCGACCGTTCCACCGGATAATTTTCCCAGGCCAGTGAATCCACCGGCCATTCCCTGAGTTGGCAGCTGTGTGCCAGGCTTTCGTTGTTGGGCGGTATGATGACCGGCTGCGAGGACCGCAGCGGGTATTTCAATCAATCCAGGAAGCAACTATATCTTTGCTGATGCTCGCAAGTTCCGGGAAAAGAGTGGTTTCGGTAATGCCGGCGAGAGCCAGTTGACGCCGCACAAATCGAATCCGTTCCGGCACCACATCAATGCGAGCCAGGTCGTTTTCCAGGAATGCATAATCGTTCAACGGACGTTTGTCGGAGCCAAATACCGTGAAAAGGCCCCGCTGGGAGCTTATTCGGAATGAATTGTAAGCAGGGCGAATGGCTAAAGGGCGGCGGGGAGGTTTCTTCGCCTTAAAGGTTGGATGCAAGTATCTCAGAACTTTGCCGTCCGAGGCATTCAGAATGTTTCTAGCTCTGCTCGCGCGGTTCAAAGCGTAAGGATTCAATACCCAAACTGCAGGGTGGTTTTGTGGTTCCGCACCACGCACAGCAAAGTAAAGAGCAACCAAAGAGCCTTCCGTCCAGTCAAGCAGTCGAGTGGGGAGTCCATAGTGCTGCATGAGGAAGTACCAGTCCCACTCGGTTTGTGGGCGGACGGCAGCCCCGGAAAGAAAGGGTCCAGCCTTGTGCTTGAAATCAAAGCGAAAGTTGTCTTCCTGCACGGCCTCAAATTCCTTGCGGTAAAAGCGCGGCTGCAGAGGCCAGTCTGGCTCCTGCTGCCCGCGAAACCAGGGGGAAAACCTTTTTCGCTCCTGCCGGGACCATTTCAACTGCAGTTCGTCCACCACAGCCATGTAATCCGAGATGTTGTGCACGGATCCTGGCTGCCTTGCTTTGGCCTTGAGCGCCATAAATATAATTTATCGAAAATGGGGAACGTTACCATGGGGGAGGAGCCTGTATTGGCTGCCAAGAGGAGGACGGCCTTTCTAGCAACCCTGGATTCATTGGTGCTAACGAAAAGGGCGGCACAGTGCTGAGGCATGCTATTGGACGGTTGTCTGAACGGAGGTGTTTGTGTAGTATCCTCCGCATCAAATGTGCGCCATTAGGAATAGAACGCCTCTCACCTTGTTGGCGTTGCTTTCTTTTGGAATAATTCCCTCCGTCCTTTGGGGCGCTGCCATAACCGGGAGCCGCTTTCAAAAGAGCGTTTCTTATCCCTGTCCCAACCCGATCGCCCTTGCAACCGGTGACTTCAATGGAGATGGGCACCCCGACTTAGTGGTGGTCAGTCGGTGGAGTACCAACCATGAACCTAAAATAACTTTTCTATATGGGAAAGGGGACGGAACATTCAAGGTTGCAGCCCAGCCTTTTCAAGATGGCCGTTTCGACGAGGTTTCGGTCGTTAACCTGGGTGGAGCAGGGTCCCGTGACCTGGTTCTGCAAGGCAACCGCAATCATCTGCAATTTTTCCAGGCTTCTGGAAACGGTGAATACGCAAGGATCGGATCCGGGAGGCCATTCATTCCGATTGGGATCAACTCATTTGCCCTCGGCAATTTTTATGGAGCAGAAGGCTTGGATGTTGCAGCGGTGTCGGAGGATCGTATCTCAGTTTTTGAGGGCTTGCGAGAGCCGGCTTTGCGTCATGTTCTCAAGTCTGAGCTAAAAGTAGATACGCGAGGCTCCTGCATCATCTCCGCGGACGTTGATGGAGATGGAATGAGCGACCTGATCGTAGCCCATGCAGAGAGAGATTACGTCACGGTTCTCCTGAACGGCAAAACCGAACCGTTCACCCGTCGAAAAACTTTCCAAGTGGGGTCCGGAGTTTGGTCCATGGCCGCAGCAGATCTCAACGGCGATGGGAAGACGGATTTAGTGGGGGTCCACCGAGGCAGTGACGTGGTCAGTATCGCACTCGGAAATGGCGACGGCACATTTGGAGCCAGACGCGTTCTGTCTGTAGGTAATCTGCCCACACGGGCTTACATCGCGGACGTTAATGGGGATGGCAAACCTGACTTGTTGTCCCTCAACGAAGCCAGCGGGGATGTATCGATATTGATCGGAAAAGGAAATGGCCAATTTGCATCGGCGGAGTCAATACAGGTGGGCAGGATGCCGTCGCAAGCTGTGGTGGCTGACTTTAATCTCGACGGAAAACCCGACCTGGCGTGCGCTAATTCGGGTGACAATTCGGTGGCTATTTTCCTGAACGCGAGCGATGGAGTAGGAGCTTTGCCGTCGCTGAGCCAAACCAACGGTTCGAAAACGCTGCCGATTTCCGCGGCACCGTTCCAGCCGTTTACCGGTGAGGACGAAGTCAGGGCCTGGAGCACGGAGGATGGGTTGCCTCGGAACGCTCTCAATTGTGTTTATCAGGCTCCGAACGGTTTTATTTGGATTGGCACTCAGGAAGCCATTGTGCGCTTTGATGGTAAAAGTTTTCTTCGGTTTCGGCTCGATGGAGGGTGTTCGCAAATGTGCGCTGACAAGGAAGGCAGGGTGTTCGCAGTGGGTGGGAAAGGGCTTTTCCGTCTTGAATCAGGAAAGTTCGTGAACATCCCTGCAGCGCCGCAAGGAAGGCTGCATCGGTTGTGCACGGCAAAAGGAGGGGGAATTTACTTTTCAAGTCCGCATGCCTTGTATGAGTACCGGGCTGGCCAGGTAACCACGGTGACAAACATGTTTGGGCTTGTTGGAGACGTGGGGCCCGAGGATTGGTGGTTTCATGCGTTGGCGGAAGATGCTGAAGGACACCTTTGGTGTTCGTGGAATGATCTGTTGTTCAGGAGAGACTCGGTATCGGGACAATTTCAGCTTGTCTTCAAGGGACTGGGAATGCCCTGGGAAAAAGAGGGGGTAAGCACGTTGCAGCCGCTGGATGATGGTTCGGTGTGGTTTGGGACGAGCCAGGGCCTTTGGTGCTGGAAAAATGGAAGAATCGAGAGCCATTCACGGGCTGGCGGATTGTTAAGTTTACCGATCAAAAGCCTTTGCAAAGATGGAGAGTCAGGGCTGTGGATAGGGACAGGGGACCGAAGGATTCATCATTTGGTTGCAGGACAAATGTCTAGTTTTTCACTGGAAGCAGGCCTCGAGGCCGAAGGCATTCGAAGTCTTTTTGGCGACCGGGAAGGAAATGTGTGGGCGGCTACCGACAGTGGTGGCTTGAAATTTTTACGCCCCCGAGCGTTTCGCACTATTACCGCCAAGGACGGCCTAGCTTTCAATGATGTCCGGTCGATTTGTGAAGGAACCAATGGAGAGGTTCTTGTGGCGACGGACCTCGGCTATAGTATTCTGAAGAACGGCGGCGTGTCGGCGGATGCGAAGCATAATTATCGCAGGATCTTCGTCGATTCCATGGGAACGACATGGCTCGGAGGGGACCCGGGTTTGTATTTCTTAAAGAGCGGGATGCCGGTCAGGGTCAGGTTTGGCGACCAGCCAAAAGAAGCGTTTGAACGCATCAATTCCATTTACGAAGACAAACAGCACCGGTTGTGGGTCGCGGGACTTCCCGGTCTATATTGTCGATCGAATGGGGTCTGGCAGACTGTAAGACCTCCGGACAAGAGATACCCCTGGAAACATTTGAGCGGAGTGCTGGAAGATTCTGTGGGCAATATGTGGGTCGGGTCTCTGGGCTCAGGATTAACCTGCATCCATCAGGGTGAGTTTAGCCTATTTACCAAAACAAATGGTTTGCTCGAGAATAGCATTAGCCCCGTCCGAGTCGATTCCAATGGCGCGGTATGGTTTGTGTCAGGCGCAGGTTTGGTGCGATATAAGAATGGCGCGTTTAAAACTATTTCGACCCGTGAAGGTCTCAAGGAAACGATCAGCTTCAACATCCTGGTAGATGATTATGGCTGGGCCTGGCTGAATGGCATGCGGGGCATCTACCGGGTGCGGAAGGAGGATTTGGACGCGGTAGCGGATGGAAAACAAGCCCGGGTGCAGCCCATTCGCTACGGCACGGCTGATGGGATTGTCAGTGTGGAAAACAATGGCACGACCTTTCCGAATAGCGTCAAGACGCGCGATGGCCGGCTCTGGTTTCCGACGACCAAAGGCTTGGTAACGGTTGACCCAAAGCAGTTAAGGTCAACCGAACAACCACCCCCAATCACAATCGAACAAGTCCAGGCCGACGAGCGAACTATCTATTCGGGAGATCAGCTTACAACAGACCGACGAAACAAAAGGGAAACCATTTCACGCGGGAGCGCAAAGGCCCTTCAATTTCGCTTTGCAGCTCCGGAGTTCGGCTCCCCTGAACGCGTGCACTTTCGATATCGCCTGAATAAGCATGACGCCGACTGGATAGATGCCGGCATGCAACGCTACGCGCTTTATACCCATCTAAAACCTGGCGATTACCTGTTCGAGGTGACAGCCGAGGGGCTCCACGGCTTGTCCAACCAGGCTCCAGCCACCTATTCATTTGCCATCGCGCCTTTTTTTTACCAGACGACCTGGTTTCTTGCGCTTTGTCTGGGCGGAGCAAGCGGCATGCTCTACGGTCTGCATACATTGCGAATGCACTTTATAAAGCGGATCGAGCGTCTGCAGGCGCAACACGCCCTGGGCCTGGAACGCGCCCGCATTGCACGCAACATGCATGACGAACTGGGAGCAAGTTTAACTAAGATCAAACTCCTCAGCGATCTTGCGGAGGGTGTCAAAGATCTTCCACCTGAGGTCCGAGACCAGTTTCATAGGATTTCCTCCACCGCGCAGGGCGTGAGCCGGGAGATGGATGAAATTGTGTGGACCGTGAATCCTGAAAACGACACCCTCGACAGGCTGGTGGATTATATCACCAACTTTGCGGAAGAGTTTTTGCGGCTGGCCAACTTACGCCTGCGGTTGAAAGTGTCCGCAATCGATCAAGACATCAAGCTGGTCTCGGAACTGCGGCACGACATGCTGATGGTGGTAAAAGAGAGTTTGAACAATGTCGTCAAACATGCCCATGCCTCTGAAGTCTCGCTGGCGGTTGCGTTTGAGAACGGGCTTCTTCGGGTTTGCATTTCCGATGACGGGAAAGGTTTCGATGTGGCTGGCGCCAACGGAACGCGGAATGGCCTCAGCAACATGCGCGACCGGATTGAGAAATTACGAGGGAATTTTGGGATCGAAAGCAAACCGAAATGCGGAACGATCGTCCGTTTTGCCATACCGCTGTCTTGCAAAAACTACCATCATCAATAGAGCTATGTGGACCCGGAGTGTTGAACGGAGGACCCTTAATACCCCAAACGGGTTATTGCGTGACTCGAGCGAATCTTTAAATTGGGGATAAATGGACAAACCGCATCCTAGCGAGCCTTTACGTCTTTGCCTGGTGGAAGACCATGATGATCTCCGGGAGTATTTCGGTCATCTGATAGCGCAGGAGCCAGGACTTAAATTGCTCAAGGCATTTCCGAACGCCGAAGCAGCGGTGCTGGAAGTTCCCGCAGTGGCGCCTCAGGTGGTGCTCGTGGACATAGAGCTGCCACAGCAGAACGGAATCGAATGCGTGAGGCAACTGAAGCGAACCTGTCCCCAAATGCAGTTCCTGATGTTAACCGTCTTTGAGGATAGCCAAAAGATTTTCGACTCTTTACGCGCAGGAGCAAGTGGGTATCTCTTAAAACGAAGCTCCAGGACGCAGATCATGGAGGCAATTCATGAGGTCGCGCTCGGTGGATCTCCGATGAGCAGCTCCATCGCCCGCAAAGTGGTCCAGTATTTTAACACCCGAAAGACAGCGGCCAAGCTGGACGGGATTACTCCGCGAGAAGAAGAGTTGCTGGACCTCCTTTCCCAAGGGTATGCGAACAAGGAGATTGCAGATAAACTGGGTATCAGCACCGAAACGGTGCGGCGGCACCTTAAGAATATTTACGACAAGCTGCACGTTCACACACGCACCGAAGCGGTGATTAAGTATCTCGGAAGGTAAAGACATTCTACTTGCATTTGAATGGGAGGGCGGAGTTTCCCTGACCCTGGCACGGTTCGCCTTTGGCCTTTGCATTCGGCTCAGTTTGTGGGATAAAGAGGAGATCCCAAGCAGTTTGCCGCGTTGTCATTGACGACTCCATGAACTCAAAGTTCTTAACCTCGCTCCTTCTATTCGCGTTCCTTCCTTCTGCCACTGCGGGAGAGTTGGTCGGGCACGTACGAGACCCAAATTGGTATGCCCAATACCAAAGCTTTCCCTACGGCGTCGGGCAGTATGAGTATGCAATCAACGCGAATGCCGCAAACCTCGCTGGCGCGTGGGGTTACGAGGATACGGATGTATACGGCTCCTTCGGCATGAGCAACGTGGTGACGGGCTCCTATACAGCGGCTTCGTGGGACGTGTGGTGGAGATCGGCCTATATGTTCAATGTGGCAGTGCCGGCAAGCGGGGCCACTCCAGATATCGACCTCCGACTGAAAGCTGTCATGTGGGGTTATCCGACCTTTTGGGATACAACTGGCTATAGTGAGTTTGGCCAGACCTTTATGGCCACCGGCCCGGTTTCGATGATTTATCTCCGGGCGCCAGCCTTCACCGGCGCTCCGAGTTACACGCTGACAGTGCATGAGGGAGGCCCAGGAGGCGTGCAGGTAGGGCAGTCGCGGTCATTTGGCACGGGTGACCAGCGCCCGATTTATGGGTACGGACAAATGCCAACGGTAGCGGGCCGAATCTATTATGCCCGCATTCGCACTTCAGGAGCCAATGGCGTGATTGCGCAAATGGACCCAAGACCAGACTTTTCTGATCCCATGCCTGGCGGTTCGCTTTGGCTGGGGACTGCGGGTGCGGTGATGGAATATCCGGATCGCGATCTCGGATTGGTCATCATGTCGGATGATGACGGACTGATCACCAACTTGTACGCGCGAAAGAACGGAGCCGATTTTTCCGGGATGACCAGCATCGGCCAAACTTTTGTGGCCCGTGGCGTTGGGCTGATCAGCGCGGCCTTCTGGATTGCGGATCCAAGCGGCCATCTTTACTCGGTGCGAGTCTTGCAAGGTGGGCCGGGCGGTGCCCAGGTTGGGACAGCGAAGGCGAACAAACCTGCCCGTCCCAACGCTGATCCGGAGATGATTGTGACCTGGTCCCCCGGTGAATGTCCGCTCATTACAGGGCAGACTTATTATTTGGAAGTGACCCGGGCCGGGGGAGGCACTTTTAATTTCGCGTTTGTGAACTCCTCAAACCCTTTTCCGTATGGTGACGCTTACCAGAACGGAACAAGCGTGCCGGGGACCGATCTTGCCGGGACGATCATGGAGGAGGAGACGGAGGGCAGTGCCACCCGGCCCACTGTGAAATTGATTTCCGACCCACTCGTGGCGGAAGCCGATCGCGGCACGAATCAGATCACGGTTCAATGGCAGACGGATGTTGCTGCGGATAGCTTATTGGAGTTTGCTCCTGACAACCCGCCCTACACGGGAAAGGTTCATGGTACGCAGGTTGGCACGAATCATTCGCTGGTTTTGACGGGCCTTCAATCGCACACGATGTACCATTATCGTGTCACATCATCGGCGGCCGGTGTTCGTCCAGGGGTTTCGCGGGATTTCGTGACTTGCACCCGAGCAGCGGGAAGCAACCTGCTGGCGAATCCGGGGTTTGAACTGGGTTCAGGCGCAAGCCCACGAAGTACTTTTCCTGGATGGAACAAAGGCCCGGCACTGGACCTCCAAACTTCGGATGGTTCATGGTTTTGGAGTTTGAAACCGCACAGTGGAAGCTGGCTGTTGGAGGGCGCAGTGAACGGGAATACATCCGACAGCTACATCTACCAAACGGTTTCAAACGCGGTGCCTGGCGCGGACTACACGTTTAGCGCCTGGGTGATGACTGGCATGCGAGAGGTTGCCAACGGACAAAGCGCCTGGAAATACGATGTATGGTCGGACCAAGGCAGGCTTATTTATGTGCGGCTGGGGGTCGACCCGACCGGTGGCACGAACGCCTCCGCCAATACCGTGCAATGGACGCCGAGAATGTATAGCCATCGTCATTACACCCAGCTTGCAAAAACCACGGTTGCGCAAAGCAGCAACGTAACGGTTTTCGTAAGCATGAAAGGAATGGGTGGTGAATGGCACGTGTACGGAGTGGATGATTGCCTGCTGAGCCATGAGAACATTACTCCTCGGTTTGAGGATGCCAGATTTTTAACGAACGGCGCTTTCGTGACGACCCTGCAAAGCAAGGCAAACCGAACCAACGTTATTGAGTGTTCGGTTGATTTGAAATCGTGGTCCACCAGCGCTCTCCTCGTTAGCCGATCAGGGAAGATTTCATACACTAATGTTCAAACTCTGCCGGAGCGTTTTTACCGGGCGCGATTGCTGCCAGGTAAGTAAATCCCCGGTTTGCGACCGGAAATAACTTGGCTGTTTCCTTGATTGTTCCTTCATTTTAGGACACAAATAGTCACATTCACATGAACCCAGTCCCACCATTTCAGGGTCTTATGCTTTTAACGCAGAGAAAGGGTCGCATCATTTTCGGCCGGGTCGGACTCATTGGTATTTCGATTTTCCTCGCGGCGGTTTCCGCAACTGCAGAAGGCTTGACCATAAACTCCCCTCAAGCAGGCGGGGGCATCGGATGGTCAAATGCCTTCCCGGTGGGAATTATAAGTCTTCAAACGGCCACCAACGTAGCTGGTCCATGGTCCAACCGGGTGAATTTCTTTACCTCCAATTCAGTGGCCGCAGGCGTGGCACCGCTCGGCTCCGATAATACCTTTGTGCGGTTACTGGCAGTGGATGTTTCTACCAACACTCCCAACCATTTCACGAACTTGGTGAACTCCTATGGCATCCTGGAAACGGTTGCGGGCAAGGGGCAGTTCATGGGGGATAAAGTTGATAATTGGCAGGCCACCAATGAAGGTGGGTTTGCGACCAATGCGAATCTTTCCCGTTCACACTGGGCCTTTGCAGATCCGCGTAACGATGACATCATCATCGTGGACGAGGGAAGCAGCGGAATACTTAAAGTGACTCCGGATGGACGGATCCACACCATTGCAGGGACTCACATTAATGGATTTAATGGCGATGGACCCGCCGCGGCAACCAATTTAAATCTCTATTGGCCGAATGGCGGATGGATGCGAACTGATGGTACCTTTTACATTTTGGACACTTACAACGGGAAAGTGCGCCGGCTGGATACGAATGGCATCCTGAGCACGCTTTTTACTACTTCGCCGATGGGAGCTGGTCGGGCGTTCTGGATCAAGAGCGACGAGTCTTTAATCTATTTCGGGTCCGGGTCACCTGCTTCAACCAACCTCAACATGTGGACGCCGACAGGAGGTGTGGGCGTCGTGCGTTCTGATTTCAAAGACCTGGGAAACATTATGGGTGATGAGAAAACCGGAGATTTGTACGTCACGGACAGGAGCGCATACCGGGTTTACCGGATGAGTACGAATGGCACTCTTACGACGATCGCGGGCAATGGAACGGCAATTGGGGGTGGTGATGGTTTTCCAGCACTGCAAACCGGTCTTCAAAAGCCGCGGACAATTTGTTTTCTGCCGAATGGAGCCGGTTATTTCATCGGCGAACACGAGGGAGGCATCTGGTACGTGGATGCGGCCGGTATCATCCATCGATGGTTGGCGGGAGACAATGTCGGCACCAAGCCGCGTGGCGACGGTCAATGGTTTTATAATGATCCAACTTCGCCGAAAGTGACCAAAGTCCGCTCGGTAACCCTGGACCGCCATGGCAACATGGTTATCATGGAAAACAACTATGCCTTCGTCCGCCGCATTCACTTCGACCGCCTTAGCCCCTGAAGTCCTATTTGAGCCTTTCGCAAAATCCTGAAATTATGAAGAGAGTGTTTTACCAAACGGTTGTATTCCTGACGTTCGTTAACACGTTCCTTTCCGCATCCATCGTGGCGGCATGCGACGTCGATAATCCGCCGCGTTTATTTGGCCCAATCGCCAAATCCCTGCAATCGGCCGTGTTAAGTCCCGGACACTCTTTGAAGGTGGTTGTGCAGAACGGCTACCTTCCGCAGAGCCCAGTTCTG
>JAQGOV010000297.1 GCA_028293425.1 Verrucomicrobiales bacterium
TCCTCAAATGGCGGAATGATTTTCCGGCACTCCGGGATATGAGACAGGATGCGGCTGAGTGGCTGGGAGCAGGAAGTGGCACAGCAACCCAAAAACGCGGAGAAACATCCTCCCTATCCGTTTGACAGTCCTCGGCCCGATAACTATAAAACCAACTCGGATTTGAACTGAAATAAACAAAAAACGATTATGGCAATTCCAGTTGGCTCAAAGGCTCCCGATTTTACGCTGAAATCCAAACAAGCTTCCGGCTTGGTGGATGTGAAACTCAGCACGAACCTCGGAAACAAGAACACGGTCATTCTGTTCTTCCCGCTGGCATTTACCAGTGTTTGCACGAAGGAGATGTGCGATATCACCTCAGGTCTCAATACCTACACCGGCCTGAATGCCGACGTGATTGCCATCAGCGTGGACAGCCCGTTTGCGCAGGAAGCCTGGGCGCAGAAGGAAAAAATCAGCATTACCCTGGCCAGTGACTTGAACAAGAAGACGGCGGAAGCCTACGGCACCCTCCTGCCTGACCTTGGAGGCCTCGGGGCGGTGAGCGCTCGGGCTGCCTTTGTGATCGACAAAGACGGGGTGGTTCAATACAGCGAACAGACTCCGACCCCGAAGGAATTGCCCAACTTCAACGCCATTCGTGAGACCCTCGCGAAGCTCCAGTAAGCCTGGTTTATTTTGACGAGAGGCGGAAGCGATCCTTCCGCCTCTTTTTTATGCCAAGGGAAAACAGGGGAGGCATCCTGCTTGTGGCTGAAACACAAGGCTGAATTCAGCCGCTTTTCTTGACAATACCCTTCCCAAAACTCATTTTGACATCTCGCCTGCCCGAGAAGGGGCGGGTAAGCTACTTTTATGACGACTGTGCATAACCTTTTTGAAACGTTAAAAGATTTTGACCTGGGGAATGGTCGAAGAGGCCGGCTCTATTCGCTCCCTGCCCTCGAAAAAGCGGGCGTGGGACCGGTGAGCCGACTGCCAGTCTCGATTCGCCTGGTGCTGGAATCAATTCTGCGAAACGTGGACGGCAAAAAGGTGAGAGAACAAGACGTGCGCACCCTGGCCAATTGGAAGGCTAATGCTTCTCGAACGGAGGAAATTCCTTTTATTGTTGCGCGGATTGTCCTCCAGGATTTCACGGGCGTGCCGCTGCTGGTGGACCTTGCCGCGATGCGGTCGGCTGTTGCTCGCCTGGGGAAGAGCCCGAAAATTATTGAGCCGCTTGTGCCAGTGGACCTGGTCGTGGACCATTCCGTGCAGGTGGATTTCTCGGGTTCCGCCAGTTCCATGCGCCGCAACCTCGAAATGGAGTTTGAGCGCAATCGGGAGCGATACCAATTCCTGAAATGGGGCATGCAGGCTTTCGACACATTCAAGGTTGTTCCTCCGGGCATTGGCATCGTTCACCAGGTAAACTTGGAGTATTTGGCCAAAGGGGTACTGTCCACCCAGAACGATTTATATTATCCGGACACCCTCGTCGGTACTGATTCGCACACCACCATGATTAACGGCCTTGGCATTGTAGGCTGGGGCGTGGGTGGCATTGAGGCGGAAGCGGGCATGCTCGGCCAGCCGGTTTATTTCCTGACGCCGGACGTGGTTGGGGTTCACCTGAGGGGCGAGTTGAAGGAAGGCGTGACGGCCACGGACCTGGCCTTGACCATTACCCAGATGCTTCGCAAGGCGAAGGTGGTTGGAAAGTTTGTGGAATTTTTTGGGCCGGGGGCAACAGCGTTGCCAGTGGTGGACCGGGCCACGATTGCCAACATGGCGCCGGAATATGGCGCCACGATGGGCTTTTTCCCAATCGACTCGGAAACAGTGAATTATCTTCGCGCAACTGGGCGCAGCGAGGAGCATTGCAAGCTGTATGAAAACTATTACCGGGCTCAAGGCTTGTTTGGCATTCCGAAACGAGGCGAAGTGCAATACTCCCAGGAACTGGAATTGGACCTGAGCATCGTTACACCGAGTGTTGCCGGTCCCAAACGACCGCAGGACCGCATTGAATTGCCAAAACTGAAACATGAGTTTGTGACCGCCTTTTCGAAGCCGGTGGCAGAAAATGGTTTCGGCAAAAGCCCTGGCGATTTGTTGAAGACTTTCCATGTCTCCACCAATGGCGAGTCGAACCCGGGCGGTGGCGCGCAGGGCCATGTTTCGCGGCAGGAATCCGAAAAGCAAAATACGAACGCGTGGACCGAATTGGAAATGGCAAATAACCGGCCCACGCCGGACGATGTGGAAACGGAGTGCCCCCTGGTCGAAGGCGACCTGCGCCACGGCAGTGTGCTGATTGCCGCGATTACGAGTTGCACCAACACAAGCAATCCGTCGGTGATGCTTGCGGCCGGCCTGCTCGCCAAAAAAGCAGTCGAGAAAGGGCTTCGTCCTAATCCATTGGTCAAAGCGTCCCTGGCCCCGGGATCACGGGTGGTCACGGATTACTTAACCAAAACCGGCTTGCAGCCTTTCCTGGATAAGCTTGGATTCAACCTGGTTGGATACGGCTGCACCACCTGCATCGGCAACTCCGGCCCTTTATCGGCCCCGGTGGAAGATGTCGTGATAAAGAACGATATCGTGGCTGCTTCCGTGCTATCCGGGAACCGCAACTTCGAAGCGCGCGTGCATCAGAGCATCAAGGCTAACTTCCTGATGTCTCCCCCTTTGGTAGTAGCTTTCGCCTTGGCGGGCCGGGTTGATATTGATCTTTCGACCGAGCCAATCGGCACGGGAAAGGATGGCCAACTTGTCATGCTCAAAGACATCTGGCCCACGCTGAAGGAAGTGCGCGACGCGATGCAGTCCGCGCTGAAGCCTGAAATATTCCAGCAGCTTTATCGTGATTTTGCTTCACAAAATCCGAAGTGGAACGAAATTCCATCCAGCGTTGGAAACGTGTATGAGTGGGATCAAAAGAGCACTTACATCCAGGAGCCTCCGTTCTTCAGGAATTTCAGCCAGGAACCTGGAAAAATTCAGGCCATTGAAAAGGCCAGACCGCTGGGAATCTTCGGCGACTCAGTGACGACGGATCACATTTCTCCAGCGGGCAGCATCAAGAAATCTTCTCCGGCTGGACAGTATCTGATCAACCACGAAGTGACTTACGAGGACTTCAATAGCTACGGTTCGCGGCGTGGCAATGACCGTGTGATGACCCGTGGCACGTTCGCAAATGTGCGGATCAAGAACCTGATGGTTCCTGGTGTGGAAGGCGGCGTGACCCGCCATATGCCTGACGGGACTACGATGTCGATCTATGATGCCTCTGTGAAGTACGGCCAGGATGATGTTCCGCTGGTGATCCTGGCTGGCCAGGAATACGGCACCGGAAGCTCGCGCGATTGGGCTGCGAAGGGGACACGTCTGCTGGGAGTTCGAGCGGTTGTAGCCCAGAGCTTCGAGCGGATTCATCGTTCCAACCTGGTCGGCATGGGTGTGCTGCCTCTTCAGTTCAAGGAAGGGACCAGCGCGCAGACTCTGAAGCTCGACGGTTCGGAGATGTTCGACATCCTTGGCCTGGGACCAAACTTGAAACCGCAACAGGATCTTTCACTCCGGATCACCCGCGCGAATGGCCAGGTGGAGGAAGTTTCGGTGATCTGCCGGATCGATACGCCGATCGAAATTGATTATTATCAACACGGGGGGATTCTTCCCTACGTGCTGCGGCAGTTGATTGCGAACAGTTAATTCTTTCGTGGACAGGCCGCGCCTGAATTTGAGACCGGGCGCGGCTTGATTTCGACGGTCATCCGTTAGCGATTTTCTGTCGCTGGCGCTTTCGTGCGCAGCTCGATCCAGAATCGGCTGCCCGTGCCTTCCGTGGATTCCAACCCGGCGCGGCCGCCCATGATCTGAGCGCCTTTCGCAACGATAGCTAATCCAATCCCGGTTCCAGGGTACTGATCATTTCGGTGGAGGCGCTCGAAGACTCGAAAGATTCGATCATGGTGCTCTGGGGCGATGCCAATGCCATTGTCCTGAACCCAGAGGCGCAACAGACCTTCTCGTTGCTCCGACCAGATAGTTATGCGTGGCGACGTCCCTGGCTGAACGTACTTGATACCATTGGTGATCAGGTTTGTTAAAATTTGATCAAGGACCGTAGCGTTTCCCCAAATGGTGCCCAATGGCTCCCGCACATCAACTACCGCGCCTTTTCGCTGAATCTCCTCGTCAATCGAGCCTAGCACCTGGGCAAGTTGTGTTTCCAACTGGAGTTGGCAAAAAGTCAGTTTGGTGTGACTCAAACGGCCATAATCGAGCAAGTCACGAATCAAATGATCCATCCGCCCGGCCGCCTGTGAAATCCGCCGGGCAAATTCCTGTCCTTGTTCATCCAACTGAGTTGCATATTGCTGGAGGAGGATACTTGTGAATCCTTCCATGGCCCGCAAAGGAGCGCGCAGGTCGTGTGCGACGTGGTAGCACACGCCTTCCAAAGACTGGACCGTTTGCTCCAGCTTTGCTGTGCGCTCCGCGACCCGCTGCTCGAGAGTTTCGGCGTAGCGCTGCAGGCCCTCTTCGGCTTTCTTGCGAGAGGTAATGTCCCGGGTCGTGCCCCAAACGCGATGACCTAAGCCATTCTCGATTTCCGCGAACGCGGTGGAAGAGATATAAAACGGGCGGCCATTTTGGTCAGCGTTCAAAGCCTCCTGGTCACTCAGGCGATAGCCCGAACGGATGAAGGCCTGCAGGAACTGAACGTTTTGGGTATTGGACCGAGGAAGGATTTCTTCAAGCCGCAGGCCGTGCATCGCCTCATGATTCCTAAATCCATACATCCTGGCCATCGTGTCGTTGCACTCAGCCAGATAAGCATGGCGATAAAACCATTCGACCTGCTGCTCCTCCGGCAGGTCGACAGCGATGGGCTGCTCCAGCTCAAACCGCCAAATCGCTTCGGTGCTATTTTTCACAAAAGCCGCATAACGCTCCTGCGATTGTCGCAGGGCGGCTTCAGCGCGCTTACGGTCTGTAATCTCCATCACCACGACATTGATGCCGTGAATCTTTGATGTGTGAACCGGGTAAAAGCTCGCGAGCCAGTCGCGCATAATTCCTGGCTGGTCAGGCATATCGGAATGGAATTCCAGGTTCTCCAAGGGATCACCTGTTTCCATCGCATAGAGGAGCAAATGCTCGAAGGCATCTGCCTGATTGGGCAACACCTCGCGGAGTGTGCGGCCCATGTGATCGTGAACGGCGCAGGCGTTTAACTTCGCGAGACGATCATTGATTTTAACAAAGCGAAGGTTCTGATCCAGAAAAGCGAGTCCGGCCGGAACTTGCTGATAAATTAATTCCAGGTCGCTGAGATCGCTCTGGGCCTGATGCTCGCTTTTTTTGAGCTCCTGGGCTTCGTGCCGACGCTGGGTTTCCTCAGTCAAAATCGCAAAAGCTCCGATGAATTTCCCACTCGCATCGTGGAATGGAGTTACGGAGCAAGCAGTCCAGACCTCCGTTCCACCTTTGCTGCGGAAACGGAAATCATGCTCAGAATGATGGTTGTGACAGCCGTTTCGCCACTTGTAGATGGTGATGTGGCGTTCGTGAGCATCCACGAACTCGGAAGGGTCACGGCCAATCATCTCCTGCGGAGCATAACCAAGCAGATCGGCCATCCGGGGGTTCACATAGGTGGTTCGCATCTGGGAATCGATCGCCCAAATGCCTTCACCTGCCATTTCGACGATCTGGCGATAGGGTTCGCTGCTGCCGAACCGATCGGAGATCGGATGGTTGCCGTGGCCGTTATTAGCGTCGTTACAATTCATAATGCACGCGCCGGGATATCCCATCCGGCCAGCCCATTGCTCGAAAAGAAACAGACACTCCGCCCGTAAGGGCATTTCAACGTGTCTCCAGTTTTGATTTACTATAGGTTTTAAGTTGCGCAAGTGGCGGGTGTTGAAATAAATCCTTACCGGCTGGTAAACGCATAAAACCAGTGATTTACCCCACTGTATTGATGGAAATCCGTTCTGCTCGCGCCTTTGAAGATTTTAGCTTGGACCGTGCTTGAGTTCTCCGTTACTCACATTCCAATGCAGGAGGTCGCGGCCGAGTTCCCGCGGCCAATTTTCCTCCGTGCAAGTCATAAACACCTGGCCGCGTGCCTGGTGAGAACGTTCCAGGAGGGGTAAAAGCCCGGTGCGCCGTTTCACATCCAATTCCCCCATGACATCATCTATCAAAAGAATGGGTGGAGCGCCGTGCAGGCCAGTCAAATATTCGGCCTGCGCCATTTTTAACGCGACCGCGAGTGATCGCTTTTGGCCTTCACTGCCGAATTGCGTGGCTGAACGTTCGTTCAGGAAAAAACCTAACTCATCCCTATGCGGGCCAATGATGGTGGAGCGGTAAGCTCGCTCTCGAGCCCTGGCTTGAGCCAATTCCACGGCAAAATCATTCCGAATGCTGGGCTCGTATTCCAGTTTTACCTCCTCGGCGTCATTTGATATTCTCCGGTAGGCCTGTCGCACCAGCGGGGATAGCTTAGGCAGGAGTTCATGTCTTTGCCGCGTCAGTTCTCCTCCTACTTTCACCAGTTCCTGGGTGAAACTTTCGAGCGCGGCTTCGTCGATGACAGGTCGCTTTAATATGGCGTTGCGGGACTTCAGGGCTTCGGCATAACGCTGGAGGAGGGGCAGGTAGGCCGGGCTGGTTTGGGAGAGTAACAGATCTAAAAAGCGTCTGCGGCTTCGTCCCGTGCCCTTGATCAATTGGAGGTCTTCGGTGCAGAAAACAACTACCCGCACAATCCCCAGGTAGTCCATCAGCCTGCGCACCGGCTGGCCGTCCAGGCTGAGCTTTCTTTCACGTGGAGACCAATACATTTTCACCTCATGTTCACCCTGGCCCACGACGTGCCCACCTACAAAATAACCCGTTTGCCCATGCCGAATCATTTGCGCGCCTCCGACTCCCCGAAAGGACCTCAGGGTCGCCATCAGATAGATGGCCTCCAGGATGTTCGTCTTACCCTGGGCATTATCGCCGAGTAAAACGTGAAAACCCGGCGCAAAATCCACATCCAGCCGCCCATAATTGCGGAAATCCCTAAGCCTTAAATGCGCCAAATGCACGCCCTATGCATAAACGATTGACAGACAAATGGCAGGTGAAATCGTTCAGGTTAATCCTCATTATGCCGAAAACATTGTGAGATGATAAAACTAGCTTTTTTAGGCCTCTAAGGTAGTATTTTTTCACCAATGACGTCATTTACCTGCCCATGAGTCGTACGCGAGTATCCTTGTGTTTTTTACTATTGGGCTGGTTGAGTTTTTCCACTGTCCCCGGAGCTTTCGCTTTTCGCGAACCCAAGCGTGCAGAGGACTTACCGGCAATCGACAAGCGCGCGCCAGTAAGTCCCGAGCTTTCCCCGGCGAGGAAGACGGCTTTGGGCAAGCTCAAGGGTTCTGTTCCCGGAGCGAGAGTGACGTTCGATCAGAAGCTCGGTTCGCCTTCCTGGGTGGCATCGCCCAATTCATTTTTGACTGGACCGAAAGGAACGACGAAGACGGGGCCTGGCGCGGGAGTAAACGTGCTGCCGGAAAATACACCACATCGGCCGGTAAAGGCTTTCCTGAACGAGCACTCAGTTTTATATGGTTACGGCGGGGATATTTTGGAGGCGGCAAAGATTAAGCGCAACTTCGCAACGTCCCATAATGGCGTCGAAACGACGATCTGGGAACAACAGGTAGGAGGCGTGCCGGTTTATGAATCGGTTCTGATCGGGCACGTGACTGCCAACCAGGAACTCATCAACCTTTCAAGCACGTTCATTTCTGATCCGAACCGGGCGGCGGCATTGGGAAACCAGGGAGGAGTGCTTGGTGTGCCGACGTTGACCGTGGAGGAAGCAGTCACTCTTGGCGCAGACGCGATCGGGGTCGCGGTTTATCTCGACGATGTCATGGCTTTGGACGATTTCGCAGGACCGGAGAGGTTGCAGCATTTGATGGGAGGCGTTCTTCCTGGCTACGTGACGGCCCGTCTGACCTGGTTCCCGCTGGCCGCGGATCGGTTACTCCTCGCGTGGCAATTAGAACTCACTCAGCCTCTGCCTAACGAGCGTTACCGTGTGCTGATTGATGCACACACGGGTGAGGTTCTGCTCCGCCGTAAACTCACGCTTAACCTGACCGACGCGCAGTATCGAATTTACACCACGGAAAGCCCCGCACCGCTCCGTCCCGGCTTTTCGGAGCCTTCCACGAATCAGGCGCCGTTTGTTCCTAGAACGCTGGTGTCCTTGACCGCGCTTTCGACCAACGCTTCACCGCTCGGCTGGCTCAATGAACACGCCAACGAAACTCGTGGCAACAACGTCGATGCTCATCTGGATCGGAATGCGGATGACCTCCCAGACCTGCCTCGGCCCGTGGGCAACCCGGCTCGGAATTTCGATTTTCCAATGGATACGCAGCAAGGGCCCAACAATTACCAGGAAGCCTCCGTGGTGCAATTGTTTTACTGGTGCAACTGGATGCACGATCAATTGTATGAACTCGGCTTTACCGAGGCGGCGGGAAATTTTCAGAAGGATAATCTAGGCCGCGGGGGACAAGATAACGACCCCTTGATGGCGGATTCCCAGGATGGCTCAGGGGTGAATAATGCCAATTTTACACCTGCTGACGATGGCGAATCTCCTCGCATCCAGATGTACCTGTTCGATGGCTCGACGCCGCAGCGCGATGGGTCGTTCGACGCGGGCATTGTCCTGCACGAATACACACATGGCTTGAGCACGCGCCTGGTTGGCGGGGGAGCGGGCATTAGTCTGTTGCAGCCCTCGGGGATGGGCGAAGGGTGGTCCGATTTTTATGCCTTGGCGCTTTTGACGCTGCCGGGCGAGGATCCTGACGCCTCTTATCCGATGGGCGGTTACGCTACTTACAAATTCTCAGGCATGCTCGAAAATTATTATTATGGCATCCGGCGGTATCCTTATTCGACGGACATGTTGAAGAACCCGCTCACGCTCAAAGACATTGATCCGAGCCAGATCGATCCGCACAACGGAGTGCCCCTGAGCCCGATTCAGCCCTTCTCGCCCATTTACGCGAACGAGGTTCATTACCAGGGCGAAGTGTGGTGTGTAACCCTTTGGGAGGGGCGCGCGAACCTTATCCACAAATACGGTTTGGAAAAGGGAAACCGGATGATGCTCCAGTTGGTGACGGACGGCATGAAGCTGTCGCCTCCGAATCCGACTTTCCTGGAAGCTCGCGATGCGATTATTCAGGCGGACCTGCTGAATAATAGCGGCGCCAATTGGGTGGAACTCTGGTCGGCATTCGCCAAGCGGGGAATGGGGTTTAGCGCGAGCGTTCCTGGCGCGGACAGCACCAGCGGGGTGCGTGAGGCGTTTGATTTACCTGACTCTATCCTTGTGCTGCAGCAGCAGAACTTTATTCCCAGTGGACCGGCCGGCGGTCCCTTTGCCCCTGCTTGCATGATTTACGTGGTAACCAACACCTCCACGAATACGATCATCTGGTCCTCGGTCAACTACCAGACATGGCTCAAGCTGGAGCCGGCGGGTGGTCCTCTGGCTCCTGGAAGCGCCGTGCGGGTATCGGTTTGTCTGACCCCGGAAGCCGCGACCCTGCCAGTTGGGGTTTATGAGGACACTTTCGCGTTTCGAAACAATTCCACCGGGGTTGGGCAGGAGAGAGCGGCGAGTTTGCGCGTCATGAGCTTTGCGTCACTTCCGTTTTCGGACGACTTCGAGACCGGGTCGCTGAGTCCAGTGTGGCAGACCACTGGAACGGGCATTCGACGAACCCAGGTGACTTCGAACAACGGCCCGCACGCGGGCAATTTCCATGTCACCATGGATACACAGGAATTTATTGAAAGCTACGCGCGCAACGAATTGACGCTCGGGCTGGACTTGGGAGGTTATACGAACGTAGTGCTGCGTTTCTGGGCTCGTTCCTTTGGAGATGAGCCGGACGGCCCGCCGCCGTCGCCATTTCTGGAAGGTGCAAATTTCGATGGGGTGGCGGTCAGCCTCGATGGCATCAAGTGGTACGAAGTGCAAGGGTTGCGCGACTTGACCGACAAATACCAAAAGTTTGAAGTGCCGTTGGATGCTTTCCTACAAAGCATAGGACTCACGTACTCGCCGACGTTCCGGATTCGATTTAACCAATACGATAACCTGGCGATCCCGTATGATGGGATTGGCATCGATGATGTTTCTGTCACGGGGGTTCCGTTTCGCCGCCTTGTCCTGAGCGTTCCCTCCCTCGCGATGGAGGGTGATGGAGTTTTGAAGGGTTCAATCAACCTCGCGGTGCCCGCGGATAAAAGTGTGACCGTTCAACTCGCCTCCAGCGACTTGACGAAGGTAACGCTTCCAGCATCGGTGACAATTCCAGCGGGGAGCACGAACGGTTCTTTCGATGTTACGATTGTGGATAACGCGCTGCTGGATGGCACCCAAACCTCAACAATTACGGCCTCGGCCCCTGGGTTTTACGCTCTCCCGACAAGCATTGAGGTGTTGGACAATGAGAAGGCAGCTCTGAAGCTGAATCTATTTCCATTGGCCCAGGAGGGCGGTCGCACCGTGAAAAAAATGGGGCGGGTGTCTACGAGCCGCCGGGTTGACCGTGATATTCCGGTGCAACTTATTTCCAGCGCCCCTGGCATTATCGCGCTTCCGAGCTTTGTCATCATTCCCGCAGGTCAAAAATCCGCGGAGTTCGAGTTGAAGGTCGTGGATGGAACCACTCTCGATGGCCTGCAAAGCGTAACCATCACTGCCCGTGTTCCGAACTGGACCGACGGAACGGACAGCATTTTGGTGAAGGACAACGACCGACCCCAGTTGTTCGTCTCCGCCCCCGCGCGCGTTAGTGAAACCGATGGAGTTCTTGTGAATGCTGGCGAAGTTCGCCTGGCTGCCACCGTGAGCAGCAATCTCATGGTTCAACTCACCTCCGCCAATGTTGCAAAATTGTTGGTGCCCGCCTCTGTAACCATTCCGGCGAACACGATCTTGGTTTCGTTTTCCTTAAAGGTTTTGGATAATAATGTTCCTGAGGGAATTCAGAACGTGACCATCACCGCATCGGTCCCCGGGTTCACGAATGGCTCGGCGCTTGTACAAATCCTCGATGACGAGACGCCACCGCTTCAGTACATGCCGTCGCCTCCGCACCTGGCCACGAATGTGCCCGTTGATACTTATCTTTCCTGGCAAGCTGGAATTGGAGAAGTGATCGTGAACGGCGGTTTTGAAACCGGTGACTTTACTGGGTGGACAAGGGAAGACGTGGATTACGGCACGTTCGTGATTAACGATGGCCAATTGGATCCTGAAGGACCTGAAAATCCTGCGCCACCGCACAGTGGGAAATATAATGCCGTGACATCCCAAATGGGAGGTGGCCTTAACACGCTTTATCAGGATGTATTTATTCCCGCGGACGCGCAGTCCGCCACGTTGAGTTGGTACGATCGCATTCACAACTATGGCAGTCAATTTGACCCCGACGCCCAGGTGTTCAGGGTGGAAATTCGCGACCTCGCGAATAGTGTGCTTGGCACTGCCTTTTCCACACAGCCGGGGGATCCATTAACGAATGGCTGGGTTCACCGTGAGTACAACCTCTCCGGTTATCGTGGACAAACGATCAGGCTCGCGTTCGTTCAGGAGGATCATTTGGGGTATTTCAATGTCCATTTGGACGATGTGAGCGTGCGCCTCGGCAACACTACCAACCTGTCTTTTGATGTGTTTTTTGGCACCAACCCTGTTCCCGGCCAGGCTGAGTTTGTGGGCAGCAGCCAGGCTGCTCTTTGGAAGCTGCCTCGTTTGGCCCTGGATACCACCTATTTTTGGCGGGTTGTAAGCAAGCTTGGAACGACTCCCACGAAGAGTCCGACCTGGCAATTTACGACCCGCGGTTTGGGCGGTTTGGATCATTTCGATTGGAGTATAATAGCCTCGACAAAGCAGCTTAAGGTGCCGTTCAGCGCTTCGATTACGGCCAAAGATGAAATCGGGAACACGCTCACTAATTATTCGGGCAAACTTAGCCTCGCAGGCCAATTCGGCAATACGAACGCGTCCGCCATCCTTATCTCGGAATTTGATACAGCCGTCGGGGACAAGGTTGAATTTATCAATGCGAGCGCATTCGCGGTGAACATTTCTGGCTGGCAGATCGCTTTGTACGACTCTAGCTCCTGGCCAGCCCCCGTGGTCACGATCACGGTTCCGACGAATTCTATCGCGAGCCCGGGAGATCTTTTCGTGCTCAATCGTGAAGGGACCGCGCCAGGAACCTACCCCAATCTGTTCATGGGCAGGAATGTTTCATGGAATAACCTCCCACTTGGTAATCCCGTAGCGATCGCACTCCTGGACAATAGCTCCAACGTGGTGGATTTCGTCTGTGCTTTCGATGCGAATCCCGCGGCCATCAAGCAACCGACTCCAATTCCCGTGGGCGAGTGGATTGGTAATCCTTTAGCTGCAAATACGAATGCCAATAGGACCTTTCAACGCATTGGTTCGCGGGATACGCATTCCTTTGCGGACTGGATAATCGCGGCCCCTTCCACCAGGGTGGTTCACACAAACCTGGCACTTCCGTTTCCGCCAGTGCATCAATTGCCGATACAGCCGCAGACCGTCTCCCTGGTCAAGGGTTCATGGACAGGTATGCTGACGGTTTCCTCCGCTCAGTCCAATATAGTTGCCGTGGCGGAGGATGGTGATGGGCACCGCAGTATTTCCAATCCGTTCCGTGTGGACGCACAAAATGATTTGTCACTGGAAGTGCAGCCATCGAATCTCGTGGCGGCGTGGGGTCAGAATTTTACTTCCACTTGGACCATCCGCAACTCTGGCACCGGTACCGCCACAAATGTGCGAGTCGTTAACGCTCTCCCGGCCGCGCTCTCCATGATTTCCGCAAGCTCCTCGCAGGGAAGTTGCATTGTAGACCATGGGAATTTGCTCTGCTCGATCGGCTCCATGCCATCTGGGTCGAGCGCCACGCTTTCCCTGGTATTCAATGGCGGTCAAACCGGTTTCGTGACCAACACGGCGGCGCTTCTGAGCGATACGCCTGAAGCTTGGACGGCCAACAATCAAGCATCGCAAATCTGCCTGATCAATCTGCCTTTCCTGTATTCCACCAATATTTCGATCACTGAAGGCAATTCCGGAACCACACCCGCGGTGTGGAACGTTCGCTTGTCGGCACCCGCGCCTGCGCCCGTGACAGTTCATTATTCAACGGCCAATTTCACTGCGACAGAAGGCAGCGATTTCGTGGGCGTCTCGGGTGACCTGACTTTCGCGCCAGGTGTCACAAACCTGCAAGTCACCGTGCAGGTGATTGGAGACAACTTTTATGAAAACCAGGAGAACTTTTTTCTGGTTTTTACCAACCCGGTGAATGCAACGCTGGCGACTCCGGTAGTGAGGTGCCGGATCAATAATGACGATAACGTGCCTTCGCTTTCGATCCGCGATGTCACCGTGCTGGAAGGTGCCCCCGGGACAGTCACGAACGCCATTTTTCAGGTCAGTCTGAGCGGTCCCTGTGGGTTGCCGGTTTTCGTTGATTACAGAGTGGCGGATGGCTCCGCGGTGCTGGATCTGGATTATGGGCTGAGCGTCGGCACGCTTACCTTCACTCCTGGAACCACCAATCTGGAAATCATTGTGCCCGTGAAGGGGGATAGCGTTCCGGAGAGCAATGAAGTTTTCTACGTTTATCTGAACAATTTGTTCAATGGTGTTTACATAAAATCTTTTGCTACCTGCACCATTCTGGACAATGGATTGGCCAGCCTGGACCATTTTTCCATGAGCGACGTCCAATCGCCCCAACAGGCTGGACAACCATTTCCCCTTACCATCACAGCTCTTGATGCGTGGAACCGTCCGTTTCCGGATTTTTCCGGGACTGTATCCTTGAAAGGGATTTCCAGCTTGCAGACTTTCCAAGTCGGGACTGGCAAGGTTGCGACTGCGACGCCGTTGGGTGCTTCCTTCCATGACAGCCGTGCTCAAGTAATTTATACCACCAATGACTTGCCTGGCTCTGGACGGATTACGGCTCTTTCGCTTCAGGTCACGAATATTCCAGGCCAAACCCTTTCAAATTGGACCATTCGCTTGAAGCACACCTCGGTAAACTCCTACCAGGCTGCAAGTTCATGGGATACGGCGGGATGGACTACGGTTTACCAACGACAGCAAGCGATTGGCGCGGCTGGATGGATCACGTTCTACTTTGATATCCCGTTTGCGTACAATGGGACCAATAGCCTCATGGTGGACTTTAGTTTCGACAACGATTCCTATTCATCCGATGGACTCTGCCTGGCCAGTGCTTCACAATCCCAGCGTGTTCTTTTTGGCCGAACAGATAGCGGCTTTGGCGATCCGCTTGGCTGGTCGAGTGCCAACAGCCCTCAAATCCACCTGACCAACCAAGTGCCAAATGCAAGGTTCGTTGTCGAAACCACGGTTCCTGTCTCCCCTGACACGGCTGGCCCGTTTGTGCAGGGCATCTGGACCGGCAGCGTCACGGTTCAGGCGCCTGCCACGAATATTTTTCTGAGAGTCCTAGATCAGGATGGTCACGCCGGCTTCGGCAATGCTTTTGCAGTGCAGGGAAATCCAGCGGCGCTCCCGACTCCGAGCCGAATTCTTTCCGTGCAACTACAGAAGCAGGGAACCACTGTTTCATTCACCACTCAGCCTGGTGTTCACTACCTGGTGGAACGTTGCAGCGATTTGGGCGCAGGCCAATGGACTCCAGTCAATGCGGCCATCACCGGCAACGGCGACAAAGGACAAGTTCTGGATAGTTCCACGCCTGTCGGGAAGAACGCCTTCTATCGAATTGTGATCGTGCCGTAGCCGCTCCTAAATACTTTCTAATTGCGTGTTGCGGTAATGTAGAATCTTGAACTCGGGATTGTCAGTGACTTCCTCGAGTAGCTCAAATTTCTCCTCAAACGCGGGGAAGAAGGCGTCTCCACCTTCGACCGTGCGCTTCACTACAGTGAGATAGAGGTCTGAACACAACGGAAGGGTCTGCGCATAAATTTGGGCGCCACCACAAATGAAAACGTCCCTGATTTCCTTCTGCAACTCCAAGTCGCTCAAATCGGAAATCGTCCTGACACCCGGATAAGCGAAATGGGATCGGCTCAGGATAATGGTCTCGCGGTTCGGCAGCGGTTTGCCAATGGATTCGAATGTTTTGCGCCCCATCACCACCACCTGGCCGGTCGTCATTTTCTTGAACCATTTGAAATCCTCGGGCAGATGCCATGGGATCTTGTTTCCCTGGCCGATCACCCGGTTCAGAGACATCGCGGCGATCGCCTTGAAATGCTTCATTTAGCTGGCAGCGCAACCCATGCCTCTTCCGCTTTTTTCAACTGGGCGTCCTTGAGGCCGAAAGCCTTCAGAATACCCTTCGCCATGAGTTTGTCGCCCTCCGGGTTCATATGGACGCCATCAGCCGTCAAAACCAGACCAGGCTTCTGGTTGGCTTTCAACACCTGCTGGAACATTTGATTTAGGTCAGCCAGTGGGCATTTCTTTTTCTTGGCGAGTGCACGCAGAAAATCATTGTAGGCAGCCAGCTTCTGGTTGTTTTCATTCTTCAGGTCCTCGGTAATGACTGTGGCCGTCAGCAACATCACTTTCACTCCGGCGGCCTGGCAACGCTCCACGATCGCCGTGATGTTGGTCTTATATTGATCGAGTGGAATACCGTTTGTGCCGTGCCAAACGTCGTTTACTCCACAGCTCAAGGTCATCCAGTCGGGGTTTTTACTGAGGACATCGCGTTGCAAACGTTCCAACATTTGGTTGGATTTGTGACCTCCGATTCCTGCAGGAACGGAAGATACGTTGATGCCGTTGGTGGCAAGGCCAGCCAGAACAAGCCGCACGTAACCTTTGGGATTGCCCCAGCCCTGCTGGGTAATGGAGTCTCCCAGGAATGCCAGCTTTTGACCGTCCTTGATCAGTGGTTTGGCGCTGGCGTCTGCAACTCCCAGGATGAACATGCAGGACAAAAACAAATGTGAATACTGTAAGCCGTATCGCATGCCTGAATTCTGGCCAAGAGCACGCCTGTTGTCGAATCCAGAAACACGCAGCTCAGCTGGAGCATTTGCGTTTTAACGTCTCCAAAAAGGATTCACCTGTCAGTTTGAGCCGTTCCTCGAGCTTTTTCGTGCAATCGCAGTCGCAGCAGGCCCATGGATCCGTGCCATTTTCGTGGCGACAATTTTTTCGCGAGTGAGCGTCTTTGACGCTGATGAAATCAAAATACTTTTCCCAGTAGGGACGCTCCTCGTCCAGGGGCGTGGCACAAAAGCAGGTTTCAACCCACTGCACGTTACCTTGGGAGTCTCGGTGGGCCTGCTCCATGTCATATTGGTATTCATCCCCCGCGATGGAGCCTTGCCCAAGGGTTCCATCCGCAATCGCTTCCAGCAAGGCACCCTCCTGGCCTTCCTTGACGCGGGCTTTGACGAGATAACGCATAACACCGCCAACTTAACCGCTCATCCTCAAAATGCCAGCGGCCTGAACGCCGGAAGAGGCAAGGCATTAGGAAGATTTTGGCCGATTTTTTCTGACGGCCGTGTTATACGTTTCTGATGCCCGAAGATGCAGTCGAAAAATCTTCCAGCCACCAATGGTTCGTGACGACCCATTGGAGCGTGGTTGTTGCAGCTGGGAAAACGGATTCCACCCGCGCGCAAGCGGCATTGGAGAAGCTGTGCCATTCCTATTGGTACCCGCTTTACGCCTACGCTCGGCGACTTGGCCAAAAGCCGCACGACGCAGAGGATTTAGTCCAAGCCTTCTTCGCTCAATGCCTGGAAAAGAATTATCTCCGAACAGCCGATCAGGGCAAAGGCAGGTTTCGCTCGTTTCTCTTGATTGCTTTCAAACGATTTCTCGCGAATGAGTGGGATAAGGCTCATACCAAGAAGCGGGGCGGGGGACAGCAGCCCATTTCGCTGGATGGCATGGCTCCTGAGGAGCGCTACGCGATGGAACCGCCCCTGCTCCAGAACCCCGAAACGCTTTATGAGCGCCGTTGGGCACTCACATTACTCGAGCAGGTACTGACTCGGCTTGAGACAGAACAGGAGAAAGTGGGAAATGCTTTAAACTTCGCGGAGTTCAAAGGTTTCCTGGTGGGCGGGGCGAGTGGTTCCCATGCTGAAATCGCGGGGCGTCTCGGCATCACCGAAGGAGCGGTGAAGGTCGCGGTACATCGCCTGCGCAAGCGCTACCGGCAACTGCTGGAAGAAGAGATCGCGAACACGGTGTCATCGCCAGATGAGGTCCAGGAAGAAAGGCGGCATTTGCTCTCGGTAATCAGCCAAATATGAGGTTTTTGGCCCAGTTTCGACGGCCCGGTTCCCTTGTAACCTTTTTCAACCATTCCTTAAGTAGCGGGTGAAGGGAAAAATATATGATAACGAAAAAATTCTGTTCCGGATGTGGCCTCCCGCTGCCGACCGATGCTCCCGCGGGATTGTGCCCGGCATGCCTTCTCCAAAGTGAAGCGCCAACCATCAGCGGAGGCGAGGCCTCAGGGGGTCCCGGGGCCAGGCCGGTCATTCCAATTCCTGGGCAAACTTTTGGGCAATACCGGATCATCCGGCTGCTCGGCAAAGGGGGTATGGGCGAGGTTTACGAGGCCGAGCACATGGAAACCGGACGCCGCCTGGCACTGAAGGTGATGAACCACGCCCTGGCTTCGGATCAGGACAGAAAACGCTTCCTCCGCGAAGGCCGCCTCGCTGCCTCGGTGAGTCATCCGAAC